>NZ_LBJW01000111.1:0-399712 GCF_028128865.1 Bradyrhizobium sp. CCBAU 11357 | reverse complement strand
GGCAGCGGTGCTTGCCGCGCGGCCGTTCAGCTCAACCAGAACTTCGGCGTTGTCGGCTCCAGCCTTCCACCGACGCGCACCGGGGCGACCTTCAGCGCGAGCCCCGTTGCGTCATCCGTCTCCACGGCGACGCCGCTGAGCGTCGCGGCGCCTGCGGCGGGCTCGAAGCGGCTCGACGGAATTCCTGATGTGAACCGGCGCAGCGGTTCTTCCTTCTGCATGCCGATGATGGAATCGTAATCGCCGGTCATGCCGGCGTCGGTCATGTAGGCGGTGCCGCCTGCGAGGATCTGATGATCGGCGGTCGGCACATGCGTGTGGGTGCCGACGACGAGGCTGGCGCGGCCGTCGCAGAAGAAGCCGATGCCCTGCTTCTCGCTGGTCGCCTCGCAATGGAAGTCGACGACGATGGCGTCGGCGGCAACACCGAGCGGACAGGCCCCCAACTCGCGCTCGAGTGCGGCGAAGGGATCGTCGAACGGGGTCATGAAGACGCGGCCCAGCGCGTTGACGACGAGCGCGTGCTTGCCGTTCTTGGTCTCGACCAAGGCGGCGCCACGGCCGGGCGTGCCGCGCGGATAGTTGGCGGGGCGCACCAGGCGGTCGGCGCGCTCGATGAAGACGAGGGCCTCGCGCTGGTCCCAGGAGTGATTGCCGAGCGTCACCGCGTCGGCGCCGGCCTCGAGAAACTCCTGGTAGATCGCTTCCGTGATGCCGAAGCCGCCGGCCGAATTCTCGCCGTTGACGACGACGAGATCGAGCGACCAGTCCTTGACCATGCCGGGCAGATATTCGGAGACGGCCTCGCGTCCGCTACGGCCGACGACATCACCCACGAAGAGAATGCGCAACTTCAGAACTCCGGAAATCGAACACGTCCGATTCCGTTAGCACATAATCCAGCGCCACGTCGTGGGATAGTGCCGGAACCGCCTCGATCTCCTGCGCTGCAAACGCAAGGCCGATGCCGACGATGTGCTTGGTTTTGCGCAAATGCGCAAAGGTGAAATCGTAATGGCCCGCGCCATAGCCGATGCGATGGCCGAGGCGGTCGAAGGCGGCGAGCGGCGTCAGCATGATGTCGGGGATCACTTCGGCGGCGGCCGGCGACGGCTCGGGAATGCCGAGCGGGCCGAGCATCAGGCGGTCGTTCGGATGGAAGAGACGGAAGATCAGCGACTGGCCGCGCGCGGTGACGCAGGGCAGCGCGAGCCTGGCGCCCTCTTCCGCGAGCTTCTTCAACAGTGGCATCGGATCGATCTCGCTGCGGATCGGCGAATAGCCGGAGACGATGCTGCCCGGCAGCAGCGTGAACGGCAGCCCGCGCTTGGCGAGCTTTGCGGCGGCAGTGGCGCGCTTCTTCTCGCTCAGCGCGTCGCGCTTGGCGAGGGCTTTGGCTCGGAGCTCGGCTTTGGAGTTGGACATGCGGGCTCGGTCCCTTCGTCATCACCCGCGAAAGCGGGTGATCCAGTATTCCAGAGGCGGTCGTGATTCACACAAAGGCCGCGGCGTACTGGATTCCCCGCTTTCGCGGGGAATGACACCTGCCGAACCGGCCGCAGTCGATTCAACAGGTACAAACCAAGCAGACATCAAGTGCGAAGCCGCGGACGCCGTTGAAGCACTCGATCCCGGAGTTCCCTACGAAAGTAGGTGGGCACCATATGTCCGAGCCCACGGGCCCGGCCAGGGACAGTTCCCTAAAGGATCGATAAGGCCCCGGGGATATATGGCTCCTGACGCACGTCGCAGCCTCGCGGAGGCAATGTAACAACGATACTGACGAATCGCCAGTGCAACGAGCGGGGGCGCTTCGGTGTAATGAAGCGACCTATGAGCCACGAGGGAGGTGAACTCCCTCTCCCGCCTGCGGGAGAGGGTTGGGGAGAGGGCTCTCACCTCTTGGGGATTCTCGCCCGTGGAGACACCCTCTCCCCAACCCTCCCCCGCAAGCGGGGGAGGGAGCGCACCGACGTCGCGGCGACTATCGAGGCTCTCCCTACCCGATCGCGATGCCGTTGCCTACCGTCCGGTTCAGCACCTGCGTCGACTTCTCGATGCGCTCGGCGGCGGCGTTCAGCGCGTTCACCACCGCGGTCTGCGTCATCCTGGCGCGCTCGACGGCGGCGTTGCGGAAATCCCTGAGCTCGGTCAATTCCTGCTCGAGGGTGCGGACGCGGTTGGTGGTGTCGATCAGCTCGTCGCACACGGTCAGCGCGGCCATCACGGTGAGACGCGCATCGCCGATCTCGCCGAATTTTCCGCGCAGCGACTGGATGCGCGTCTCCAGCGTTTCGGCGAGCTTGAGCAGCCGCACCTCCTGGCCCTCCTCGCAGGCCATGCGGTATTGCCGGCCGTTGATGGTGACGTTGATGTGGCTCATCCGTCCTCTCCGGTATCGAGCACCGAGCGTATCGTGACGATCGCGGAATCCAGCCGGTCGGAGATCTCGCGATTGGTGCGCTCGAGCTTGCGTGCCTTCACCAGCGCACCGTCGAGCTCGTCGGCAAGACGCGAGCGATCCGCGCCGAGCGCCTGGATTCGCGCCGCAAGCTCGTTCTCGTCGCGATCGGCGTCGCGCCGCCGCTCCACCGCACTTTCGAGCGCGTCGAGCGCCGCCATGAGTCTGCGGGTCGCAATCTCGATCTCGACGGCGGAAGACTCCGTCATGGCGGAACTGTTGGATACGCGATCGTTCATGCAGCTAGCGGCGGAACCTGGCGGCCTTTGCCCAGTGGCCTTTCCCTGGAGCTTGCCGTCCGGCAAAAGACTCGGTTCGGCAAGCGGTTAGAAGCAGAAATTTACGTGGCAAGCTAGCCAAGCGCAACGCCGCCGCGAAACTATGCACCGATCTATCGGGATGACGTCGTGATCCGTCCATTCCGCCCGGCGCGATCCGAACGGAAACCGATGTCCACACGGGCAACTTTTGCGGCCAAACCGGCGTTTGATTGCCTTGGACTCCCGGAACCGAGGTGCTATCCCAGCCCCGACCTTCAGTGGCCGCCAGGCTCCTCCCCGCGCGGGCAACCATCGCCAAGCGCCTCTTTTCAGACGGATTTTCAGACATGACGCAGGTCGATCACACCCGTATGGCCAACGCGATCCGCGGCCTTTCGATGGACGCTGTCGAGAAGGCGAAATCGGGCCATCCCGGCCTGCCGATGGGCGCCGCCGACATCGCCACCGTGCTGTTCACGCAGTTCCTGAAATTCGATGCCGCCGCGCCCGCCTGGCCGGACCGCGACCGCTTCGTGCTCTCGGCCGGACACGGCTCGATGCTGCTCTATTCGCTGCTGTATCTCACCGGCAATGCCGAGATGACGCTGGACCAGATCAAGCAGTTCCGCCAGGTCGACTCGCTGACCCCCGGCCACCCCGAGAACTTCCGCACCAACGGCATCGAGACCACCACCGGCCCGCTCGGCCAGGGCATCTCGACTGCGGTCGGCATGGCGCTCGCCGAGAAGATGCTGGCGGCCGAGTTCGGCAAGAAGATCGTCGACCACCACACCTATGTGCTCGCCTCCGACGGCGACCTGATGGAAGGCGTGTCGCAGGAAGCGATCGCGATGGCCGGGCACTGGAAGCTCAACAAGCTGATCGTGCTCTACGACGACAACGGCATCTCGATCGACGGCCCGACCTCGATCGCCGATTCCGTCGATCAGGTGAAGCGCTTCAAGTCCGCGGGCTGGGCTGCCGAGAAGATCGACGGCCAGGACCAGGCCGCGATCGCGGCTGCGATCACCCGCGCGCAAAAATCCAGCAAGCCGACGCTGATCGCCTGCCGCACCACGATCGGCTTCGGCGCGCCGCACAAGCAAGGCACGTCGAAGGTGCACGGCGAGGCGCTCGGCGCCGACGAGCTCAAGGCCGCCAAGGAAAATCTCGGCATCTCGCTCGAGCCGTTCGCGGTCGCCGACGACGTGCTGAAGGCGTGGCGCGCAGCCGGCAGCCGCGGCGCGGCGGCGCGACAGGAATGGGAAGCACGCCTCGGCGAGCTCGGCAGCCGCAAGCGCGCCGAGTTCGAGCGCCGCCTGCGTCATGAGCGTCCCGCTTCGCTCGCCAAGGCCGTGCGCGCTTACAAGAAGGAGCTGCTGGAAAAGCCGATGACCGCGGCAACCCGCAAATCCTCGGAAGCCGTGATCGAAGTCATCGCCGGCGCCATGCCGATGGAATTCCTCGCCGGCTCGGCCGACCTCACCGGCTCCAACAACAACAAGGCGAAATCGGCGACCGCCTTCTCGGCCAAGACGCCGAAGGGCCGCTTCATCCATTACGGCATCCGCGAGCATGGCATGGCCGCCGCGATGAACGGAATTTTCCTGCATGGCGGCTTCGCGCCGAACGGCGCGACCTTCCTGGTGTTCACCGATTACGCGCGGCCTGCAATGCGCCTTGCCGCCTTGATGGGCTCCGGCGTCGTTTACGTCATGACCCATGACTCGATCGGCCTCGGCGAAGACGGCCCGACCCATCAGCCGGTCGAGCATCTCGCTGCGCTCAGAGCCATTCCCAACATGCGCGTGTTCCGTCCCTGCGATGCCATGGAGGTCGCCGAGTGCTGGGAGCTCGCGCTCAACCGCGTCGACGGCCCGACCGTGCTGGCGCTGACGCGGCAGAACCTGCCGCAGCTGCGGACCACCGCACCGAACGATAACCCTTGCGCGGCCGGTGCCTATGAACTGGTCGCCGCCCAGGGCGAAGCCAAGGCGACGCTGTTCGCCTCCGGCTCCGAGGTCGAGATCGCGGTCGCGGCCCAGAAGCAGCTGGCGGAACGCGGCGTCGCCTCGCGCGTTGTCTCCGTTCCCTCGCTCGAGCTGTTGTTAGCGCAACCAGAGGCGAAGCGCGCCGCCATCATCGGCAACGCGCCGGTGAAGATTGCGATCGAGGCCGCGGTTCGCTGGGGCTGGGATGCCGTGATCGGCCAGGATGGCGAATTCATCGGCATGCATTCGTTCGGCGAAAGCGGCCCTGCCAAGGAGCTTTACAAGCATTTCGGCATTACCGCCGAGGCCGCGGTTAACGCTGTGCTGAAGCGCGTTTCCTGAGAGTTGAGCTTGCCGCAAAAAAGGACTACCTAATCTCTCATATGATCAAGCACCGCCCGGCCGAACCGGGCGTCCGCCCCTAAAAAACCCTCGCAGGCGCGTATAGCGCGTTGTGCGGGATGACAACGGTCATTGAAGGAGACGAAACATGGTAGTCCGCGTCGGAATTAACGGTTTTGGCCGCATCGGCCGCAACGTCCTGCGGGCTATCGCCGAGTCAGGCCGCAAGGACATCGAGGTCGTCGGCATCAACGACCTCGGCCCGGTCGAGACCAACGCCCATCTCCTCCGCTTCGACAGCGTCCATGGCCGCTTCCCCGGCACCGTCACCGTCGACGGCGATTCCATCAGCCTCGGCAACGGCAAGATCAAGGTGACCGCCGAGCGCGATCCCTCGAAGCTGCCCTGGAAGGAACTCGGCGTCGACATCGCGCTGGAATGCACCGGCATCTTCACCTCGAAGGACAAGGCCAGCGCGCATCTGACCGCCGGCGCCAAGCGCGTGCTGGTTTCCGCGCCCGCCGACGGCGCCGACGCCACCATCGTCTACGGCGTCAACCACGACACGCTGACCAAGGATCATCTGGTCGTCTCCAACGGCAGCTGCACCACCAACTGCCTCGCGCCGGTCGCCAAGGTGCTGAACGATCTCGTCGGCATCGAGACCGGCTTCATGACCACGATCCACGCCTATACCGGCGACCAGCCGACGCTGGACACGCTGCACAAGGATCTCTACCGCGGCCGCGCCGCTGCGATGTCGATGATCCCGACCTCGACCGGTGCCGCGAAAGCGATCGGCCTCGTGCTGCCCGAGCTGAAGGGCAAGCTCGACGGCGTCGCGATCCGCGTGCCGACCCCGAACGTCTCGGTCGTCGACCTCAAGATCGTCGCCAAGCGCTCAACCGACGCCAAGGAAGTCAACGCGGCGATGAAGCGCGCCAGCGAGCAGCAGCTCAAGGGCATCCTCGGCTACACCAGCGCGCCCAACGTCTCGATCGACTTCAACCACGACCCGCACTCCTCGACCTTCCACGAGGACCAGACCAAGGTGCAGAACGGCACGCTGGTACGCGTGATGTCCTGGTACGACAACGAGTGGGGCTTCTCGAACCGCATGGCGGACACCGCCGTCGCGCTGGCGAAGGTGATCTAAGCCAAGGTCTTCGTGTCCCGGACGCGGCGCAGCGCGCTTGCGCTGCTCCGCAGAGCCGGGACCCATCTTAACCGCGGGACTCGCCGCAACGTGGGTCCCGGTTCTGCACAGCGGCACTCCGCGCCGCTATGCGCCCGGGACAAGGGCCTCCGATGACCAACAAATTCCGTACCCTCGATGACGTCGACGTGAAGGGCAAGCGCGTGCTGCTGCGCGTCGACCTCAACGTGCCCATGGAGAACGGGCGCGTCACCGACGCCACCCGGCTCGAGCGCGTTGCGCCGACCATCACCGAGATCGCGGACAAGGGCGGCAAGGTCATCCTGCTCGCGCATTTCGGCCGGCCGAAGGGCCGCGACGCCAAGGACTCGCTGAGGCCCGTTGCCGAGGCGCTGGCGAAGGTGGTGAAGAAGCCCGTTGCGTTTGCCGAGGATTGCATCGGCGAGCCCGCGGCCAAGGCGGTTGCAGCCCTGAACGACGGCGACATTCTCTGTCTCGAAAACACCCGCTTCCACAAGGAAGAGGAAAAGAACGATCCCGCCTTCGTCGCGGAGCTCGCTAAGCTCGGCGACATCTGGGTCAATGACGCGTTCTCGGCCGCGCACCGCGCCCACGCCTCGACCGAAGGCCTCGGCCACAAGCTGCCGGCCTATGCCGGCCGCACCATGCAGGCCGAGCTGGACGCGCTGGAGAAGGCGCTGGGCTCGCCGACCAAGCCTGTCATCGCCATCATCGGCGGCGCCAAGGTCTCGACCAAGATCGACCTGCTCGAAAATCTCGTGAACAAGGTCGATGCGCTGGTGATCGGCGGCGGCATGGCCAACACCTTCCTGCACGCACAGGGCGTCGCGGTCGGCAAGTCGCTGGCCGAGAAGGATCTCGCACCGACCGCGCTGCGCATCATGGAGAAGGCTGAAGCCGCCAATTGCGCCATCATCCTCCCCGTCGACGCCACCGTCGCCTATCACTTCGCCGCCAACGCGCCGTCGCATGCCTATGGCCTCGATGCGATCCCGGCCGACGGCATGATCCTCGACGTCGGCCCGCAATCGATTGCGCGCGTCCACGCCGCGATCGACGATGCGGCGACGCTGGTCTGGAACGGGCCGCTGGGCGCGTTCGAGATGCAGCCGTTCGACCGCGGCACGGTCGCGGCCGCCAAGCACGCAGCCGAGCGCACCAAGGCCAAGAAGCTGATCTCGATCGCGGGCGGCGGCGACACCGTCGCAGCGCTCAATCAGGCCCATGTGGCCGGTGACTTCACCTATGTGTCGACGGCCGGTGGCGCGTTCCTTGAATGGATGGAAGGCAAGCCCCTGCCCGGCGTTGAAGTTCTGCGTAGCAAGTAATCAAGCGGCCCTTGCAGGCCCCAACGGGAGACAAAGACAGATGGCTCGGATCACGTTACGTCAATTGCTCGACCACGCGGCGGAGAACGATTACGGCGTACCGGCCTTCAACATCAACAACATGGAGCAGGCGCTGGCGATCATGGACGCGGCCAACCAGGTCGATGCGCCCGTCATCATCCAGGCCTCGCGCGGTGCGCGCTCCTACGCCAACGACGTCATGCTCAAGCACATGATGGACGCGGTGACCGAAATCTATCCGCACATTCCGGTCTGCGTGCATCTCGACCACGGCAACGAGCCGGCGACCTGCATGACCGCGATCCAGGCCGGCTTCACCTCGGTGATGATGGACGGCTCGCTCAAGGCCGACGGCAAGACCCCCGGCGACTGGGGCTACAATGTCGGCGTCACCAAGACCGTGACCGACATGGCCCATCTCGGCGGCATCTCGGTCGAGGGCGAGCTCGGGGTGCTCGGCTCGCTCGAAACCGGCATGGGCGACAAGGAAGACGGCCACGGCGCCGAAGGCAAGCTCAGCCACGACCAGCTGCTGACCAATCCGGACGAGGCCGTGAAGTTCGTGCAGGAGACCAAGGTCGACGCGCTCGCGATCGCAATGGGCACCTCGCACGGTGCTTACAAATTCACCCGCAAGCCCGACGGCGACATCCTCGCCATGAACGTGATCGAGGAGATCCACCGCAAGCTGCCGAACACGCATCTCGTCATGCACGGCTCTTCCTCGGTGC
The DNA here is from genome assembly GCF_028128865.1 of Bradyrhizobium sp. CCBAU 11357. Lineage (NCBI taxonomy): Bacteria > Pseudomonadati > Pseudomonadota > Alphaproteobacteria > Hyphomicrobiales > Nitrobacteraceae > Bradyrhizobium > Bradyrhizobium sp. CCBAU 11357. The sequence continues at coordinate 391,401 of NZ_LBJW01000111.1, read as the reverse complement.
CGCAGGACCTGCAGGACATCATCAACGCCTATGGCGGCAAGATGAAGCCGACCTGGGGCGTGCCGGTGGCCGAGATCCAGCGCGGCATCAAGAACGGCGTGCGCAAGATCAACATCGACACCGACAACCGCATGGCCATGACCGGCCAGATCCGCAAAGTGCTGAAGGACAACCCGGAAGAGTTCGATCCGCGCAAGTACCTGAAGCCGGCGATGGAGGCGATGACCAAGCTGTGCAAGCAGCGCCTGCAGGAGTTCAACACCGCAGGCCAGGCCTCCAAGATCAAGAAGGTGCTGACCACCGCCGAGATGGCCAAGCGCTATGCCAAGGGCGAGCTGGACCCGAAGGTGGCGTAAGGCCTCCGTCATATCCTCCCGTCATTCCCGGACACGCGAAGCGTGGGCCCGGAATCCATAACCACAGCCTGGGGTTATGGATTCCGGGCCTGCGCCTTTCGGCGCATCCCGGAATGACAGAAAGACCCTTTACCCTGCGACGAACGATAACTCGGCAATTGCCCGAGAACGGTCTATTTTCACGGGCAAGGGCAGAATCGTTTTGGGAGGACCTCTCGATGAATCTGACTGAGCTCAACAGAATCGCGACCGCCATGGTCGCGCCGGGCAAGGGCATCCTTGCCGCCGACGAATCCTCCGGCACCATCAAGAAGCGCTTTGACGCAATCGGCGTGGAATCGACGGAAGAGAACCGCCGCGACTATCGCGAGATGCTGTTTCGCTCCAAGGACGCCATGAGCCAATACATCTCCGGCGTGATCCTCTATGACGAGACGATCTGGCAGAATGCCAAGGACGGCACGCCGCTGGTCAAGCTGATCGAGCAGGCTGGCGCCATTCCCGGCATCAAGGTCGACGAAGGCACGCAAGGCTTACCGATGTGCCCGGGTGAGCTCGTCACCGTCGGGCTCGACAAGCTCGCCGAGCGCCTGAAGAAATATTACGAGCGCGGCGCACGCTTCGCCAAATGGCGCGCGGTGATCGACATCGGCAGCGGCATCCCCTCGATGACCGCGATCAGCGTCAACGCCCACGCGCTGGCGCGCTATGCCGCGCTGTGCCAGGCGGCGCAGATCGTGCCGATCGTCGAGCCTGAGGTGCTGATGGACGGCGACCACGACATCGACCGCTGCTATGACGTCACCCAGCGCGTGCTCAACAAGACGTTTCAGGAATTGCGCGTCCAGCGCGTCGCGCTCGAAGGCATGGTGCTGAAGCCGAACATGGCGATCTCTGGCAAGAAATGCGCAAAGCAGGCCTCCGTCGAGGAGGTCGCGGAGAAGACGATACGGCTGCTGAAGGCCTGCGTGCCGGCGGCGGTGCCCGGCATCGCCTTCCTCTCCGGCGGCCAGTCGGACGAGGAGGCGACCGCGCATCTCAACGCCATGCACAAGCTCGGTCCGCTGCCCTGGGGCCTGACCTTCTCCTATGGCCGCGCGCTGCAGGCCGCGCCGCAGAAGGCCTGGTCCGGGAGGCCTGAGAACGTCGCGGCCGGCCAGCGCGCCTTTAGCCATCGCGCGCGCATGAACGGCCTCGCCTCCAAGGGCGAATGGCAAAGCAGCCTGGAACAGAAGGCAGCGTAGACCTTGTCGAACAAACCGCTTCCGCCGCGCCCGGCGCCGCGTCTCTATCTCGCGACGCCCGTCGTCGATGATCCCGCAACGCTGGTCGCACAGCTGCCCGAGCTGATCGCGTCCGCCGACGTCGCCGCCGTGCTGCTGCGGCTGAAGGAAACCGATCAGCGCAGCATGACCTCGCGCGTCAAGGCATTGGCGCCGCCGGTGCAGAAGGCGGGCGCGGCACTCCTCGTCGACGGCCATCCCGATATCGTCGCGCGCGGCGGCGCCGACGGCGCACACCTGCCCGGCATCGCCGCGATGAAGGAGGCGCTGCCGTCGCTCAAGCCAGATCGCATCGCCGGTGTCGGCGGGCTGACGACGCGACACCATTCCATGGATGCGGGCGAGATGGGCGCGGATTACGTGCTGTTCGGCGAGCCCGATGCGAAAGGCCAGCGGCCCTCCGCCCAGGCGATCGCGGAACGGCTCGACTGGTGGGCCGAGCTGTTCGAGCCGCCCTGCGTCGGCTTTGCCACCTCGCTGGAAGAAGCCCACGATTTCGCCCGTAGCGGCGCCGATTTCGTGCTGGTCGGCGACTTCATCTGGGCCGACCCGCGCGGGCCCAAGGCCGCACTGATCGAGGTCGATGCCGCGATCAAGAAGGCGCATGCGACGGCGCTGGCCGGCCAAAATCCTGCGAGCCAAAATCCTGCGAGCCAGGAGCACGGCTAGCGCCCGACATGAAGCTCCCGTGCATCACCATGCTGGCCACGCTGCTGCTGACAGGGCCCGCGACCGCGCAGCTGCAGATCACCCCGCCGGCGACGACGCCGAGCGCACCGGCAGAGAAGCAGAAGCCGAAGCCGCCCGCCCCTGCCAAGAAGAAGGAGGCAGCGCCGGCGCCGAAACCCTCGCCATCTCCCAAGCCGTCCGCCTCGCCCAAGCCGGCAACCGTGATCCCCGCGCCGCCGCCCGACGATCCCAACGTCGACCTCGTGTTCGGCGCGTATCAGCGCGGCCAGTACAAGACCGCGTTCGAGCTCGCCATGATGCGCGCGCAAGCCGGCGATGCCAAGGCGATGACCATGCTCGGCGAGCTCTATTCCAACGCCATGGGCATCCGGCGCGATTACGCGAAAGCGGCCGAGTGGTACAAGCGCGCCGCCGATGCCGGCGATCGCGAGGCGATGTTCGCGCTCGCCATGCTGCGCATCTCCGGCCGCGGCGGCCCGGTCGACAAAAGCGAGGCGGTCAGGCTGATGGCTTCCGCCGCCAAGCTCGGCGAGCCCAAGGCGGCCTACAACCTCGCTTTGCTCTACCTGGACGGCCAGACGCTGCCGCAGGACATCAGGCGTTCGGCGGAGCTGCTGCGCCAGGCCGCCGATGCAGGCCTGCCCGAAGCGCAATACGCGCTCGCGACCTTCTACAAGGAAGGCACCGGCGTGCCGAAGGACCCCGAACGCGCGGTGCGGCTCCTGCAGGCCGCCTCGCTCGCCGACAATGTCGATGCCGAGGTCGAATATGCCATCGCGATGTTCAACGGCACCGGCACGCCGAAGAACCAGCCGGCCGCCGTCGCCCTGCTCCGCAAGGCCTCCCGCCAGGGCAGCGCGATCGCGCAGAACCGCCTCGCATGGGTGCTGATCAACGGCGTGGGCACGCCCATGGACAAGATCGAGGGCTTCAAATGGCACCTGGTGGCCAAGACATCAGGCAAGGGCGACCCCGAGCTCGACAAGCAGCTCTCCGATCTGCCGGCCGATGACCGCGCCAAGGCCGAGGCCGCCGCCAGGAAGTGGCTCGGGTCCAAATGACTTGACGCGGGGCCCCTCACGGGGCACCCAGTCCCCCAAACAGGCGTTTTTCCGCGCCCCTCTCCCGATCAAGACCAGAAGCACATGCTGTATTCCGCCACTATCAACGTCATGGTCAAGGCGGCGCGCCGCGCCGGCCGCAGCCTCAAGCGCGATCTCGGCGAGATCGAGCATCTCCAGGTCTCGTTGAAGGGGCCGGCCAATTTCGTCTCGCTCGCCGACAAGCGCGCCGAGGAGATCCTCTACCAGGACCTCGCCAAGGCCCGCCCCGGCTACGGCTTCATCGGCGAGGAAGGGGGACAGCGCGAGGGCACCGACAAGAGCCACACCTGGATCGTCGATCCCTTGGACGGCACCACCAACTTCCTGCACGGCATCCCGCAATTCGCCATCTCGATCGGCCTCGCCCGCGAAGGCACCGTGATCGCCGGCGTGATCTACAACCCCGCCAATGACGAGCTCTACATCGCCGAGCGCGGCAAGGGCGCCTTCCTCAACGACCAGCGCCTGCGCGTCGCCGGCCGCCGCCAGCTCAATGAATGCGTGGTGGCCTGCGGCCTGCCCCATATCGGCCGCGGCGATCACGAGGAATTCCGCCGCGAGATGACCGCGATCCAGGACCGCGTCGCCGGCCTCCGCCGCTTCGGCGCCGCCTCGCTCGATCTCGCCTTCGTCGCCGCCGGCCGCCTCGACGGCTATTGGGAGCGCGATTTGCAATCCTGGGACATCGCCGCCGGTATGCTGATGGTGCGCGAAGCGGGGGGGACGGTGAGCGACATTGCGACGCCGGGGGACCCGCTGGTCACGGGGCACGTCGTGTGCGGCAATGAGTACGTGCACGGGGAGCTGGTGAAGATTTTGCGGAAGCCGGCGTAGCGCGACGGCCGCCCCTTACACTCCGCCGTCATCGCCCGGCTTGACCGGGCGATCCAGTATTCCGAGACGGCTGCGATTGATCGGTAGGCCGTCGGCGTACTGGATGCCCCGCCTTCGCGGGGCATGACAGGTTGCCTTACGGCTTGACTTGCGTTGGCTCGACCCGCAGCGATCAAGCGTTGTCATCGTCGGACTCCTCGTCCCGGTACTCACCGCCGAGGGTCAGGCCCTCGATCATGGTGGCGCCTTTTGACTTGATCACCCGGCGAAGCGGGACCGAGCTCTCGTTTCGCAAGGCCTTCATCAACTGCTCCGAGTGGGTGACGATCCAGATGTCGGCCCGGCCCGATGCCTTGACGATCAGCCGGGCCAACGGCGCCAGCAGCGACGGATGCAGGCTGGTTTCTGGTTCGTTCAGCGCGATGAACGGTGGCAGCCGATAGCCCATGAACACGGCGAGCAGGCAAATGTATTTCAGCGTGCCGTCGGACAGTTCATGCGCCCCAAACGGACGCGGCATATCCTCGAGTTGCAGATCGAATTCACACGAGCCGTTTCTTTCCCACGCGCGGAGCTCTGCGCCCGGGAAGGCATCCTGGATCGCGTCCTGCAAGTCGGTTGCGTCTTCCCTGATGGTATAGAGTGTCGCCAGGGCCGCGGCCAGGTCGCTTCCATCGGCACTGAGCGAGGGCGTCGTGATCGCGAGGCAAGGCTTTCGTATCGGTGACGCCGGATCGGTGCGAAAGTCGTGATAGAAACGCCAGCCCAGCATTGCGCTTCTGATCAAATCGATTTCAGGGCATTCCTTGCCGTTGAAGAAGCCCGCAAGCGCCGGCTCCGACGGCAGCACAGCATCCTTGTGGCTGCTCCATGCGCCGCTGTCGCTGCGGAGGCTGACGAGCGAATTCTTCCGCTCCATCAGCAGAACCGTTCGTTTGCCCTGCGTCGCCTCGATACTCTCTTCCTTGATCATCGGCTCGCCGGCAAACGCTGCCGCAACCGGGCTGGGAAATCCGATCTCAATGGAATATTTCAAGCGATCGAATCTGGCCGATAATCGCAGTCGTCCATCCTCGCCCCGTTTGCGGATGCCTGACCAGCAAACTGAATTCAGACCGCCCTCCTCGGCGATCGTGCGCGTGATCCGCCCGGTCGCCGCGTCGCGCAACAGCGACAGGGACTTGTAGAGATTGGATTTGCCGACGCCATTTTCCCCCACGAAGACGGACAGGGGGTGGATTGGTAGGGAGAGCCGCCGGATCGAGCGATAGTTCGAGATCGCAATATCGGTCGGACGCATCAGGTGCTCTCAATCGGCAGGCTGGCTGTGCAGTCGTGGCGCGAATTGCACATGCTTTCAATCCAGGGATGCAGTCTGGATCGACGAAGCCGAGAAGGCAAGCTCCGCTCGTCATTCCGGGGCGCGCCTCCTGGCGCGTGCCCGGAATCCATTGAGCCGCATCAATGGTGGCACGATGGATTCCGGGCTCGCGCTACGCGCGCCCCGGAATGACGGAGAGAAATGTCAGCGGCCGGCGCTTGCTGGCTCAGGCGGCCCGTACGCCTCACCCTCCTTCGCGCCCTTCTTCTCCCTATCGCCCGCCAGCACGCGCTGCACCGAGACGAAGAACACCGGCACCATCAACAGTGCCAGGATCACGACCGCGATCATGCCGCCCATCACGACTGAGCCGAGCGCCTGCTGGCTGGCGCCGCCGGCGCCGTGGGCGATAGCCATCGGCAGCACGCCGCAGATGAAGGCGAGGCCGGTCATCAGGATCGGGCGGAAGCGCAGGCGGCAGGCTTCGATGGTGGCTTCGACCAGCGGCTTGCCTTCTTTCCGCAGGTCTTTCGCGAACTCGATGATCAGGATCGCGTCCTTGGCCGCAAGGCCGATGATGGTGATCAGGCCGACGGTGAAATAGACGTCGTTGGGCAGGCTCCGCAGCGTCGCAGCCGCGACCGCGCCGACGATGCCGAGCGGCACGGTGAGCAGCACCGCGAGCGGAATGGTCCAGCTCTCGTAGAGCGCGGCGAGGCACAGGAACACCACGAACACCGACAGTGCGAGCAGGAACGGCGCCTGCGAGCCCGACAGCTTTTCCTGCAGCGACTGTCCGGTCCATTCATAGCCGAAGCCGCGCGGCAGGCGGCCGGCAAGCCGCTCCATTTCCGAAATGGCGTCGCCCGAGGTGAAGCCGGGCCTGGCTTCACCGGAGATGCGCACCGCCGGATAATAGTTGAAGCCGGCGATCTGCGTCGGGCCGCGCGCCCATTCCACCGTCGCAAAGGACGAGAACGGCACCAGCTGGCCGCGGCTGTTCTTGACGTTGTAATTGAGGATGTCCTCGGTCCGCATGCGGTCGCGCGCGTCCGCCTGCACCACGACGCGCTGCATGCGGCCGCGGTTCGGGAAGTCGTTGATGTAGTTCGAGCCGAGATTGGTCGAGATGGTGTTGTTGATGTCCTCGAAGGTGACGCCGAACGCGCCGGCCTTCTCGCGGTCGATCATGAGATTGACCACCCCCGCCTCGGGCAGGCCTTCGATATAGACCTTCTGCAGCACCGGGCTGGCATTGGCCTCCGCGATCAGCTGGTCGGCGGCGCGCATCAATTGCTGATAGCCCTTCTGGCCGCGGTCCTGCAGGCGGAACGAGAAGCCGGACGAGTTGCCGAGATTGTCGATCGGCGGCGGCTGCAGCGCCGAGATCTTTGCGTCGCGGATCGACGAGCCCAGGTCGCGGTTGATGTCGTTGACGATCGCAGCAGCGGAATCGTTAGGCCCGCGCTCCGACCAGTCCTTCAAGGTGATGAAGGCCTGCGCGGTGTTCATGCCCTGGCCGGAGAAGCTGAAGCCGGTGAGGAAGGTCACGTTGTCGACGCCCGGCCGCTGTGCCAGATATTTCTCCACCTTCTCGATCACGGCCTCGGTGCGGGCATAGGACGAATCCGATGGCGTCTGCACGTCGGTGGTGACGAAGCCCTGGTCGTCGACCGGCAGGAAGCCGCCGGGCAGGTTGACGAAGGCCCAGGACAGGCCGACCAGCAGCGCGGCATAGACCAGCATCAGGCGGCCGGTGCGGTTCAGCGAGAAGCCGACCGTGCGCGAATAGCGCTCCTTGCCGCCTTCGAGCATGCGGTTGAACCAGCCGAACACGCCTCTCTTCGCATGACCGTGACCGGCCTCGACGGGCTTGAGCAGGGTCGCACACAGCGCCGGCGTCAACGACAGCGCCAGGAACGCGGAGAAGCCGATCGCGGCGACCATGGTCACCGAGAACTGGCGGTAGATGATGCCGACCGAGCCCGGGAAAAACGCCATCGGCACGAACACCGCCATCAGCACCAGGGTGATGCCGATGATGGCTCCGGTGATCTGCGACATGGCTTTCCGCGTCGCTTCCTTCGGCGGCAGGCCCTCCTCGGCCATGATGCGCTCGACGTTCTCGACCACGACGATGGCATCGTCGACGAGGATGCCGACCGCGAGCACCATGCCGAACATCGAGAGCATGTTGATGGAGTAGCCGGCGAGCAGCAGCGTGGAGCAGGCGCCCAGCAACGCCACCGGCACCACGATGGTCGGAATGATGGTGTAGCGGATGTTCTGCAGAAATAAGAACATCACCACGAACACCAGCACCACGGCTTCGACCAGGGTCGACAGCACCTTCTTGATCGAGGCTTCGACCACGGGCGTGATGTTGTAGGGGATCTCGTAGCTGATGTTGGCCGGGAAGAAGCGCGACAGCTCCTTCATCTTGGCTTCGACCGCACTCGCGGTGGCCAGCGCATTGCCGGTCGGCGACATCAGCACCGAAAGACCGGCGGTCGGCTTGCCGTCGAGACGCGTGTTGAACTGATAGCTGAGGCCGCCGACCTCGATGCGCGCGACGTCGCGCAGGCGCACGGTCGAGCCGTCGGCATTGGCGCGCAGGATGATGGCGCCGAACTCGTCCGGCGACGACAGCTGGCCCTTGACCAGCACCAGCGCCGAGGTGCGCTGGCTCGACGTCGACGGCTCGGCGCCGATGCTGCCGGAAGCGACCTGCGCGTTCTGCGCGGTGATGGCCTTGTTGACGTCGTCGGCGGTCAGCCCGTAGCCGACGAGTTTTGCGGGATCGACCCAGACACGAAGACTGCGCTCGGTCGAATAGAGCGTGGCGCGGCCGACGCCGGGAATGCGGCGGATCTCGCCGAGCACGTTGCGGATCATGAAGTCGCCGAGGCCGACTTCATCCAGGCTGCCGTCGGTCGAGTTCAGCGTGATGATCTGCAGCACCGCACTGGAGGCTTCCTCGATCAGGATGCCCTGCTGCATCACCGCGCGCGGCAGGCGCGCCTCGACGCGCTTGATGCGGTTCTGCACCTCGACCGAGGCGGCGCTGGTATCGGTGCCCGGCTGGAAATTGGCGATGATCTCGACCTGGCCGAGCGAGTCGCTGGTTGATTCGAAATTGAGGATGTTGGCGGCGCCGTTGAGCTCCTCCTCGATCAGCCGCGTGACGCTGTTGTAGAGGTTTTCCGGCGAGGCGCCGGGATAGCTGGTCGAGACCGAGATCGAGGGCGGGGCGATGATCGGATATTGCGCGATCGGCAGCAGCGGCACCGCGATCGCACCGATCAAGCAGATGAACAGCGCAACCACCCAGGCGAAGATCGGCCTGTCGATGAAGAAACTCGGCATTGGCCGTTTATCCTCGTTGTTTCGTTAGATCCTCATGGTGAGGAGCGCGGAACGCGCGCTCCGGACGATGCTGCGCATCGCCGCGGGAACCATGAAGGCCCGGGCTCTCTCCCGCGGCCATCCTTCGAGACGCCCGCTTCCAGCGGGCTCCTCAGGATGAGGACAACACTTGCTGCGCGAACGCGTTACCGCGTGAGCTTGAGGGCGTGCCGGTTGTCCGCGGTCGCGTCCGCCTCGGACCAGGATTGCGGCTGGACCTTGTCGCCGGCCGCGAATTTCTGGAAGCCTTCGACCACGACCTTGTCGCCGGCCTTCAGGCCTTCGGTGACGAACCAGAGGCCGTCCTGCACCGATCCGGTGCGCACCGGCTGCACCGCGATGTGGTTGTCGTCCTTGACGACGAACACCTCGCTGCCGCCGCCGCCGTTGCGCTGGATCGCCTGCTGCGGCACCGCGATCGCGTCGGAATCGAGACCCTGATCGATGCGGACGCGGACGTACATTCCCGGCAGCAGCTCGCGCTTGGGATTGCGGAACTCGCCGCGCAACGTCACCTGCCCGGTGTGGGCGTCGACCTTGGCGTCGGAGAACAGCAGCTTGCCGTCGAGCGAATAGATGGTGTTGTCGTCGAGCACCAGGCGCACCTTGGCGGCATCGGCGGCGATGCGCTCGAGGTCGCCGGTCTCAAAGGCACGGCGGAGCTGGTTGAGCTCGGTCACCGACTGGGTGAAGTCGGCATAGATCGGATCGAGCTGCTGGATGGTAGCGAGATTGGTCTCGTTCTGCACGGCGAGCGCGCCCTCGCTGACGAGGGCCGCACCGACCACGCCGTCGATCGGCGCGCGCACGGTGGCATAGTCGAGATTGAGCTTGGCCCGCGCGAGCTCGGCCTTGCGGCCCTCGACCTCGGCATGGGCCTGGCGTTCGCCCGCGATCGCCTTCTCGTTCTCGGCTTCGGGGGCGGCGCGATCCCTGGTCAGGGTGGCGATACGATGCGCCTGCTGCCGGGCCTGCATCAATGCGGCTTCGGACTTGGCCAGCGCGGCCTCATTCGCCATCACCTCGACCTCGAACGGGCGCGGATCAATGCGGTAGAGCGGATCGCCGGCCTTCACCTCGCTGCCCTGGCGGAACAGGCGCTCGACCACGATGCCGGACACGCGCGGCCGCACGTCGGAGACCCGCGTCGGCGCAATGCGGCCCGGCAGCTCGCGCACCACGGCGCGCGCCTGCGGCTTGACGACGACGATGCTGACGTCAGGGGCGGGCGGCTGGGCGGCGGACACCGCGGAGCTGGATTCGTCGCAGCCTGCCAGAAGCGGCGCAAGGGCCGCGAGCATCATTGCAACGCATGCCGATCGCGCGCGAAGTCCGGACATGAAGTGGGGTGCCCCGATGTTGTTGAAACTGATCGTGCTCGCGCGCGGCCCGTTCTGGACCTTTTACACGCGACTGATGCCGCCAAAATAGAATGCATCTGCTGCGATGCAACGCATGGCGCGGGCGGCTCATTGTCACACAGCTTATGCTGCTGAGATCAGAAGGCTTTTACGGTGTCACTTGATTGTGAGTCGGGGTCCACCGGCGCGTGCTGCGACGGAACATCGCAATTACTCGGCGGCCTTCATCCGGTAGTGGCTGACGCCCCATTCGGTTCCATCGGCGTAACCGAACAGGCCCGATGTCGCGAGCAGGAACCAGCGCCAGCGACGGATCCAGAGAGCGGCCTCCTCGCCATAGACCCTGCGCAAGGCGGCCTCGATGGCCTCGCGATGCGCATCAAAATTGGCGAGCCAGTCGTTGGCGGTGCGCTGGTAATGCGTCCCGCTCCAGCACCATTCCTTCTCGACCGCGAAGATATCGTCGAACTGCCTGACGAGGTGATGGCTCGGCATCAGCCCGCCTGTATAGAGGTGCTGCGCGATCCAGTCGTCGCGATCGGCGGGGTCAAGCAAATGCGAGCCGGAACGGTGGGTAACGACGTGCATGAAGAACCGCCCCTCCGGCGTGAGCCATGACCGCGCGCGCGTCATCAGCTTGCGCCAGTTGCTCATCTGCTCGAACATCTCGACCGAGACGATGCGGTCGAACTGCCCCTCGGGCGCGAACACGTTCATGTCGGCCGTGACCACGCGCAGATTGAGCAATCCGCGCAGCCGCGCCTCCTCCTCGACATAAGCGCGTTGCGCCTGTGAGGTCGCGACCGCCGTCACCCTGGCGTGCGGAAACTGCCGCGCCATCCACAGGGACAGCGAGCCCCAGCCGCAGCCGAGCTCGAGGATGGCCTGGCCGTCGGCCAGGCCGGCATGCTCGACGGTCTGGCGCAGCGCCTCCTCCTCCGCCTCCCGCAAGGTGGTCGCGCCGGTCTTGTAGAAGCAGGAGGAGAATTTACGGTTGGGGCCGAGCAAATCAGCGAAGAAGGCGGCAGGCACCTGGTCATGCCCGGCACCTGTACCCTCGGCGATCGGCCGCAGCATCATCCGGCCGGCAAAGGCGGCATCGTCGCCGGCGCCCAGGGCGGACAGGCGCGTCGCCATGCGGGAGCACAGGCGCTGGATCGCGGCGCGGATCACCACGTCCGGCAGCGGCACACGCTCGGCAGTCCCGATGATCGCGGAAACGACGCTCATGCGCCCCCCCGAATGGCGAACTTCTGCAGAGACCTGCTTATCAAAGCGCCGCTTCCGGTCCGGGTTCCCCGAGCTGTCCCCGAAATCGGCGCATCCGGCGCTTTTTTTGGGCCGGCGCTGTGCCATAGTGCGCGCCGCAAGCAAGCTTACGTAACGGATGATACCGGCATGCGGTCTGGCACTTCCCGATCCACCATGGACATCGAGTACACGAAACTGTCCTCGCCCAGCGTCTTCCTGGTGCGGATGCTGGTCTTCCTGGTGCTGTGCACGCTGGTGGGCGTGGTGCTCTACAAGCAGATCATCCAGGCCTTCTTCGCCAATCCCGGGCTCAACGCCCTGATCGGGGCGGTGCTGTTCATCGGCATCATCCTGTCCTTCCGCCAGGTCATCCGGCTCTATCCCGAGGTCTCCTGGGTCAACAATTTCCGCGTCGCCGATCCCGGCCTGGCGCCGTCCCGTCACCCCAAGCTGCTGGCGCCGATGGCGGCGATCCTGGGCGGGGAGCGCTCGGGGCGGATGACCATCACCCAGACCACCATGCGGCACCTGCTCGATTCGATCGCGACCCGCCTGGACGAGGCCCGCGACATCTCCCGCTACATGACCGGCCTGCTGGTGTTCCTCGGCCTGCTCGGCACCTTCTGGGGCCTGATCGAGACGGTCGGCTCGGTCGGCAAGGTGATCGACGGGCTCAAGGTCGGTAGCGATTCCGGGGCGCTGTTCGACACGCTGAAGGAGGGCCTCGCCGCCCCGCTCGGCGGCATGGGCATCTCGTTCTCCAGCTCGCTGTTCGGCCTCGCCGGCTCGCTGATCCTCGGCTTCCTCGATCTGCAATCGAGCCAGGCGCAGAACCGGTTCTACACCGACCTCGAAGACTGGCTCGCCACCACCGTGCGCGAATACGGCAATGGCGAGGTGCCCGCCGCCGCCTCCGGCGGCGGAGTCGCCAGCGGGGAGCTTCAGGCCGCGGTCGAACGCCTGCGTTCCGTGTTCGAGGAAGGCAGCGCCGGCCGCGGCACCACGGCGGCGATGGCGAGCCTTGCCGAAGCGATCCAGGCGCTGGTCTCGCACATGCGCACCGAGCAGCAGATGATCCGCGAATGGGCCGACGGCCAGGGCGAGCAGAACCGCGAGATCCGCCGCCTGTTGGAGCGGATCGCGCGGCAGCCCGAGAAGAGTTGAGACGGTATCGTGCCCCGGACGCGACGCAGCATGAAATGATGCGTCGCTGAGCCGGTCCCAGCGTCAGGGACAATATGGGTCCCGGCTCTGCGCAGCAGCGTTGCACGCTGCAGCGCGTCCGGGACACGAGAGTGGAGATCAACAGCATGGCACTAGCGCGCGGCCGCCGCAGCGAAGGCGCCTTCAATTATTGGCCCGGCTTCGTCGATGCGCTGTCGACGCTGGTGCTGTCTATCGTGTTCCTGCTGTCGGTGTTCCTGGTGGTGCAGTTCTTCCTGTCGCAGGAGGTCACCGGCAAGGACAAGGCGCTGGAGCAGCTCAACGCCAAGATCGCCCAGCTCAACGAGCTGTTGTCGCTGGAGAAGCTCGGCAAGCTCACGCTCGACGACCAGGTCTCGCAATTGAAGGCGGGCCTCGCCTCGGCCGAAACCGAGCGCGACCGCATCAAGGGGCTCTATGACGGCTTAGCTGCCGCCGGCAACGACGCGCAAGGCAAGACCGCCGAGCTCGGCAAGGCGCTGGATTCCGAAAAGGCGGTCTCGGCGCGGGCGCTGGCGCAGATCGAGGTATTGAACCAGCAGATCAGTGCGCTGCGCCGGCAATTGGCGGCGCTGGAAGAAGCGCTCGATGCCTCCGAGAAGCGCGACAAGGAATCGCAGAACCGCATCGCCGACCTGGGCTCTCGCCTGAACGTCGCCCTGGCGCAGCGCGTGCAGGAATTGTCGCGCTACCGTTCGGAATTCTTCGGCCGGCTGCGCGCCATCCTCGGCAACCGCCCCGACATCCGCATCGTCGGCGACCGCTTCGTGTTCCAGTCCGAAGTGTTCTTCGACACCGGCCAGGCGGTGCTGCTGCCCGAGGGCCGCGCCGAGCTCGACACCTTGGCGGCCGCGCTGATCGAGCTCGACAAGAAGATCCCGAGCGACATTCCCTGGGTGCTGCGCGTCGACGGCCATACCGACGTGCGTCCCGTCAGTGGCGCGAACTTCAGGTCGAACTGGGATTTGTCGGCGGCGCGCTCGATCTCGGTGGTGCAATATCTGGTCTCGCTCGGCGTGCCCGCCCAGCGCCTCGTCGCCGCCGGCTTCGGCGAATTCCAGCCGCTCGATACCGGCAACACGGAAGAGGCCTACAAGCGCAACCGCCGCATCGAGCTGAAACTGACGGAGCGGTAGTGAGCGCGCTCCACCTCCGCCCCTACGCGGCCTCCGACGAGGCCGCCGCGATCGACCTCTGGCATCGCACCTGGCAGCAGGCCTATCCGCAGATCGACTTCGCGGCGCGGCTGGACTGGTGGCGCGAGCGCTGGTGCAAGGATCTGGTGCCGAAGGCTCAAATCGTGGTGGCGGAACAGGACGGTGCGCTGATCGGTTTCGTCACCATCGACGGCGAAGGCTATCTCGACCAGCTCGTGGTCGATCCCGCGCATTGGGGCTCGGATGCGGCAAGGCTGCTGGTGGACGAGGCCAAGCGCCTGTCACCGTCGGGCGTCACGCTGCTCGTCAACAAGGACAATGCCCGCGCCATCCGCTTCTACGAGCGCAACGGCTTTGCCCATGCCGGCGACGACGTGAACCCGACCTCGGGCCGGCCGGTGCTGAAGATGGTGTGGCGGGCGTGAGGCCTGTCACATCGGGGATCCCAAGGCGCCGGTTATTCGTTGTCTCAAGGCATTGCCGATGGAGACGATCGATGAAGCTGAGCGAGCTGGCCAAGGGGTCCTCGGTGATGCTGGGCGTCATCGTCGCCGGCTATGTGTCGACGACCTATGTCGACCAGCGCTTTGCGACATCAAGCGCCCCTGCGCAGACGAACGGCCCTGGGGCATCAGCCTGCGTCGAAGCGGACGGCAGCTGGAAGAACTGGCCCTGGCCGAACGTGCCGGCGCTGTCGCCGAAGTGCCGGTAAGGCGAAGCTCCCTCCACACGTCATTGCGAGAGTGAGGCGACGCCTCACGCCCCTTCGAACTGCAGCCTCGCCAGCCTGGCATAGAGCCCGTTCGCGGCGACGAGCTCGGCATGCGTGCCCTGCTCGACGATCTTGCCCTGGTCCATCACCAGGATGCGGTCGCAGGAGAGCACGGTGGCGAGGCGATGGGCGATCACCAGCGTGGTGCGGTGGCGCATCAGCTCTTCCAGCGCGGTCTGCACCAGCGTCTCGCTTTCGGCGTCGAGCGCGGAGGTGGCTTCGTCCAGCAGCAGCAACGGCGCGTCGCGCAGGATGGCGCGCGCGATCGCGATGCGCTGGCGCTGGCCGCCGGACAGCGTCACGCCGCGCTCGCCGAGCGCCGTCTCGAAACCTTCGGGCAGGCGGCGGATGAATTCGGCGGCATGGGCGAGCTCGGCGGCGCGCTCGACCTCGGCATCGGTCGCATCGGGCCGGCCGAAGCGGATGTTCTCGCGGGCGCTCGCGGCGAACACCACGGATTCCTGCGGCACCAGTGCGATTCGCGCACGGAAATCTGCGGGGTCGGCGGACTTGACCGGGACGCCGTCGAGCGAGATCGTCCCGCTGCGCGGATCGTAGAAGCGCAGCAGCAGATGAAAGATGGTGCTCTTGCCGGCGCCGGAGGGACCGACGATCGCGACCTTCTCGCCGGGGCGCACGGTGAACGACACGGCGTCGAGCACCTTGACGTCGGCGCGTGCCGGATAGGCGAAGCTGACCCGGTCGAAGCCGACCTCGCCGCGCGCCGGCACCGGCAGCGCAAGCGGCGCCGCAGGCACGGCAATCTCGGGCTGGACGTGGAGGATCTCGAACAGGCGCTCGGCCGCGCCGGATGCCGCCGAGACCTCGCCCCAGACCTCGCTCAGCTGGCCAAGGCCGGCTGCGGCGAACACCGCATACAGCACGAACTGGCCGAGCCGGCCCGGCGTGATCGCGCCGGTGAGCACGTCATGCGAGCCGATCCAGAGGATGGCGACCACGCTTGCGAACACGATGAAGATGATGATCGCCGTCAGCACGGCGCGGGCCTGGGTCGAGGTGCGCGCGGCTTCATAGGCCTGCTCGACCTCGCCGCCGAAACGCTTCTCGGCGAAGCTCTCGCTGGTATAGGCCTGCACGGTGCGGATCGCGCCGACCAATTCGCCCGCATAGGCGGAGGCATCGGCGAGCGTGTCCTGCGCGTTGCGCGACAGGCGCCGCACCCAGCGCCCGAACGCCACCAGCGGCAGCACGATCAGGGGAATGGCGAGCAGCACGAAGCCGGAGAGCTTCGGGCTCGTGATCACCATCATCGCCGTCGCGCCGAGGAACATCATCAGGTTGCGCAGCGCAATCGAGACGGAGGCGCCGACGGCCGATTTCAGCTGGGTGGTGTCGGCGGTGAGGCGCGAGATCAACTCGCCGCTGCGCGCGGAATCGAAGAAGGCGGGGGAGAGCGACAACAGATGGGCGAAGACGTCGCGCCGGAGATCGGCGACGATGCGTTCGCCGATGGTCATCACGAGGTAGTAGCGCGCGGCGCTCGCGATCGCGAGCACGGCAACGACCGCGAGCATCACCGAGAAGTAGCTGTTGATCAGCTCGATGCCCTCGGGCGTCAGGCCGAAATCGATCATCCTGCGCACCGCGACCGGCACCAGCAGCGTGGTCAGCGCTGCGATCGTGAGCGCGACGAAGGCCAGCGCCGCCCGGCCGCGATAGCGGATCACATAGGGCGCGAGCGCGAGCAGCGGCCGCAGCTTGGCGCGGCCCTTGGCCGGCGCTTCGATCAGCTCGGCCTCGATCGAGGGGGTGTCCGCGGCGTTCATTGCGGGCTGATCGACATATTGGTCATCAAGCCGTTCCACTGCGCTCATGAGATCCGACCCATTGCATTCGTTTGCTCCCAATAGGCCGGTGCAACAGTAGTGGCAAATCCGGGAAGTCCCTTAGGGCAAACCCCCGGTTCACCGCGGCAGCATGGCTTGTTTTGCCGGGTTTCGTGAGGTATAGAGCCGGCCAAATCCGTCATTCGCGAGCCACCCAAGAAGGCGCCGGAGCGCCGAGGAATTGCCATGAAAGCCGAAATTCATCCGAATTATCATACGATTAAGGTCGTCATGACCGACGGAATCGAGTACCTGACCCGCTCCACCTGGGGCAAGGAAGGCGACACGCTGAACCTCGACATCGACCCGAAGTCGCACCCGGCCTGGACCGGCGGCAACGCCCAGATCATGGACCGCGGCGGCCGCGTCTCGCGCTTCCAGAAGAAGTTTTCGGGCTTCCTCAAGAAGGATTGAGCCGGCCGCAGGGCTGGACATGGAAACGCCCCCGGGAGACCGGGGGCGTTTTTGTTTTGGGGCTGGTCGTCGGCCAAGGCCGAGGACTCGTAGGGTGGGCAAAGCGAAGCGTGCCCACGACCTCTATTGTGATCCCAAGAAGGGAGATGGTGGGCACGGCGCCTTGCGCCTTTGCCCCGCCCTACGGCACCGGTGAGACCTACCGCTCGAACGCGGCCTTCAGTGCGTTGAGATGCGGCACCAGCGGATTGCCGATCGCGGCCTGCTCGGCCGGCGGGGTGTGGATCGTGCTGTCGAGGCGGCGGACGCGGGTCTGCAGGCTCATCGAGCGATTGATCAGGTCCTGAAGCTGCGCCGGCAGCTTCTCGATGGTGTCGGCCGGGCCGGGATCGGCGGCGGTGAGCTTGACCTTGGTCTTCTCGCGGTTGGCCTGGCTCAGCGTCATCTCGCCTTCCTTCACCGCGCGGTGCAGCAGCAGCCAGGAGGCGAGCTGCATCAGGCGCGTGGTGAGGCGCATGCTCTCGGTCGCGTAGGTGAGGCTGACGGCGCGGTCGAGGGCCTTGGCCTCGACGCGGCCGGCGCCGTCGAGATAGGCGGCGGTCTCCTCGACGAGGTCCATGCCCTCCCGGAACAGGCTGCCGAACGCCGCAGAATTGGTGAATCGCTCGCTGAGCTGAACGAGAGCGCCTTCGGCCTGCAAACGTTCCATGGTTAACGCCTCTTACGCAACTGTTTGACTGCCCGGCTTTGGCGCCGGCTTATGATGAACAAATCATTGCGCGGGCGAGAGGCGGAGTCCAGTGACAAGCGCGGATATGGTTTCCGCGGGTCAATCCTTCGGAATGCAACCGGACGGGGATGCTAGACAGCGGGAGCGGAAGCAAAAAAAGAGCCGCCGGAGACCGGCGGCTTTGAAAGTTGATAACAGGGAGGCGTCAAACAGAGTGGACAGGAGCCACTCGGTGTCCAAACGAGGACAGTTCCAGTCATAAACCCGAAAGCTTAATCCGAAGTAAACGAGCTAATTTTTTGGGATTTCGTTAGCCATGTCGGCCAGTGGCCGAATGAAGTGCGGAACAAAACTCTGGCCGTCATTCCGGGGCGCGACGACGTCGCGAGCTACGATGCGCAATTGCGCATCTGAGAATCCATAACCACAGGCGGATGGAGTAGCCGGCCACGATCAGCGTGCCCGTCTCAACGGCCTGTGGCTATTGATTCCGGGCTCGGCGCTGACGCGCCGCCCCGGAATGACGAGGCGGAGAAAGTTCGGCCCACGCCTCCGGGACGACAGTCGGTTCTGTGGCGACTGCTACGACTTGAAAATGCTGTTCGCCGCATCGCGCGAGGCGCGCTTCTTGGTGGCGGCTTCTTCCAGTCTTGCGATCTCGGTCTTGAGCAGCGCGACACGCTCGGTCAGTTCCTCCACTGACAAGAGTGAGAGGTCCTGTCCAATCTCATGGCTGATCTTCTTGCGCGGGCGGTCGTCGTCTTCCATCGGCATCGTCGTTCCTCCTCTCGTCCGCGGACCGGACCACACGGCCTAAGCGGTTGCCAGCCTGCACCGCGCTGGCTAAGCAAGGGCCTCGTTTCCTCCCGCACCTTTGCTCAAGGACACATCATGGACAAGCTGCCCGCGCAAATGACCGTGGTCGCCATCTCCAAGCCCGGCGGGCCGGAGGTGCTGGTGCCGGAGCAACGCAGCGTTCCGCAGCCCGGTCCCGACGAGATCCTGGTCAAGGTGATGGCTGCCGGCGTCAACCGGCCCGACGTGGCGCAGCGCTCCGGCGCCTATCCGCCGCCGCCCGGCGCCAGCGACCTGCCCGGCCTCGAGATCGCCGGCGAAGTCGTCGCGGTCGGCAGCAATGCCAAGCGGCACAAGATTGGCGACAAGGTGATGTCGCTCGTCGCCGGCGGCGGCTATGCGCAGTACTGCATCGCGCAGGATGCCCAGGCGATGAGCGTGCCGCCGGCGCTGTCGATCAAGGAAGCCGGAGCGCTGCCGGAAACCCTGATGACGGTCTGGCACAACGTGTTCGAGCGCGGCGGCCTCAAGGCCGGCGAGACGCTGCTGATCCATGGCGGCTCCTCCGGCATCGGCACCATGGCGATCCAACTTGCGAAAGCCTTCGGTGCAAAAGTGTTCGTCACCGTGGGATCGCAGGACAAGATCGATGCCTGCCTCAAGCTGGGTGCCGACCGCGCCATCAACTACAAGAGCGAAGACTTCGTTGCCGTGATCAAGGCTGAGACCAACAACGTCGGCGTCAACCTGATCCTCGACATGGTCGCCGGCGACTATGTCGACCGCAACTATGATGCCGCCGCGGTGGACGGGCGCATCGTCCAGATCGCGACCCTCAACGGCCCCAAGGTCAGCGTCAACATCGCCAAGGTCATGGTCAAGCGCCTGACCCATACCGGCTCGACCTTGCGCCCCCGTAGTAATGCGGACAAGGCCGCGATGGTGGCCGCGATCGAGCAGAAAGTGATGCCGCTTTTGCGCGAAGGCCGCATCAAGCCGGTGATGGACAGCACTTTCCCGCTGGAAAAGGCGGCAGACGCCCACCGGCGCATGGAAACCAGCGCACATATTGGCAAAATTGTGTTGGAGGCCTAGGCCGCCGGCCCACAGGGCAAGCCGGAAACCCTTTGATTTTCCTCGCTTTCGTGGCATCTATCGCGACGCACCGAACCACATCGGTTCGGTCTGAAATCGCCTTCTAGATTCGCCTTGCACTGACGAGTTTGCGTCGAACGCGGAGAACTGACCTTGCGTCTGATCAGGTGCCTCGCGCCCATCGCGCTGGGCCTCATGATTCTCGTCGCCGCGTATCCCGCGCGCGCGCTCGACGCCGTCAGCGTCCGTAGCGACGCGCCCGCGATCGACCTCACCAGCGTGCTCGAGCATCAGCGCAGCGATGCCGATCGCATCCAGGTCTCCACCGCGCCCGGCACCGACGGCATCGTCCGCCGCATCGAGGTGCGCGCCCGCGAGGGCGGGCAGAACTGGGTGGTGTTCGCGCTCGCCAACAACACCGACGACCAGCTCGACCGCCTGATCGTCGCCCCGCATTACCGCATCGTCTCCTCGGGATTGCTGTGGCCCGACCTCGGCCTGTCGCGCATCGCGACCATCACGCCCTCGATCGGCGACCGGCCGGAACGGCAGGAGAGCGCCACCGCCGACGTGTTCCGCATCACGCTCGACCCCGGCGCCGTCGTCACCTTCGTCGCGGAGCTGCGCACCGACAAGCTGCCGCAGCTCTATCTGTGGGAGCCCGAAGCCTACAAGGACAAGGTCAACTCGTTCACGCTGTACCAGGGCATCGTGATCGGCATCTCCGGATTGCTCGCGCTGGTGCTGACCATCCTGTTCGTGGTGAAGGGCAGCATCATGTTCCCGGCCGCGGCGGCGCTGGCCTGGGCGGTGCTGGTCTATATCGGCGTCGATTTCGGCTTCTGGGGCAAGGTGCTCGACATGTCGAATAACGCCGAGCGCATCTGGCGCGCGGCGGGTGAGGCGATCCTGGCGGCGACGCTCTTGGTGTTCCTGTTCGCCTATCTCAATCTCAGCCGCTGGCACGTGCGCTATTCGCACATCACGGTCGGCTGGCTCGCCTTCCTCGGCTCGCTGGTGGCGCTCGCGCTATTCGACCCGGCGGTGGCCTCCGGCATCGCGCGCATCTCGCTGGTGCTGATCGCCTTCGCCGGTTTCGCGCTGATCGTCTATCTCTCCACCCACGGCTTCGACCGCGCCGTGCTCTTGATCCCGACCTGGTTCCTCCTCGTGGTCTGGGTGGTGGCGGCAGGCATGACGGTGGCGGGCTCCGTCACCAACGACATCGTCGGCCCAGCGCTGCTCGGCGGCCTTGTGCTGATCGTGATGCTGATCGGCTTCACGGTGATGCAGCATGCCTTTGCCGGCGGCGGTGCCAGCACGGGCGTCGTCTCCGATATCGAGCGGCGCGCCCTGGCGCTGGCCGGCTCCGGCGACCTGATCTGGGACTGGGACGTCTCGGCCGACAAGGTGTTCACCAGCCCCGAGACCGAAGCCCTGCTGGGACTGAAGCGCGGCACGCTGGAAGGCCCGGCGGCGTCCTGGCTCGAGGTGCTGCATCCGCTCGACCAGGACCGTTTCCGCGCCGCGCTCGACAGCGTGCTCGACCAGCGCCGCGGCCGTCTGGTGCAGGATTTCCGCCTGCGCACGCCGGACGGCCATTTCATGTGGTTCGCGCTCAAGGCGCGCCCGGTGGTCGGCTCGGACGGCGAGGTCTCGCGCGTGGTCGGCACGCTCACCGACGTCACCGAGCTGCGCAACGCGGAAGAACGCCTGCTGCACGATTCCGTGCATGACAACCTCACCGGCCTGCCCAACCGCAAGCTGTTCATGGACCGGCTCGGTGCGGTCGCGCATTTCGCCAAGACCATGCCGACGCTGCGGCCGACGCTGATGGTGATCGACCTCGACCGCTTCAAGCAGGTCAACGATTCCGTCGGGATCGCGGTCGGCGATTCCATCCTGCTCACTTTGGCGCGCCGCCTCACCCGCATCCTGAAGCCGCAGGACACGCTGGCCCGCATGGCCGGCGATCAGTTCGGCCTGATCCTGCTCTCGGAGCAGGACCCGGCGCGCATCACCGCTTTTGCCGAGACGATCCGCAAGACCATCCGCGCGCCGATCGCCTTCAACGACCGCGAGATCTTCCTCACCGCATCGATCGGCCTCGCGCTGTCCGATCCGCAAACCCAGCTCACGGACGAGATCATCAAGGATGCCGAGCTGGCGATGTATCATTCCAAGCGCATCGGCGGCGACCGCATCGACGTCTACAAGCCGGCGATGCGCGCGCGGAAGACCGACCGCCTGACGCTGGAGAGCGAATTGCGGCGCGCCATCGAGCGCCAGGAGATCACGATCCTGTACCAGCCGATCGTGCGACTGGAGGATCGCTCCGTCGCCGGCTTCGAGGCGCTGGCGCGCTGGGATCATCCGAAGCTTGGGCGCATGGCGCCCTCGGAGTTCATCTCGATTGCGGAGGAGACCGGCCTGATCGTCGACCTCGGCATGTTCGTGCTCGACCAGACCGCCAAGCAGCTTTCGGTGTGGCAACGCGCGATGCGCTCGCGCGAGCCGATCTTCGCCTCCGTCAACGTCTCGTCACGGCAGCTGCTGCGCCACGATTTGATCCACGACATCCGCACCGTGCTGTCGCGCTCCTCGGTGGCGCGCGGCACGCTCAAGCTCGAGCTGACGGAATCGCTGGTGATGGAGAATCCGGAGCACGCAGCCCAGATGCTGACCCGGATCCGCGAGCTCGGCACCGGGCTGTCGCTCGACGATTTCGGCACCGGCCATTCCTCGCTGGCCTATCTGCAGCGCTTCCCGTTCGACACCATCAAGATCGACCAGTCCTTCGTGCGCACCAGCAGCCGCGGCACCCGTCCCGTGATCCTGAAGTCGATCATCGCGCTCGCGCACGATCTCGGCATGGACGTCGTCGCCGAAGGCGCCGAGACGGATTCGGACGCCGTCGAGCTCTACCAGATGGGCTGCGAATACGCGCAAGGTTTTGCCTTCGGCGAGCCGATGGATGCCGACGCGGCGATGCGGCTGCTCACGGAAGTGCGGCTGGAAGCTGCGAGCTGATTGCTCCGCGAGTCCGATATCGTAGGGTGGGCAAAGGCGCACTTGCGCCGTGCCCACCATCCTTGCACCACGGCAGCAGAAGTGGTGGGCACGCTTCGCTTTGCCCACCCTACGATACTATCGCCGCCGCTCACCCTTCTGCTTCCTGAATCTCACGCTCTGGCCGTCGGGCATGCGCGTTGCCACGAAGCCGGCGGCGAGGCAGGCTTCGCGTTGCGGCATCTGGATGTCGGGGCTGCGCAGGCTGTCCCACCATGAGGCACGCTGGGCCGCGCGCGGCAGCGCCGCGCCGATGATCTCCTCGATCTGCTCGAAGCTCAGCACGAGCTCCTCCTGCTTCTGCCGCAGCAGATAATCGCGCAACGCGTCGTAGTCGTTCACACTCGTCCTCTCGTCCGGGGCCGAAGATCAGGCCTGCTCAAAACCGTCAGCCGCATAAACCGATTCTTAACTCATTGCAGCAGCGCCGTCGCGGCTTAAACACTACGCAAGCTTTCGGGCGCATCCACTATGGACAGGAGCGAACAATGTTCTCTGGATGGCGCGACGTTGCGGCCCGCCGGCCGTGGCGGATTTCGGCGAAGCTGCTGATCATCTCGTCCGTGGTGACGGTGATCGGCTTTTCAGCCATTTGCGTCAACGTCATGCTCGACATGCGCCGCGGCGAGGAGGCGCTCGCCCGCCAGACGTTGGAGAACCTTGCGACCACGATCGAGTCCGACGTCAGCCGCAACGTCGAGATCTACGATTTGTCGCTGAAGGCGGTCGCCAGCAACATGCTGCTGCCCGAGCTCGCGACGGTCTCGAAGCCGATCCGTCACCTGATCCTGTTCGACCACGCAACCACCGCCAGGCATTTCGGCGCCATCCAGGTGTTCGACGCCGAGGGCCGGCTGACCATCGACGCCTCCACGCTCGATCCGCTGCCGGAGGACCGCAGCGAGGAAGACTATTTCAGGGTTCACCGGGACAATCCCGGCGCGGAGCTGTTCATCAGCCGTCCCATGCTGTTTCGCGGCGCCTACTCGATCGTGTTGAGCCGGCGCATCAGCGACGCGGACGGCGGCTTCATGGGCGTCGTCGCCGGCTCGATCCGCTTCAGCTATTTCCACGAATTGTTCGATCGGCTCAACCTCGACCCCGACGACACCATCACCGTGCTCAAGCGCGACCGCACCATCATCATGCGGCGGCCATTCGATCTCGACGTCATCGGCACGAACCTGAACGACCGCCAGAACTGGAAGGCCGACAATCTCAGGGTCGGCGCCTCCTATTCGGGACAGGGCCCGGTCGATCCGACGCCGCGACTCTATGTCCGCAGCAAGAACAATGGTCCGCTGTTCGTGGTCGCCGGCAAGCCTTTGGCCGCGGTGTTCGCGCTCTGGCAGAAGGAGGCGATCCGCATCGGCGCCGTGGTGCTGGCGCTCGCGCTGTTCGTGCTGGGATCGACGCTCGTGCTGGCGCGCGAGATCGGCCGGCGCGCCGAGGCCGAGCGCAAGCTCGAGGAGTTGGCGACGACGGACGCGCTCACGGGCCTGAAGAACCGCCGCAAGTTCGATTCCGTCATCGACGTCGAATGGCGGCGCGCCATGCGCCAGAAGGCGCCGATCGCGCTGCTCATGATCGATGCCGATCACTTCAAGGCCTACAACGACACCTTCGGCCACCAGGCCGGCGACCAGGTGCTGGTCGGCATCGCCATCTGCATTTCCGATTCGGTGAGCCGCGCCGGCGACTGCGCGGCGCGCTATGGCGGCGAGGAATTCGCCGTGCTGCTGCCGAACACCTCGGCCGCCGATGCCTTCAAGGTGGCGGAGACGATCCGCCACAAGGTGCAGGGCTGGTCCGACGATCAGGCGATGTCGACGGTGTCCTGCGGCATCGCCAGCCTCGTCCCCGCCGCCGGCATGGACTGGGCGCTGCTGGTTGCCGCCGCCGACAAGGCGCTCTACGCCGCCAAGGCCGGCGGGCGCAACCAGTCGGTGGTCGCGAGCCTCCCGCAGCTGTCGCTGGTGGCGTGAGAAACTCCCTCGCCGTCGTCATTGCGAGCGAAGCGAAGCAATCCAGAATCCCTCCGCGGAGACAGTCTGGATTGCTTCGTCGCTTCGCTCCTCGCAATGACGAGCAGAGAGATGACGCCGGGAACTACTGCCCCAGATACTTCTTCATCTCCGCGATCAGGCCGTCGCGCAATTCCGGGCGCTTCAAGCCGTAGGCGATGTTGGCGCGCAGGAAGCCGGGCTTGGAGCCGCAATCATGGCGCTCGCCCTCGAACTCGACGCCGTAGAATTTCTGCGTCTTGGCAAGCCCGATCATGGCGTCGGTGAGCTGGATCTCGCCGCCGGCGCCGCGCTCCTGGGTCTCCAGGATCTTGAAGATCTCCGGCTGCAGGATGTAGCGGCCGGTGATCGAGAGGTTGGACGGCGCCGTGCCCTTGGCCGGCTTCTCGACCATGCCGTCGACCTCGAACATCTTGCCGTTGCGCTTGCCGACGCCGCAGATGCCGTATTGGTGGGTCAGATGATCGGGCACCGCCTCGACCGCGACCAGATTGGATTTTTCGCCGAGCGAGGACGCCATCTCGATCATCTGCTTCAGGCAGCCGGGCGTGTTGAGCACGAGTTCGTCCGGCAGCACCACGGCGAACGGCTCGTTGCCGACGATGTCGCGCGCGCACCAGACCGCGTGGCCGAGGCCGAGCGGCGCCTGCTGCCGGGTGAAGCTGACCGCGCCGGCTTCCGGCTGGTTCTGCGCCAGGATGTCCTGCTCGGCTTTCTTGCCGCGTGCGGCCAGCGTCGCGTCGAGCTCGAACATCCGGTCGAAATGATCCTCGATGACAGCCTTGTTGCGGCCGGTGACGAAGACGAAGTGCTCGATGCCGGCTTCCTTCGCCTCGTCATAGACGTACTGGATCAGCGGCTTGTCGACGATGGTCAGCATTTCCTTCGGCATTGCCTTGGTGGCAGGCAGAACGCGGGTGCCGAGGCCGGCGACGGGGAATACAGCTTTGCGAATCTTCATGGGATCGATCGAATACCTTGGGGCACATGGGACGGGAGCAATGGCATTCTTGCTAGCCTGTTTGCAGCCGCCAACAAAGGCGGATGTGGGGCCTCGCCCCGACAGAGTTAAGAAAAAGGCCGTCACCAAAATTTCACCTTTGTTAAGCTATTGGCAACGCTAACCAGGCCTCCTGTGGCGGGTTTTCAGGCCGACGGGTGGGATATGATGCAATCAATGGCAGGACTGGCGAGACGGGCTGGCGGCGCAGTCGTTGCGGCCGCTTTGCTGCTGCCGGCCGGCGCGGACGCGCAGGCGCAGAACGGCCTGTCCAACCTGTTCGGCGGCATCTTCTCGGGATCGAACCCGGCACCGGCGCAACCCACACCTGGCCCGAGCGGCGCGCCGACGGGAGCATTGCCCTGGAGCGGCGAGGACGGCGCCTCCGGCCATCCCTTGATGACGGCCGCCGCGATCCGCGAGGCCGCCGGCAACTTCAACAATTGCGTCGCTGCGATGTGGCCCGATGCTGCACGGCGCGGCGTCACGC
The DNA here is from genome assembly GCF_028128865.1 of Bradyrhizobium sp. CCBAU 11357. Lineage (NCBI taxonomy): Bacteria > Pseudomonadati > Pseudomonadota > Alphaproteobacteria > Hyphomicrobiales > Nitrobacteraceae > Bradyrhizobium > Bradyrhizobium sp. CCBAU 11357. Next base: position 365,201 of record NZ_LBJW01000111.1, on the reverse strand, counting down.
AGGAGAACTTTCAGCGCTTCACCGCCGGACTCTCGCCCGACCTGCGCATCATGGACCTCATGGACTCGCAGCCGGAATTCACCAAGTCGATCTGGGACTATCTCGACATCCTGGTGAACGACAACCGCCTCGCCAAAGGCCGCGAGGTCCTCGCCAAATACAAGGCGCAGTTCGACGCGACTGAGAAAGCCACCGGTGTCGACCGCACCATCATCGCCTCGATCTGGGGCATCGAGTCCAATTACTCGACGCAGATGGGCGACCGCAGCGTGCTGCAATCGACCGCGACGCTCGCCTGCATCGGCCGCCGCCAGGCCTATTTCAAGGACGAATTCCTCTCCGCGCTGGAGATCCTCAACCGCGGCGATCTGCGTCCGGAGCAGCTGCGCGGCTCCTGGGCCGGCGCCTTCGGCCCGACCCAGTTCATGCCGACCGCGTTCAAGCGCTTCGCGGTGGACGGAGACGGCGACGGCCGGCGCGACGTCGTCGACAATCCAACGGACCTGATTGCGTCGACCGCCAACAATCTGAAGAAGGACGGCTGGCAGCCCGGCCAGACCTGGGGCTTTGAGGTCGTGGTGCCGCAAGGCTTCAACTATATGCTGGCCGACCGCGCCAAGGCGATGCCGATCGCGCAATGGGAGAAGCTCGGGCTCAAGCGTCCGAACAACCAGCCCTTTCCGCAGCCGGCGGAGAAAGCTTACCTGCTGGCGCCGGCCGGCGCGCAGGGACCGGGCTTTCTGATGCTGCAGAATTACCGCGTCATCATGAAGTACAACCCGGCCGAAGCCTATGCCCTGGCGATCGGCCATTTCGCCGACCGGCTGCGCGGGGGACAGCCTTTCGTGCAGCCCTGGCCGCGCCAGGAGCGCGAGCTGTCACGGACCGAGCGGCTGGAGCTGCAGCAACTGCTGGCCCAGCGCGGCTTCTACAAGGGCACCCCGGACGGCCAGTTCGGCGGCATGACCAGGGAGGCCTTGCGCAACTTCCAGGCCTCGATCGGGGCCCCCGCCGACGGTTTTGCCTCGTCCGACGTGCTGGACCGGCTGCGCGGGCGGTAAAAATCGCGCCTGAAGTAACCTTGAAGGCGGATTTTGGCTGATAACCTTGACCGGGACTGGTGTTCCCCGGTCTATGGACAAGAATCTGCGATGGAATTTGCCCGTTTGGCGCCTGATTCCGTTATTATATCGAGCTAGCTCCGATCCCCCATTGCGCGTGCCCGAGATCGCATGTCGAAGAAGTCCCTGTTCAAGGCGCTGACCGAGACCGGCCCGCTGATCGCGCTGGGGACGGCGCTTGCGATCCTGGTATCGGTGGCTGCACCGGCTTCGGCACAGTTCTTCAACTTCCCCGGCTTCGGCGGCCCGCCGCAGCGTTCGGCCCCACCACCGCCACCCCGGGGCGGCGGAGGTGGCGGCTGGTTCGGCGGCGACTTCTTCGCACCATTCCAGCAGCAGCCGCAGCAAGCGCCGCGCCAGGATTTTTCGCGCGCGCCGGCACCGGCCAAGCGCGACACCATTCCTGAGAAGAACGTGCTGGTGATCGGTGATGCCATGGCCGACTGGCTCGCCTATGGCCTCGAAGACGCCTACGCCGAGCAGCCCGACATGGGCGTTATCCGCAAGCACAAGACCACGTCCGGCCTGATCAAGTACCAGCCCAAGGGCGAGCCCGCGGACTGGGCCGCGGCGGCCAAGGGCATTCTCGAGACCGAGAAGCCCGACGTGATCGTCGTCATGCTCGGCCTCAACGACCGCGTCGCGATCCGCGAGCCGGCCGCCGACAAATCCGACAAGGCAGCCGCGGAAAAAGACAAGGACAAGAAGAACGACAAGGGTGCGCGCGCCAAGCCACCGGCGAAGCCCGGCGATGCCAAGCCCGACACCGCCGCCAAGCCGGACGACAAGCCTGCCGATGCCGACCTGCCGCAGGACGACGCCGACAACGCCGACACGCCGGCGGCCGCGCCGGAAAAGACCGCGCGCAACCCGAACGGCCTCTATGAATTCCGCGACGAGCGCTGGGTCGAGCTCTACGGCAAGAAGATCGAGGAGCTCGCGGGCGTGCTCAAGGCCAAGGGCGTGCCCGTGCTCTGGGTCGGCCTGCCCGCAGTTCGCGGACCGAAGGGCACCGCGGATACGCTGTTCCTGGATTCGCTCTACCGTGAGGGCGCCGCCAAGGCCGGCATCACCTATGTCGACGTCTGGGACGGCTTCGTCGACGAGGCCGGCCGCTTCCTGCAGAAGGGCCCGGACTTCGAAGGCCAGATCCGCCAGCTCCGCAGCTCCGACGGCGTCTACTTCACGAAGCCGGGCGCACGAAAACTCGCGCATTATGTCGAGCGCGAGATCACGCGCCTGCTTGCCGGACGCTCCGGCCCGATCGCGCTGCCGAGCGAGCCTGCGACGCCCGACACCAGCGCCGAGCCGGGCAAGCCCGCGCCGAGGCCGCTGGCCGGGCCGATCGTGCCGCTGGTTGCAGCCTCGATCTCGACCGATCAATTGCTGGGCGGACCAGGCACGCGTCCCGCCGCCGTCGATGCGCTCGCGGCAAAGACCATGGTGAAGGGTGAACCGCTGGCAGCTCCCGCCGGCCGTGCCGACGATTATGCCTGGCCGCGCCGGGAAGTCGGCCGCGAGCAGGCCAAGGGCGATACGCCGATGGCGGCAACGACGCCGGACGGCGGGGCGGCTCAGGGCGCACCGGGCGCGGCCGTCGCGATCACGCCACCAAAGCTCGCGCCGAAGAAGCCGCAGCTCCCGCCACAACAGCCGGCCCAGGCAACGCCCTCATTCCGGGATTTCTTCGGCTTCGGCTCGCCGCAGCCCCCGCCGGCCCCACGCCAGCTGGCGCCTGCGCCCGGACCGCGCAATCCGAATCCCAATCCTGGGGTCCCGCGTCCGCCGGGCAACGTTGGCCGCTCGGCCGAGATGTTCCGGTAATCGTCTCTGACGATTTCAGATGTCATTCCGGGGCGCGCATAGCGCGAACCCGGAATCCATCGTGCCACCGGCAATGTTGATGAATGGATTCCGGGCTCGCGCCAAGAGGCGCGCCCCGGAATGACGCACGACAATCAGCCGTAATAGCGCCAGCGTGACGGCGGGCGACGGGCGGGACGCGACATCAGAAGCGCCAGCGCGAAGCCGATGCCGCCGGCAACCAGCAGCGCGCCGAGCGGGTTGTCCTGCACCTTCTGCGCGATGGCCTTCGAGCCGTCGCGGAAAGTCTCGCCACTGTTCTCATAGGCATCCTTGGCATAGCCCGCGGCAGTGTCCGTGGCCTCGCGCACGGCATCCTTGGCCTGGCCGTAGAGATTTTGCACCGTGCCCGCGGCTTCCCGCGCCTTGCCCGATGCCTGAGTCTTGGCATCGCCTGCCATGTCGCCGATCGCGCCTTCCGCGCGTCCGGCATATTCCTTCGCCGATCCAACAATCCGATCCGTGTCCATGATGATCCTCCTCGGTGGTCAGCCGAAGTAACCGATCAGACGCAGCGCGGTTCCTTAGGCTCTCCTACAGAATCAGGCCGCCATCGACGACCAGCGTCTGGCCGATGATGTAGGACGACAGCGGCGAGGCCAGGAACAGCGCCGCGCCCGCCATGTCGGCCGGCGTGCCCAATCGCCGCAGCGGGATGCGGGCGAGCGCGCCTTCCAGCCGCTTCGGATTGTCGGTCGTCACCTTCGTCATCTTGGTGTCGACGAGCCCTGGCGCGATGCCGTTGACGCGGATGCCGTCCTCGGCCCAGGCCTCGCCAAGCGTCCGCGTCAATCCGACCGCACCGGTCTTCGAGGCATTGTAGGCGGGATTGCCCATGGTGGAATGATAGGCCGCGGTCGAGGACACGATGATCAGCGCGCCCTTCGCGTCCCGCAACATGGAATGAAAGCGCGTCGCACAGGCCATCAGGCTCATCAGATTGACCTCGACGACCTTGCGGAAACCCGCCATCTCGAATTCGCCGCGGCGGTAGATCACCGCGCCCTGCGCGAGCACCAGGATGTCGAGACGTTCGAACGATGGCTTGAATGCTTCGATCGCATTGGGATTGCCGACATCGAGCTGCGCGTAAGCAAGACCTTCGAGATCGGAGCCTTCCTCGGCTGAATATTCCGCTGCGTGAGCACGCGTGCCGCAGACCGCGACAGAAGCGCCCTTGGCGCGAAAGGCCTGCGCGATGCCGTTGCCGATGCCGCTGGAACCGCCGACCACCAGCACCTGCTTGCCTGAGAAATCGAGCTCGTTTGCCATTCTCGGCCTCCCCTGTTGTTGTCTGCTTGTTTGACCTGTCTGCGGATCGATGCCAGCCTTGTCAATCATAACAAGAACCAGCTCGGCGCGAGGAAACAGCATGTCCGACTTCAGGGAGCTCAGCCGGTCCGTGAAGGGCCTCACCGTGCTCGTCACCGGCGCGGCCAGCGGCATGGGGCGCGCCACCGCGCGCGTATTCGCTAGCGAAGGTGCGAATGTCGCCGTCTCGGATTTCGCCGAGCATGGCGCGCAGGACGTCGCCAGGGAGATTGCGGCGAGCGGTGGCGCGGCACGGGCGTGGAAGCTCGATGTCGCCGACGGCGACGAGATCAAGCGTGTGGTCGGCGATGTCGCCGCGCATTTCGGCGGGCTCGACATCGTCGTCAACAATGCCGGCATCTCGGTGCGTGTCGCGATCGACGATGAGGCCTACGAGGACGCCTGGGCGAAGGGGATCGCCGTGATGCTGACGGCGCATCCACGCATCATCCGCGCGGCGCTGCCCCACTTGCGCAAGTCGAAGAGCCCGCGCATCGTCAACATCGCCTCGACCGAGGCGCTCGGCGCCACCGCCTTGCACAGCCCGTACTCGGCCGCGAAGGGTGGCGTTGTGAGCCTCACCCGCTCGCTGGCGGTGGAGCTCGGCCGCGAGGGCATCACCGTCAACTGCATCTGTCCCGGACCGATCCGCACGGGAATCACGGACCGCATCCCGGAGGAGCACAAGACCATCTACGCCAAGCGCCGCACCGCACTCGGCCGTTACGGCGACCCTGAAGAGGTCGCGCATATGACGCTGAGCCTGTGCCTGCCCGCGGCGTCCTTCCTCACCGGCGCGGTGATCCCGGTCGACGGCGGGCTGATGGCGCGGAACGCGTGAGAGCCATGCGCGCGGCGCGTTGACATCGCCGGATGCGGGAGTCATTTTTTCCACAACAGAGCGGGGAAACCGCTCGTCGATGCGGGAGGAACGCCATGACCATCGCCATCCGGCAGCTTCAGAAACATTTCGTCGGCGAGGTATCCGGCCTCGATCTGCGCAAGCCGCTCACGCCGGATGAGGCGCGCGAGATCGAGGCCGCCATGGACAAGTACGCCGTGCTCGTCTTCCACGATCAGGACATCACCGACGAGCAGCAGATGGCGTTCGCGCTGAACTTCGGCCAGCGCGAGGAAGCGCGCGGCGGCAACATCACCAAGGCGGATGAACACCGCCTCACCTCGGGCCTGAACGACGTCTCCAACCTCGGCAAGGACGGCAAGCCGCTGCCGAAGGACAGCCGCGCCAATCTGTTCAACCTCGGCAATTGCCTGTGGCACTCCGACAGCTCCTTCCGCCCCATCCCCGCAAAGTTCTCGCTGCTGTCGGCGCGCGTGGTGAACCCGAAGGGCGGCAACACCGAATTCGCCGACATGCGCGCGGCCTATGACGCGCTCGACGACGAGACCAAGGCGGAGATCGAGGACCTCGTCTGCGAGCATTCGCTGATGTATTCGCGGGGATCGCTCGGCTTCACCGAATACACCGACGAAGAGAAGCATATGTTCAAGCCGGTGCTGCAGCGGCTGGTGCGCACGCATCCCGTGCATCGCCGCAAGTCGCTGTATCTGTCATCGCATGCCGGCAAGATCGTCGGCATGAGCGTGCCCGAGGGGCGGCTGTTGCTGCGCGATCTGAACGAGCACGCCACGCAGCCTGAGTTCGTCTACGTGCACAAATGGAAGCTGCATGACCTCGTGATGTGGGACAACCGCCAGACCATGCACCGCGTCCGCCGCTACGACCAGTCCCAGCCCCGCGACATGCGCCGCGCGACGGTGGCGGGCACCGAGCCGACGGTGCAGCAGCAGGCGGCGGAGTAGGCGCTGTCGTCATTGCGAGGAGCGAAGCGACGAAGCAATCCAGACTGCCTCCGTGGAGAATTCTGGATTGCTTCGCTTCGCTCGCAATGACGATGGGTGAGAGCTGTGCGAAGCACTCCACCAGCTACGCGTGCCCGGCCTCGTTCGAGAGCATGCCGGGATCGATGCCGATCTTCTGCAGGGCGCGGTTGTACTTGTCGTCGACGTCGTCGCCGAAGATCAGATCCGCATCCGCATCGCAATGCAGCCAGCCGTTGCTCTGGATCTCCGTCTCGAGCTGGCCCGGCGCCCAGCCGGCATAGCCGAGCGCGAGGATGGCGTGCTTGGGGCCGGAGCCGTTGGCGATGGCGCGCAGGATGTCGACCGTCGCGGTCAGGCAGACGCCGTCATCGATCCGCAGCGTCGCGTTCTCGATGTAGAAGTCGCTGGAATGCAGCACGAAGCCACGGCCGGTGTCGACCGGGCCGCCGCGCAGCACCTTCATGCTTTCGGCGTTCTCCGGCAGCTTGATGTGCTCGCCCTTCTTGATGATGCCGAGCTGCTGCAAGAGCTCGGGGAAATCGATGCTGCCGGCGGGATGGTTCACGATGATGCCCATCGCACCTTCCGCCGAATGGGCGCAGAGATAGATCACCGAGCGCTCGAAGCGGGAATCGCCCATCACGGGCATTGCGATCAGGAGCCGGCCGTCGAGATAGCCGGAACTGGGCAACGCGGCGCCCGAGCTGCGGGTGCTTTCGCCCGTCCTCTTGCCTGTGGGAGCCATCGCTCAAGCACTCCGGTTTCAATTCCTATCCTGATGTCGGGCCGGGCGGCTGTCAAATCAAGGCTTGCGGCGACTTGATTCAAGTGCATCCATCACACGCAATTCAATGGTTTGGCCCGGGGCCACCCTGTAAAGACGTGCTATGCTTACGAGAGTTCCCCTGCGTGCGGCGATTGGCGTCGCAACAACCCTGCTCGCGTCGGCGTTGGCCATCGCCGCCCGTGCCGATGACGCCTCGCCTTGGCAGCGCGACGGACATTCCGCGGTGCGGCTGCTGGCGGGATCGCGCAGCGGCGCGGTTTTGCTCGGCGGTATTGCCTTCCAGCTCCAGCCCGGCTGGAAGACCTACTGGCGGTCGCCCGGCGATTCCGGCGTTCCACCCCGGTTCGACTTCTCGAAGTCCGATAATGTCGAAGCGGTGACGGTGATGTGGCCGGCACCGCTGAAATTCGACGACGGCGCGGGCGGCCATTCGATCGGCTATCGCGACCAGGTCGTGCTGCCCCTGCGCATCGTCGCCAAGGCTGCGGACAAGCCGGTGACCTTGCGCGCGGAGATCAACTACGCGGTGTGCGAGAAGCTCTGCATTCCGGTGGAGGCCAGCGCCGAGCTCGGCTTCAACAGCGTCGCCTCGACCGAGGATGCGAACTTGCGTGCCGCGCTCGACACCGTGCCGAAGCCCGCCAATATCGGCGATCCCAATCCGCTCACCATTCGCGACGTCAAGCGTGACGGGCCCAAGAACGTGGTGGTCGACGTGGTGACGCCCGACAGCCGCAAGGTCAATCTGTTCGTGGAAGGCCCGACACCCGATTGGGCGCTGCCGATTCCGGCGCCGGCACCGCATAGCCCGCCGGGGGTGATGCGCTTCTCGTTCGAGCTCGACGGACTGCCGCCGGGCGCCAAGCCCGAGGGCGCCGCGCTGAAGTTCACGCTGGTCGGGCCGGAGAAGGCGTACGAGTTCAATACGAATTTGGAGTGAGGCCCGGTCAACGCGAGTACGTTGCTCTGCTGGCGTTCCACATTCAGCTGTCGTCCCGGGGCGCGCGAAGCGCGAGCCCGGGACCCATCACCACAGGGAGTGGTTTGGCGAAGATTCGGAGTTGCCAGCACGCAACAACTTCTCCCTGGGGTTATGGGTCCCAGATCGGCGCGCGCTTGAGGCGCGCTTGTCCGCGAACGACACCGCGTTTGGGGTTACGGCACCCCGCCCAACCGAATCTTAACGAATGGTTGCTAATCCCTCACCTGCCGCTGCAGGTCGCCCTGGGGATTCTTCGAATTGGCCGTGATGGATGCACCACCCGCAACGACCGGACCGGCCGGCCTGATTGCGCGGCTGCGCGCCAAGCTCGCGGGCGGATCGAGCGAGGCGTCGCTGACGCGGCAGCTCGCCGGCACCATCTTCGTCATCCGCGTCATCAGCGCCGGCCTCGCTTATGTCTCGCAGGTGCTGCTCGCGCGCTGGATGGGTACGTCCGATTACGGCATCTACGTCTATGTCTGGACCTGGGTGCTGCTGCTCGGCAGCATGATGGATTTCGGCATCTCGGCCTCGGCGCAAAAAATCATTCCGGAGTACCGCGCCAGCGGCGCGCAGGCGCTGCTGCGCGGTTTCCTCTCCGGCAGCCGCTGGCTGACCTTTGCCGTGTCCACGCTGGTGTCGCTCGGCCTTGCCGGCATCGTCAAATTGCTGTCGCCCTGGATCGATCCGGCCGAGGTGCTGCCGCTCTATATCGGCTGCATGACGCTTCCCGCCTTCGTCGTCGCCAACACCCAGGACGGCATCGCGCGCTCGCACGACTGGATGCAACTCGGCCTGATGCCGCAATTCATCATCCGCCAGGCACTGATCATCGGCATCACAGCGCTCGCCTTTCTGCTCGGCTATCACCTCGGCGCGGTCGCCGCGATGTTGGCGAGCCTGGGCGCGGTGTGGATCGCGATGGCCGGGCAGATGGCGGTGCTGAACCGCAAGCTCGCCGATCACATCACACCGGGACCGAAGGTCTATGACGTCAAGGGCTGGCTCGCCGTCTCGCTGCCGATCCTGCTGGTCGAGAGCTTCTACCTGCTGCTGTCCTACACCGACGTGCTGGTGCTGCAGCAATTCCGTCCCTCGGACGAGGTCGGCGTCTATTTCGCCGTGGTGAAGACGCTGGCGCTGGTCTCGTTCATCCATTACGCGATGTCGGCGACGACGGCGCATCGTTTCGCCGAATACAATGCCAGCGGCGACAAGGCGCGCCTGTCGGCTTACGTCGCGCACGCCATCAACTGGACGTTCTGGCCGTCGCTGGCCGCGACCATCGTGCTGCTCGCGCTCGGTAAGCCGCTGCTGTGGCTGTTCGGACCGCAATTCATGATCGGCTACGACATCATGTTCGTGGCCGCGATCGGCCTCGTGGTCCGCGCCGCCATCGGCCCGGTGGAGCGGCTGCTCAACATGCTCGGCCAGCAGAGGATCTGCGCGCTGGCCTACGCGCTGGCCTTCGTGATGAATGTCGTGCTCTGCATCGCGCTGGTGCCGCGCTACGGCGGCCACGGCGCGGCGGCTGCGACCTCGATCTCACTGAGCTTCGAGACCGTGCTGCTGTTCTGGATCGTCCGGCAGCGGCTGGGGCTGCACGTGCTGGCGTTCGGACGCTAGCCATCGGCTATAGATGATTGGAAAGCTCTTCGGCACCTGATATAGTCGGGCATGGCTGCAAGCGATCTGCGAGATCTTCTGGAACGTGCCCAGACTTGGCCCGAAGAGGCCCAGAACGAGTTGGTTGCGATTGCCAGCGAAATCGAGAGCGAACTGCTCGGCGGCGAATATGTGGCGACACAGGAAGAACTGCGAAGCATCGACGCTGCGTTAGCCTCCATAGATCGCGGCGAGTTCGCTACGGATGCCGAGGTCGCAGAGGTCTTCGCGAAATTCAAGCGCGGATGAAGGTCGTCTGGACCCGAGAGGCGCTTGCTGACCTCGAAGATATTGCAACCTATTACGCAAGCAACGCCAGCCCAGCGGTCGCCGACGCCATCGGACGAAGATTCGCTGACGTCATCGAGCGCGTCCGGGGTGCGCCTTTCTCATCGCCACGGGTGACACAACGTTCCCAGGTCCGCGCGGTAACGGTCGTCCGCTATCCCCTTCGGATATTTTACCGCGTCAGTGGCGAGGTCATTCATATCATCCATATCCGCCACACGTCACGGCGGCCCCTCGCGGGACTGAACGAGCCGAGAAGGCAATATACTTCGCCTCGGACCTGAGAACGGTTGTTTCGCAGTAGCGCGGGAAGAAGGTGAAACACCAGTGCCGCTGACGCTGGTCGCGGGCATCGGCAAAATCATGTTCGCGGAGCTGAACCTCTCGTCGGCATTCGCGGCGCTGGTCTGGACGCATTGAGCGGAGGCTGCCGACTCGCTCTCGCAGGGTGGGCAAAGTGCAAGTATGCCCACCACTTCTCTCGATTGCGGAGGATGGTGGGCACGGCGCTTACGCGCCTTTGCCCACCCTACGGCCTCGCCTCTTACTCCGCGGTCCAGCCGCCGTCGATCGAGAGGTTGGTGCCGGTGATCTGGGCGGCGTCGTCGCTGCACAGGAACAGCGCGAGCGCGGCGACCTGCTCGGAGGTGACGAACTCCTTGGTCGGCTGTGCATCGAGCAGGACATCGTTGATGACCTGCTCGCGCGTCAGATTGCGCGCCTTCATGGTGTCGGGGATCTGCTTCTCGACCAGCGGGGTCCAGACATAGCCCGGACTAATGCAGTTGCAGGTGATCTTGTGGGTCGCCACTTCCAGCGCCACGGTCTTGGTGAGGCCGGCGATGCCGTGCTTGGCCGAGACGTAAGCCGACTTGAACGGCGAGGCGACCAGCGAGTGCGCCGACGCCGTGTTGATGATGCGGCCCCAACCCTTCTTCTTCATGCCGGGCACCGCGGCGCGGATGGCGTGGAAGGCCGAGGACAGATTGATCGCGATGATCTGGTCCCACTTCTCCGGCGGGAATTCCTCGATCGGCGAGACGAACTGGATGCCGGCATTGTTGACGAGGATGTCGACGGAGCCGAACGTCTTCTCGCCGAGCGCGATCATGCCGGCGATCTCGGCGGGCTTGGTCATGTCGGCGGGCGAGTAGACCGCCTTCACGCCGAAATCGGACTCGATCTTGGCGCGCTCCTTCTCGATGTCCTCCGGCGCGCCGAAACCATTGATGACGACATTGGCACCGGCGGCGGCGAAGGCGCGTGCGTAAGCGAGCCCGATGCCGCTGGTCGATCCGGTCACGACGGCGTTCTTGCCTGACAGAGTACCCATTCTATTCACTCCTTTTTGCCGGGGGCGCGGTGACGTCCCCCGTGAGATCGTAGGTCACCATGGTCTCGCCGGACTGCGGCCGCTCCAGCCAATCCTTGTGGCGCATCGACAGGTGCACGTCGCGCACGCCGGCTTCCCAATGCTCGACCATGGCGACGTGCGAGAAATCGTAGTCCTTGGACGAGGATTCGTAGTTCTTGCTGCGATAGATCAGATGCACCACGGTGACGGTGCTTTCGCGCGACACTTTCGCCAGGAATTCGACGGAAGGATCGTTCTTGAGATAGTCCGGCAATTTGCCGATCAGATCGCGCACGGCCCTCCGGGCGTTGTGCAGCTGCTTGTTCTTGTCGGTGTTCATCCGCGTGCGGCTGGAATAGCGGATGTCCTTCTCGCGCTCGGCGGCCTCCAGCAGCGAGTTCGGCAGGTCGCCGCGCGCGGAAAACAAATCGACCTGGAAGATCAGCATGTCGCGTGCGACCTCGGCATCGAGCACATAGTCGAGCGGGGTGTTGGAGGCGATGCCGCCGTCCCAATAATGCTCGCCGTCGATGACGACGGAGGGAAAGCCCGGCGGCAGCGCGCCGGAGGCCATGATGTGCTCGGGGCCGATCTTCTTGCCGAGCTTCTTGAACTCGTAATTGTCGAAATATTTGAAATTGCCCGAGGTGACGCCGACCGCGCCGACCGAAAGGCGTGACTTCAGATCGTTGATGCGGTCGAAATCGACGAGACGCTCCAGCGTCTTCTTCAGCGGCGCGGTGTCGTAATAGCTTTCGGCTTCGGGATGCCCCGGCGGCCACAGCGGCGCCGGCGGAATGCGCGGCGTGAAGAAGCCGGGGACGCCGAACGTCGCGATCAGCGCAGCACTGGTCGAATTGAACAGCTCGCGGCTGTGGTCGCTCTTGCCGACCGGCTTCCACGGCACCGGGGCCGACACCATTTCCCAGAATTCCTTGAGCCGCTCGACGCGGGTGCGACCCTCGTTGCCGGCGATGATGGCGGCGTTGACCGCGCCGATCGAGATGCCGGCCACCCATTCCGGATCGAAGCCGTAGCCGCACAGCGCCTGAAAGGCGCCGGCCTGGTAGGAGCCGAGCGCGCCGCCGCCCTGGAGGACCAGGACGCGTTGTGCATTCGCGGGGACGCTGGCGGATTCCGGGCTATGATCGGTCATATGGGAACAATAGCAAAAGGCTGGCCACCGTGGCGACACTCCGCCGCGGCGTCAATGCATCCCGGGATCAAGTCTGGCTTATCGCGGCTCCGTCGAGGCCAGGATCATGGTCCAGAACACCTTGTACTTGGTGCCTGGAGCATAGCTCGCCGCGATGCCTAATTTTGTGACACCGCCCTTGAGCATGTTGGCGCGGTGCGGAGGCGAGTCGCGCCAGCCGGAAAACGCTTCCGCCAGCGTATGATAGCCGGCCGAAATGTTCTCGACCGCCACGGTGGCAGGATAGGCGCCAGAGGCCAGACGCTTGGCCAGCGGCGCGCGGACGTCGTGGTCCATCTTGTTGGCCGCCGCCATGGCGCCCGACTGGGATTCGGCGAGCCTGGTCAAATCCGGGTCGACCACGACCGTGCCGAGCCCGTTGTTCTGGCGGTATTGCGAGATCATGATCGCAGCCGCCTGGACGTCGAGCTTCGAGCCCGGGACCGCCATGTCGGCATACATCGACGGCTGCTGGACCGGTGCTTCGTTGCCGGCGCAGCCGGCGAGCAGCAACATGATGAGAATTGCGGCCGCAGCGCGCATGAATCGGGGCCCCCAAATGAGGGGCCGTTGTTGCATACCAACAATGGCTGAAAGGTGAATATTGAAGAGAATTTGAGCCGTCATTCCGGGGGGGAATGACGGTAGACCTAGCCCGCAAATATCCGGTAGCGACGCGGATTGAGACCGATCGTGTCGCCGGCGCGCAGTTCCTTGTCGCGGGGGGCGTCGATCTCGATGGTCTCGCCGCCGGACAGGGCCACCTCCGCCCGCTGCACCGGGCCGAAATTGCGGACATGCTGGACCGCGCCCTCGAAGGCCCCGCTGCCGGGCGGGCCGACCAGCATGTCATGTCGCCGTACGAACAGCTTTGACGCGCCAGGCGTCAGGCCCTCCGCGGCGAGCTGAAGCGGCCGGTCGCCAAGCCTGATCACGCCGCCCTCGACCTGGACCGGCAACTCGATGGACTCGCCGATGAAGCCGTGAACGAAGGCGCTCGCCGGCGTTTCGTAGACATCGTCAGGTGAGCCGACCTGCTCGATCCGGCCCTTGTCCATCACCACGACGCGGTTGGCGACTTCCAGCGCCTCCTCCTGGTCGTGGGTGACGAAGATCGAGGTGACGTTGATCTCGTGATGCAGCGAGCGCAACCATTTGCGCAGCTCTTTCCGGACCTTGGCATCCAGCGCGCCAAAGGGCTCGTCGAGCAGGAGGATGCGCGGCTCGATCGCGAGCGCGCGGGCGAGCGCGATGCGCTGGCGCTGGCCGCCGGAGAGCTGGCTGGGATAGCGATCGGCGAGCCAATCGAGCTGCACCAGATCGAGCAGTTCCTTGACCCGCGAGCGGATCGCAGCCTCGTCCTTCCGGACCGCGCGCGGCTGCACGCGGAGGCCGAAGGCAACGTTCTCGAACACCGTCATGTGGCGGAACAGCGCATAGTGCTGGAAGACGAAGCCGACGTGGCGCTCGCGGGCGCCTTGCGCCAGCGCGTCCTCACCGTTGAAGAAGACTTCACCCGAGTCCGGCCAGTCGAGGCCGGCGATGATCCGCAGCAAGGTGGTCTTGCCGGATCCGGAGGGGCCGAGCAGAGCCAGCAATTCGCCGTTGTCGACCTTGAGGTCGACGCCGTCGAGAGCGGCAAAGCTGCCGAATTTCTTGACGAGATTCCTGACTTCAATCGTCACTGGCGTCTTGTCCTTCGTCGAGATGACGTTCGAGAATTGTTTTTGCGATGAGCGTGATCAGCGCAAGCATTGCGAGCAGCGAGGCGATCGCGAAAGCGGCGACGAACTGGTATTCGTTGTAGAGGATCTCGACCAAAAGCGGCATGGTGTTGGTCTCGCCGCGGATGTGGCCGGAGACGACGGAGACCGCACCGAACTCGCCCATCGCGCGCGCGTTGCAGAGCAGGACGCCGTAGAGCACGCCCCATTTGATGTTGGGCAGGGTGACGCGGAAGAAGGTCTGCAGGCCGGAGGCCCCGAGCGAGATCGCCGCCTCCTCCTCCTGCGTGCCCTGCTCCTGCATCAGGGGAATCAGCGCGCGCGCCACGAAGGGGAAGGTCACGAAGGTGGTGGCGAGCGCGATGCCCGGCACGGCGAACAGGATCTGGATGTCGTGCTCGCGCAGCCAGCTGCCGAAAAAGCCTTGCGCGCCGAACAGCAGCACGAAGACGAGGCCCGAGATCACCGGGCTGACCGAGAACGGCAGGTCGATCAGCGTGATCAGGAAGGTCTTGCCCGGGAACTCGAATTTCGCAATCGCCCAGGCGGCGACGAGGCCGAACACCAGATTGAGTCCGACGGAAATCGCCGCGACGATCAACGTCAGCTTGATCGCCGCCATCGCCTCCGGCTCGGCGAGCGCGGCGAAATAGGCGAGGATGCCCCGGGAAAACGCCTGCGCGAACACGACGACGAGCGGCAGCACGACGAAGACGGTGAGAAACAGCACCGCCAGCGTGATGATGGCGATACGGACGGCGCGCGGCTCGGTGCGCAAATTGTTCCGCGCTGCCGCCGCGTGAGCGCGTGCCTTCGAGTCGGAGGCCGAGAGCGACACGGAATCTGCGATCTGCATCGTCATGATCCGCCCTCAGCGCGCCGGAATCCGGCTCCGCGCCCAGCGCTGGAGCCGATTGACCGTGAAGATGATGACGAAGGAGACGACCAGCATGACCACCGCGATCGCGGTCGCATCGGCGTAGCGGAATTCGGACAGGCGTATCACGATCAAGAGCGGCGCGATCTCGGAGACGTTGGGCAGATTGCCGGCGATGAAGATCACCGAGCCGTATTCACCGACCGCGCGGGCGAACGCGAGCGCGAGGCCCGTGAGCAGCGCCGGCGCGAGCGAGGGCAGGATCACGCGGACGATGGTCTGCCAGCGGCTGGCCCCCAAGCTGCCCGCAGCCTCCTCGATTTCTGGATCGAGATCCTGGAGCACCGGCTGCACGGTGCGGACCACGAACGGAATGCCGATGAAGATCATGGCGACGAAGATGCCGACCGGCGTGAACGCCACCTTGATACCGAGCGCGGCGAGCGGCGCTCCCAGCCAACCTTTCTCGGCGAACAGCGCCGTCAGCGCGACGCCGGCCACCGCCGTCGGCAGCGCAAACGGCACGTCGACGATGGCATCGAAGATGCGACGGCCGGGGAAGCGGTAGCGCACCAGTGCCCAGACGATGATGCTGCCCATCACCAGATTGACGCAGGCCGCCGCAAAGGCGAGGCCGAACGAAACGCGGAGCGCGTTCAGGGTGCGGCGGCTGGAGAGGATGTTCCAGAACTGCTCGGGGCTGAGCTCGAGCGATCTCAGGAACAGGCCGGCGAGCGGAATCAGGATGATCACGGACAGCCAGGAAAGCGTCAGTCCCATGGTGAGACCGAAGCCCGGCAATGTCCGGCGTCG
The DNA here is from genome assembly GCF_028128865.1 of Bradyrhizobium sp. CCBAU 11357. Taxonomy (NCBI): domain Bacteria; kingdom Pseudomonadati; phylum Pseudomonadota; class Alphaproteobacteria; order Hyphomicrobiales; family Nitrobacteraceae; genus Bradyrhizobium; species Bradyrhizobium sp. CCBAU 11357. Next base: position 349,376 of record NZ_LBJW01000111.1, on the reverse strand, counting down.
TGCTGCGAGTGCGCTCACCAGGCCCCCTGCTAAAGCCTCTACGACAGCGCCCGATCAGTTCTTGTAAATCTGATCGAAAACGCCGCCGTCTGCAAAATGTTCCTTCTGTGCCTTGGTCCAGCCGCCGAAGACGTCGTCGATCGTGAACAGCTCGACCTTGGCGAAGGAATTTTCGTACTTTTTGGCGGTCTCGGCATCGCGCGGACGGTAGAAATTGCGCGCGGCGATCTCCTGCCCTTCCTTGGTGTACCAGTATTGAAGGTAGGCGTCGGCCGCGTTGCGGGTGCCCTTTTTGTCGGCAACCTTGTCCACGATCGCCACAGGCGGCTCCGCGAGGATCGACTGCGGCGGTGCGATGATCTGGAATTTTTCGGGCCCAAACTCCTTGAGCGCAAGATAAGCCTCGTTCTCCCAAGCGAGCAGCACGTCGCCGACGCCGCGCTCGACAAAGGTCACAGTGGCGCCCCGCGCGCCGGTATCCAGGACCGGCACCTGCTGGTAGAGCTTTCCAATGAAGTCCTTGGCCTTGTCGGTCGAGCCGTACTTCTTCTGCGCAAAGCCCCAGGCGGCCAGATAATTCCAGCGCGCGCCTCCCGATGTCTTCGGGTTCGGCGTGATGACGGCAACGCCCGGCTTGAGCAGATCGTCCCAGTCCTTGATGCCCTTGGGATTGCCCTTGCGCACCAGGAAGACGATGGTCGAGGTATAGGGTGATGAATTCTGCGGCAGCCGCTTCTGCCAATCCGCCGCGGTGAGACCCTTGTTCGCGATCGCGTCGATGTCATAGGCGAGCGCAAGCGTCACCACATCGGCCTGCAAGCCGTCGATCACCGCGCGTGCCTGCGAGCCGCTGCCGCCGTGCGACTGCTTGATCTCGACGCTCTTGCCGGTTTCCTTCTGATAGGCGGTCGCGAACGCCTTGTTGAACTCGACATAGAGCTCACGCGTCGGATCGTACGACACGTTCAGCAAATTGATGTCAGCGGCCAGAGCCGAGCCTGCCCAGAACCCCGTCGCGAGCAATCCCGCGGCGAGCGGAACGATACGGCGCATCATGTCCATCTCCATTCACCTCGACGACATCGGCGTCATCGACCGGCAGGCATAACTCGTGGCGAAACGCTCTTGTGTCAACGGAACCTGATTTTCTTGTTCGCAGCGTGGCAGCGTGACTGTGCTACGAAGTCTTCATCGTGTGGATGCCGCATTCCGTCTTGGCCCTGCCACGCCAGCGACCGGCGCGTGCATCCTCGCCCTCGGCCGTTCGGCTGGTGCAAGGCATACACCCAACCGACAGGAATCCTGACGCAGCCAGAGGATGTCGCGGCAATTTGGCGCGGGAGAAGATCGCCTCGATCTCCTCGCGCGAGACGTTGGCGAAGGGATTGAACTTCAGCCGCGCGCCGTCGTCCTCCACGACCGGAATGTCGGCGCGCGCATTGCCCTGGAAGCGCTTGCGGCCGTTGAGCCAGGCGTCGAACGGTTTCAGCGCACGCGCCAGCGGCTCGACCTTGCGGATGCGGCAGCAGGCGTCGGGATCGGAGAACCAGAGGTCGCGGTCGGGATCGTCGCGCGACAGCGTCTCCTCGGCGGGCTTGATCGAGCGAACGTCCGTCAGGCCCAGCGTCGCAATCAGCGTATCGCGATAGGCCAGCGTCTCCTCGAACAGCCAGCCGGTGTCGAGAAAGATCACGGGGATCGCCGGATCGACGTCCGCCATCACCTTCAACAGCGTCGCCGATTCCGTGCCGAAGGAGGACACCAGCGCAAGCTTCTCGCGCCCGACCGTTTTCAGCGCCGCGGCAATGACCTCCGCGGGCGAGGCATCGCGCAGGGCGCGATCGAGCTCGTCCGCCGAAGGCAGCGCAGACACGGGCGAAACCTGTGGCGCGATCGCGTTCACGTGCCAACCCCTTCGGAGTGGCGCAGCTGCATGCGCCGGTGGAGCGCGGTGATGCGGCCATCGCCGGTCGGCTGGTAGAACACCGAATAGCGCTTGGCGGTCTGCATGAAGGCTTCGGCGTCGGCCTGCTTCTTGACCTCGAAGGCATCGAAGCCGGCCCGCAGCATGAACACGAACTGGTCGCGCAGCACCTGACCGGTCGCGCGCAATTCGCCGCGGTAATTGTAGCGTTCGCGCAGCAGCCGCGCCTGGCTGTAGGCCCGTCCGTCACGGAAGGTCGGGAACACCAGCGCGACGGCGGCGATCTTGCCGAGATACGGCACGAGCTCGGCGATGTCGCGACTGTTGGGCCAGATCACGCCGACCTTCCCGGAACGCTTGAGCAAGCCTTCGGCCTCGCCAAGGAAGCGCTCGGCGGGCACCAGGATGTCGCCACCCTCGGGCAGCGGCGTGTCGACGGCGAGCTTGAGAAAGCTGTCATCGACGATCTTTCCGCCGTTAACGAGTGGCATAGACGCGCTCCTTGAAGGGTTCGACGCCGAGGCGCTTTACCGTGTCCATGAACAGCTCTTCCGGCCGCTCGCGCAGCGCGAGATAAGCTTCCACGATGTCCTCGACCACGTCGGCGACCTCGTCGAACTTCACGCCGGGACCGATCAGGGTGCCGAGCGCGGCATTCTCGTCCGCACGGCCGCCGATGGTGATCTGGTAAACCTCCTCGCCGTTCTTCTCGACGCCGAGAATGCCGATATGGCCGACATGGTGATGGCCGCAGGCATTGATGCAGCCGGAGATGTTGATGTGGAGACGGCCGATCAGGTTGGCCAGCTCGTGATTGGCGAAGCGCCGCGTCAGCTCCTGCGCGATCGGGATCGAGCGCGCATTCGCCAGCGAGCAATAATCGAGCCCCGGGCAGGCGATGATGTCGGTGATCAGATTGACGTTGGGCGTCGCGAGCCCGAGCTTGTCGAGCGCCTTCCACAGCGCCGGCAAATCGCGCTTGGCGACGTGCGGCAGCGCCAGGTTCTGCTCATGGCCGACGCGGATCTCGCCGAAGGAATATTTGTCGGCGAGATCGGCCAGCGCATCCATCTGCTCGGCCGTGGCATCGCCCGGAGGCCCGCCGGTCGGCTTCAGCGAGATCGTGACGATCGAATAGCCCTGCACCTTGTGCGGCGCCACCGAGTTCTTGCGCCACGCCTCGAAGTCCGGATCGGCCGCGGCCTGGCGCAGCTCGTCCGGCATGTGCGGCAGCTTCTCGTAAGGAGGATAGGTGAAGCGCGAGCGGATGTCCTCGATCACCTCGTCGTCGATCTGGAGCGAGGAGTTGCGAATGTGCTGCCACTCGTCCTCGACCTCGCGCGAGAATTTCTCGATGCCGAGCTCGTGCACCAGGATCTTGATGCGCGCCTTGTAGATGTTGTCGCGGCGGCCGTACTGGTTGTAGACGCGCAAGATCGCCTCGATGTAGCTGAGGATGTCGCGTCCGTGCACGAAGTGCTTGATGGTCTTGGCGATGAACGGCGTGCGGCCGAGACCGCCGCCGACCAGCACCTCGAAGCCGGTCTCGCCCTTCTCGTTCTTGATCAGGCGGAGGCCGATGTCGTGGATCTTGACCGCGGCGCGGTCGTGGTCCGAGGCGGTGATCGCGATCTTGAACTTGCGCGGCAGGAACGAGAATTCCGGATGCAGCGTGGTGTGCTGGCGGATCAGCTCAGACCAGATGCGCGGGTCCTCGATCTCGCCCGGCGCGACGCCGGCCCACTGATCCGAGGTGACGTTGCGCATGTTGTTGCCGGAGGTCTGCATCGCATGGATGCCGACCTTGGCGAGGTCTTCGAGCGCGTCCGGCAGCTCGGCGAGCTTGATCCAGTTGAACTGGATGTTCTGCCGCGTGGTGAAGTGGCCATAACCGCGGTCGTATTTGCGCGCGACGTGGGCGAGCGCCCGCATCTGGTTCGTCGCCAGCGTGCCGTAGGGAATCGCGACGCGGAACATGTAGGCGTGCAGCTGCAGATAGACGCCGTTCTGGAGCCGCAGGATCTTGAACTCGTCCTCGGTGAGCTCGCCGGACAGGCGCCGCTTCACCTGGTCGCGGAACTCCGAGACGCGCTCGTTGACGAGCGTGCGGTCGATTTCGTCGTAAGCATACATAAGTGCGTGCCTTAAACCTGGGCCGGCTGTCCGATTGTGACGCCGGTGCGGCGAATCTGTTCGCGCAGATTGCCGGGCAGGACCTTGCCATCGTCGCCGATCTCCACCGGCGCGATATAGGGGCCGATGGCGCCGACGTCATCGGCCACGGCTTCCGCAAGCAACGCCTTGGCCTCGTCGGAGTTGCGCACGATGGCGGCTTCCGACAGCTCGGCGGACCAGCTCTTGGCGGCGGTACGGTAGACCACGATGCCGTCCCAGGTGCGGTTGGCGGTCACGACCGAGGGGCCGGCGATCTTGATCTTCTTCTGTTCGAGCGGGGAGGTCATTCAGCTGCATCCAATAGGTCAGAGATGATTTGCTTGGGAGTCTGGCGGCGAAGCGAGCCGGCATGCCGGACCACGTCGCCGATGATGAGGATGGCGGGACCGCCATGGATCCGCCGCACCAGTTCCGGCAGGTCGCGCAGCGTGCCGATCGCGCCTTGCGCATCGGCCCGCGTGACGCGGGCGAACACGCCGACCGGCGTCTCCGGCGAGCGACCGGCCGCGAACAGGCCGGCGCGCACGGCGTGCGCTGCGGTCACGCCCATGTAGACCACGACGGTCATCTTCGTGTCGGTCAGCGTCGACCAATCGACGTTCTCGGCATCGCGCGACTTGTGCGCGGTGAGAAAGGTGATGCGGGTCGCTTCGTGACGGTAGGTGAGCGGCACCTCGAAATCGGCGGCGGCGCCTAGGCCTGCAGTGATGCCGGGAATGATCGAATAGGCGACGCCGGCGGCGCGCAGCGCTTCCACTTCTTCGCCGCCGCGGCCGAACACGAAGGGATCGCCGCCCTTCAGCCGCACGACGCGCTGGCCCGATTGCGCGGCCTCGATCATGCGCCTGTTGATGGCGTCCTGGCCGATGCCGGGCTTGCCGACGCGGCGGCCGACCGCAACGCGCGTGGTGTCGCGGCGAATGCGATCGAGAATCTCGGGCGAGACCAGTTCGTCATGGAAGACGATGTCGGCGTCCTGCAGCGCGCGCAGCGCCTTGATGGTGAGCAGATCCGGATCGCCGGGGCCGGCGCCGACCAGCGCGACCGAGCCTTCCGGCTTGTCGGCGCGGGCAAATGCGGCGGGATCGGAGATCGCCTTGAGCGATGCGTCCGCTTCGCTCTTGCGGCCGGCGAGTACGGCAGCGCCGATCGGACCGTCGATGACGCGCTCCCAGAAGCGGCGGCGCAGCGGAAACTCGGCGATGCGCTCGTTGATGGACTTGCGGAAGGTGCCGATGAACTCGGCGAGTTCGCCGATGCGGGCCGGCAGCAGCGCCTCGATCTTCTCGCGCACGCGCCGCGCCACCACCGGGGAGGAGCCGCCGGTGCCGACCGCGACCACGACATCGCCGCGATCGACGATGGCCGGAAAGATGAAGCTGGAATGCTCGAGGTCGTCCATGACGTTGACGGGAAGGCCGAGCGACTTGGCGCGAGCCGACATGGCCACACCGACATCGCCCGCACCCGCGCAGACGACAGCGATGACGCCTGAAAGATCGGCCGTGAGCGGATCGCTCGCCGCGATCTCGATGCGCGCCGCATCTTCGGTGTCCAGGCCGAGGTCATGATTGCCGTCGATCGCATGCACGCGCAGCCGCGCGCCGGCAGCGGCGAGCACGCGCAGCTTGGCACGCAAAAGCTCGCCCGCGCCGATGAGAACCACCGGGCCGGCCTTGAGATCGAGAAACACCGGCAAGAACCGCATGCGATACTCGCTTCCCCACAAACGGGGTTGACTGGAATTATTTTCTATATATGTCTCGTTTCGAGCGCGCAAAGAGAAATTTTTTTCTTCTCTTCTGCACCGCAACTATAGAATTTTCGCCTCCAAACGCAAAGTGGCAGAGATGCATCTTCTCAGGACGGATTCCGGTGCAGATGGGCAGAACTTTCGCGCGCCCATTTCCGAGCAAATTCCAGTCGGGCTGACCGCCCCGAGCATGGATCATCTCGACCAGCTCGAAGCGCAGAGTATCTACATCTTCCGTGAGGCCTTTGCCCGGCTGAAGAAGATTGCCCTGTTGTGGTCCCTCGGCAAGGACTCCAACGTCATGATCTGGCTGGCGCGGAAAGCCTTCTTCGGCAAGATGCCGTTCCCGGCCCTTCACGTCGACACCGGCAAGAAGTTTCCGGAGATGTATCGCTTCCGCGATCATTACGGGAAGGAATGGGATCTCGATCTGCGCGTCGAGCCCTGCCCGCCGATCGATGCGGTCGACCCGACGCTGCCGCCGGCCGCCCGTTCCGCCGCGCGCAAGACCGAGGGCCTCAAGATGGCGCTCGCGAAGTATGGCTTCGACGGCCTGATCGCCGGCATCCGTCGCGACGAGGAAGCGACCCGCGCCAAGGAGCGCGTGTTCTCGCCGCGCGGGGTCGAAGGCAACTGGGACGTGCGCGACCAGCCGCCGGAGTTCTGGGATCATTTCAACGCCTCGCCGCCGCAAGGCGCGCATTTGCGCATCCATCCGATCCTGCATTGGACCGAGGCCGATATCTGGGCCTACACCAAGCGCGAGAACATTCCGATCATCCCCCTGTACCTCGCCAAGGACGGCAAGCGCTATCGCTCGCTCGGCGATCAGGACATCACCAACCCCGTGAATTCGACGGCGTCCAGCATCGACGAGATCCTGATCGAGCTCGAGCAGACCAAGGTGCCGGAGCGCGCCGGGCGCGCGCTCGACCACGAGACCGAGGACGCCTTCGAGCGTCTGCGCGTCGCCGGCTATCTCTGATCAAGGACGCTTTGCGGCTATGAACATGATCGTCACTCCCGCTTCGCCTGCGACCCCGAACGGCACCACGCGTCCGCAAGTGCGCATCGTCATCGTCGGCCATGTCGACCACGGCAAGTCGACGCTGGTCGGCCGCCTCCTGCATGAAACCGGCAGCCTGCCCGACGGCAAGCTCGAAATGCTCAAAGCCGTCAGCGCGCGGCGCGGCATGCCGTTCGAATGGTCGTTCCTGCTCGACGCGCTGCAGACCGAGCGCGACCAGGGCATCACCATCGACACCACGCAGATCCGCTTCCGCACCAACTCGCGCGACATCGTGCTGATCGACGCGCCCGGCCACGCCGAATTCCTGCGCAACATGATCACCGGCGCCTCGCAGGCCGACGGTGCGGTGCTGATCATCGACGCGCTGGAGGGCGTGCGTGACCAGACCAGGCGGCACGGCTATCTCCTGCATCTGCTCGGCGTGAAGCAGGTCGCCGTCGTCGTCAACAAGATGGACCGCGTCGATTTCTCCGCCGCACGCTTCAAGGACATCAGCGACGAGATTTCCGCGCATCTGAACGGCCTCGGCGTGACGCCCACGGCCGTAATCCCGATTTCCGCGCGCGATGGCGACGGCGTCGCCGAGCGTACCGACCGCATCGGCTGGTACAAGGGACCGACCGTGGTCGAGGCGCTCGATCGCCTCGAGCCGGCGCGTCCGCTGGAAGCGCTGGCGCTGCGGCTGCCGGTGCAGGCGATCTACAAGTTCGACGACCGTCGCATCGTCGCCGGCCGCATCGAATCCGGCAGCCTGATTGCCGGCGACGAGATCGTGATCATGCCCGCGGGCAAGATCGCGAAGATCAAGACGGTCGAGAGCTGGCCGGTGACGCCGGTCGCCAGCCGGCAAGGCGCCGGCCGCTCGGTCGGCATCACGCTCGACCGCGAATTGTTCATCGAGCGCGGCGACATCATCGCGCATGTAGGCAGCGCCCCGCGCGAGACGCGGCGGCTGCGCGCGCGCATTTTCTGGCTGCACGACAAGCCGCTCGCCAAGGGCGACCAGCTTTTGGTGCGCTGCGGACCGAAGGAAAGCCGCGCCACCGTTGTCGCGATCGAGAAGGCGGTCGATCCCGGTGAGCTCTCGAGCAGCGAGAACAAGGCGATCGGCCGCAACCATGTCGGCGAGATCGACATCTCCCTGTCCAATGCGATCGCGACCGATCCCTACACCGAAAATCCGCGCACCGGCCGCCTCGTGATCGAGGTGTCCGGACGCATCGCCGGCGGCGGCCTGGTGCTGTCGGTCGATGCCGGCCAGCGTGCCGTGCCGGTCGACATCGTGCCGGTGGAATCGGCGCTCCGCAGCGACGAGCGCTCGGCGCGCTACCGCCATAACGGTGCCGTGGTCTGGCTCACCGGCCTGCCCGCCTCCGGCAAGTCGACGCTGGCGCGGGCGCTGGAGCGGCGTCTCTTCACCAATGGCGGCTCGCCGATCCTGCTCGACGGCGACACGCTGCGCGCCGGGCTCAACAGCGATCTCGGCTTCTCCGCCACCGATCGCAGCGAGAACATTCGCCGCCTCGCCGAGGTCGCGACGCATCTCGCCCGCAACGGCCACATCGCGATCGTCGCGGCGGTCTCGCCCGCGCGCGAAGATCGCGCCGCCGCGCGCCGCATCGCCGATACCGCGTTCCGCGAGATCCATGTCGCGACGCCGGCCGAAGTGTGCGAGGAGCGCGATCCCAAGGGCCATTACAAGAAAGCCCGCGCCGGCGCGCTCGCCTCGTTCACCGGCATTGGCAACGATTACGAGAAGCCTGAGGCTGCCGAGCTCGTGATCGACACGTCGAAGCGGACCGTGGCCGAGGCGGCTGACGAGATCGAGCAGATGCTGAAGACATCAGGCGTGCTGTTCGACGAACTCGTGGACCTCGCTGCGAATATTTGAGGCCGGCCTAGTCCCCGCTGTCGTCGCCCGGCTTGCCGCCTTCGCTACGCTTCGGAGTGCCGAGTGTCCGTGCAGGTCTCGGCGTATCCTTGGCGAAGCCGGGACCGGGCGACCCAGTATTCCAGAGACAGCGTTGGGATACGGAGAAGCCGCGGCGTACTGGATTCCCCGCTTTCGCGGGGAATGACACCGGTGCGTGGGGCTTCTCCCACTTCCTCTTGACATTTTGACAAGCTCCCGGGGGTCTTCTCACCGCCCTGATTTTGGGGCTAATAGGTCCGGAAAGCCGCCCCGCGTGGGCGCATTTTGCTGCTGTCGGGTCAAAAGCAGCCAAAAACAGCCATTTCCAACAAGAAAGCCCATCATGAAACGCGTCGACGCCCACGGATTGAAGATCGCCCCTGTTCTGTTTGACTTCATCGCCAAGGAAGCCGCCCCGAAAACGGGGATCGCGCCGGATGCGTTCTGGGCCGGGCTTGCCGGCATCATCAAGGAGCTGGGACCGAAGAACCGCGAGCTGCTCGCGTTTCGCGACAATCTGCAGGCCAAGATCGACGACTGGCACCGCGCCAACAAGGGCAAGGCGTTCGACCTCGATGCCTACACCGCCTTCCTGAAGGAGATCGGCTATCTCGTGCCGGAGCCGGCGACGCAGAAGGTCGAGACCGCCAATGTCGACGAGGAGATCGGCAAGATCTGCGGCCCGCAGCTCGTCGTGCCGCTCACCAATGCGCGCTACGCGCTGAACGCGGCGAATGCGCGCTGGGGCTCGCTCTATGACGCCTTCTACGGCACCGATGCAATCCCGCACGACCCATCCGAGAGCGGCAAGGGCTACAACAAGGCGCGCGGCGACAAGGTGATCGCCAAGGCCAAGGCGTTCCTCGATAACGCCGTGCCGCTCGCGACCGGCAGCCACACCGACGTCACTGGCTATAGCGTCGTCGCCGGCCAGCTCGCAGTGAAGCTGAAGAGCGGCAACGCCACCGCGCTGAAGCACGCCGCACAATTCGCCGGCTTCCAGGGCGATGCCGCCGCGCCGAGCGCCGTGCTGCTCGTCAACAACGGCCTGCATATCGAGGTGAAGATCGACCGCAGCAGCGCGATCGGCAAGGACGATCCCGCCGGCGTCGCCGACATGATCATGGAGGCCGCGGTCTCCACCATTCTGGACATGGAGGACTCGGTCGCCGCGGTCGATGCCGAGGACAAGGTGCTGGTCTACCGCAACACGCTCGGCCTGATGAACGGCACGCTGTCGGCCGATTTCGAGAAGGGCGGCAAGACGCTGACGCGTTCGCTCAATTCCGACCGCCTCTACAAGACGCCTGACGGCAAGGGCGAGGTCAAGCTGCATGGCCGCAGCCTGCTGTTGATGCGCAATTGCGGTCACCACATGTTCACCGACGCGGTGCTGGACGAGAAGGGCGAAGAGGTTCCGGAAGGCCTGCTCGATGCCGCCGTCTCGGGCCTGCTCGCGATCCACGACCTCAAGGGCCATTCGAAGGTCAAGAACAGCCGCACGGGTTCTGCCTACATCGTCAAGCCGAAGATGCACGGCCCGGACGAGGTCTCGCTGACCTGCGAGATCTTCGACCGCGTCGAGAAGATGCTGGGCTTGCCCGAGAACACGCTCAAGGTCGGCATCATGGACGAGGAGCGGCGCACCACCGTCAACCTCAAGGCCTGCATCCAGCGCGCCTCCAAGCGCATCATGTTCATCAACACCGGCTTCCTCGACCGCACCGGCGACGAGATCCACACCTCGATGGAAGCGGGCCCGATGATCCGCAAGAACGAGATGAAGGCGCAGGCCTGGATCAAGGCCTACGAGGACTGGAACGTCGACATGGGCCTGACCTGTGGCCTGCCGGGCCACGCCCAGATCGGCAAGGGCATGTGGGCCGCCCCCGACAAGATGGCGGACATGCTGGCGCAGAAGCTCGGCCATCCGCAGGCCGGCGCCACCACCGCCTGGGTGCCCTCGCCCACAGCGGCGACGCTGCACGCGTTGCACTACCACCAGGTCAACGTGATCGCGCGCCAGGAAGAACTCGCCAAGGGCGGACCGCGCGCAAAACTGTCCGACATCCTGACCATTCCGGTGTCGAAGTCGAACTGGGCGCCCGATGACGTCAGGCAGGAGATCGACAACAATTGCCAGGGCATTCTGGGCTATGTCGTGCGCTGGATCGACCAGGGCGTCGGCTGTTCCAAGGTGCCCGACATCCACGATGTCGGCCTGATGGAAGACCGCGCCACCTTGCGCATCTCCAGCCAGCACCTCGCCAACTGGCTGCACCAGGGCGTCATCACCGAGGCGCAGGTGATGGAATCGCTCAAGCGCATGGCGGTCGTCGTCGACAAGCAGAACGCTGGCGATCCGATTTACAAGCCGATGGCGCCCGCCTTCGACGGCGTCGCCTTCAAGGCGGCCTGCGACCTCGTCTTCAAGGGGCGCGAGCAGCCGAACGGCTACACCGAATACATCCTCACGGCGCGCCGCCGCGAGGCCAAGGCTCTTGGATAAAGAGGCTCTTGGATAAAGAGGCGCTGGGCTGAACGAAGTCACGGAACCGTCAAAAGCCCCGGCCCGCGCCGGGGCTTTTTTCTTGCGCGAAACGTCGCGGCTTGGCGCGGAACAGGCTGCGTGCGCCTCGCGTTGTCGGGCCATCAACCCATGGGAGATGGTCATGGACTGGAATCGGATCGAAGGAAACTGGAAGCAGTTCAAGGGATCGGCCAAGGAGAAATGGGGCAAGCTCACCGATGACGACCTCCAACTGATCGAGGGCCGCCGCGAGCAACTCGAGGGCCGGCTGCAGGAACGCTACGGCAAGGCCAAGGACCAGGTTCGTCAGGACGTCGACGACTGGCTGAAGTCGCTGCACTAGAGCAGCATGAACGAAGCCCCGGCTCAGGCCGGGGCTTTTTGTTTGGGAGCAGTAACCCTCGCTAGAATACTGTCAGATATTTCAGCAGCGACACGACGCCGATGATGATGACGATCACGCGCGCGATCTGCTTGGCGCGGCCGTCCATCGGCAGCATGTTGATCAGATAAAGCACGAGAATGACGACGAGAAAGGTGACAAGGACGCCGATCAGCATTGCAGGGACCCCCCTTCTGGCAAATTGCTAACGATGTCCTAACGCTGGCCTCGCGCGCTGGTTCCATCAACGCAACCCATTGCAACTTCTAGTAAATGCGTATTTTTACCGGTTGCTTGGCTGCCTAAAACTTTACCCTTTTCCTCTCACATGCAGAAACCGTCTGGCCATGAGGCGCCAACGGCATGTGATTGCCGATGCCACAGGGCCCCTCCTTTTCGATTGTTGCCGGGCGCCCTCCGCGAACTCGGCATGGAAATTGGGGACCTCGATGCTGAATCGTCTGACCGTATCCGCGCTGCTCAAGGCAGTGATCGCGATCACGTCGGTCTGCGTGGTCGTTGCGCTCTCGCTCACCGCCTACGCATCCTGGGATCGGCTGAGGACCGCCAGCCGGATCTCGCAGATCGCGGACGCGTCCGCCGACCTGTTCAAGGCGATGCACAATCTGCGGACCGATCGCTCCACCAGCAACAGGCTGCTGAACGCGACCACGCCAATGGACGCCGACATCGAGAAATATCTGCGCGCGATCCGCGACGCCGAGATGCCGGCGATGGCGCATGCGCTGGAGCTGTTGCCGGCCATCGACTTTCCGCAATCCGGCACGCTGGTACCGGAACTCGCGCGCCTCTACAAATCCGCGAGCGAGCAGCAGAAACAGTTCTGGGAGGACGTCGCCAAGCCCAAGGATCAGCGCCGCGCCGGCCTGCCGAAGGAATACATGGAGACGACGCAAGGCCTGCTCGACACGCTCGACAAGCTCTCGAGCGTCCTGGCCGGGACCGTCAATCACCAGGACGCGGCGATCGATCAGCTGCTGTCGATCAAGCAGAACGCATGGCTCTTGCGCAACACTGCCGGCGAAGCCTCGCTCATCGTCTCGACCGGCCTTAACGCCGGCAAGATCACGCCCGAGGCTCACCAGTCCTACACCCAATATGTCGGCGGCACGGCCGCGATGTGGAAGGCGCTGGAATTGTCGGCATCGGGCATGCAGCTGCCGTCCGCGCTGTCATCCGCCATGACCGCGGTCAAGTCCGCCTATTTCGATCCGCAATATCTCGCCCTGCGCGACCGCCTCGCGGAGACGCTGGTGAAGGGCGAGAAGGCCGAGATGACAGCCAATCAATGGACCCCGGTCACGGTCGGTCGCCTGTCCAGTGCCGTCGCAGTGGCAGAAGCCGCCCTCGACGCCGCCAAGGTCCATACGCTGGAGCAACACGGCGCCGCGCAGCGCGCGCTGATCGTGCAGCTTGGGCTCCTGGCGCTCGCCATTGGGCTTGCCGTCGGCGCGACCATGCTGGTCAGCCGCCGCGTCATCACCCCGCTCAACACCATCCGCGACGCCATGCTCAAGGTCGCCGGCGGCGACCTCGCCGTCGACAGCGGCTATCTCGACCGTCATGACGAGATCGGCGCACTGGCCGGCGCACTGGAGACCTTCAAGCAGCAGGCGGCCGAGAAGCTCAAGATCGAAGAGCAGGAGCGTGAGCGCAATGCGGGCGCCGCCGCCCGCCAGCGCGTGGTCGAGGCCCATGTCGGCGAGTTCGAGAGCGCCGTGCGCAAGTCGTTGGGCGAACTGAGCGAGGCCTCCGGCGAGATGCGCAAGACCTCGGGCGACCTGTCGGCCGTCTCGCGCCAGACCAATGAACGCGTCGAGATTGCCGGCAAGGCCTCGAACGAGGCCTCCACGAGTGTCGAGAGCGTCGCGGCAGCGGCCGAGGAGCTTTCGGCCTCCATCAACGACATCAGCCAGCAGGCCGCGCATGCCGCGGGCATCGCCAGCCGCGCCGTCACCCAGGCGCGCGAAACCGACGGCACCGTGCAGGGCTTGGCGCAGTCGGCGGGGCGCATCGGCGAGGTCGTCGGCCTCATCAACACCATCGCGGCGCAGACCAACCTGCTCGCGCTCAACGCCACGATCGAGGCAGCGCGCGCCGGTGATGCCGGCCGCGGCTTTGCCGTGGTCGCCTCCGAGGTGAAGTCACTCGCGAGTCAGACCGCGAAGGCGACCGAGGAGATTTCCGAGCAGATCGCCGACATCCAGAAGGTTGCGGGCGATGCCATCAACGCGATCCAGGCGATCGGCGGCATCATCAGCGAGGTCAACGAAGTCGCTACCGCCATCGCGGCCGCAGTGCAGGAGCAAGGCGCCGCTACGCAGGAGATCACCCGCAGCACGCAATACGCGGCGCAGGGAACCAAGAATGTCTCGGACAACATCACCGGCGTGAAGGCCGATGCCGACACCGCAGCCGGTGCCGCGGAGAACGTGAAGCAGGCCTCCGAGATGCTGGAGACGCAAAGCCGCCAGCTCGGTCAGCAGGTCAGCGATTTCCTGGGCAAGATCCGCGCGGCGTAGGGCTGGCGAGGACGGCGTTCGGAAGCCGAAGCTACTCCTTCGCCACCACGGGGACCTGGCGGAATCTGGCGCGCACCGATTCCGGCAGCGGCGAGAAATTCATCGCGACGCCGCGGCGGTCATTGGCGTTGCGGCTGGCGACCACGAGGCCGCCGGCTCCGGCGACGATGTCGCCCTTGCGCAGGGTCGGATCGTCCTCGACCTTGACCGATGCGAGCCCGACCGGGTCCTTGCCGTTGCAGGTACAGCCCGCGACGATCTCGTTGCGAAAGCGGAACGCGTTCGGCAGGTCGGAATAGGACTTTCCGTTCTCCGTAGAGGCGTCGTCGATATTGCTGCCGTAGACCAGCGAGGTTTCCGAGGCCGGGCAGAAGCTCTTGCAGGATTGCGCCTTGCTCTCGGCGTCGCTGCCTTGCGCCGGGAAATAGCGGCCGTCACAGCCGCGCACGCAATAGGCCGCGCCGCCGCCATAGGAGGCCCGCTGACGCGGCCCATCGTAGCGCGGCCCACCGTCATTGGGGAATGGCATGCGGATCTCCGGCGGCGGCCGCATCCGGAAGCCGCCGAACAATGCGGAGAAGAAATCCTCCGCATGCGCCGACGGCGCCGATGCGAGACCGGCGGCGATCGCGATCAGGATCACCGTTCCGCCAGTCCATTTGCCAATCAGGCGTCTGCTCATATGACCTCGCTCACGCTTAATTCACGGCCGACGACGTGATGTTCAACGCCTGCCGACCCGAGGGCAGCGTCGTCACGGCCGGACGCCTGCGTACGGGCTCGCCGGCCTTGTCGCCTCCTCTGGCCATCAAGGGCGCGTTCTTCGGCAGGACCACGACCTTGGCGCCGACATTGACGCGATTGAACAGGTCAGTGACGTCCTCGTTGGTCATGCGGATGCAGCCGGAGGAGACGAACTTGCCGATGGTGGAGGGATCGTTGGTACCGTGGATGCGGTATTGGCTCGAGCCGAGATACATCGCACGCGCACCGAGCGGGTTGCCGGGGCCGCCCGCGACGAAGCGCGGCAGATAGGGCTGGCGCGCGATCATCTCGGCCGGCGGATGCCAGTCCGGCCACTCGGCCTTGCGACTGACGCTCTGCACGCCCGACCAGGTAAAGCCCTCGCGGCCGACGCCGACGCCGTAGCGGATCGCGCGGCCGCCTCCGAGCACGTAGTAGAGATAGGTGCTGTTGGTATCGATGACGATGGTACCGGCCGGCTCGCTCCTGTCGAAGCTGACGATCTGCCTGCGCAGCCGGGCGGGCAACTGAGCATCCTCGTCGGCGACCTGCGGCGCCTCGTTGAGGTCATCCTGCGAATAGGCTTGGCCTTGCGAGTATTGGCCCTGCGAGTACAGGTCCTGCGGATACACCCGCTGCATCGGCGCATAGCCGAAGGTTTGCGCGCTCGCGGTGCCCATGGGCGCCATGAGCAGAGCGGTTGCGAAAGCGAATGCGCCGACGGCGCGCGGCGAGAAGCTGCGACGGACTGCAAACAACTTTGTCATGAGCTGCCCCGTTGGATGTGCATCAGGTGATGCGCTGCCCAACAAACTCCGCCGGCTGGATCGAAGTTCCGTTGCCGCGTGCGGCAGCGACGTCACAGTCAAGCGAGCCATCGTTCACGAAGCCGCGATGGAACCGGCATACCGCCCACGCGTTGTGAGGTCATCAATGGGCGCGCGGATCGCGGATTCCGTGCGGGAGAGATATTGTGCGCGTCCTACCCAGTGAACGTCTGATTTCCGGCAACGGCGAAGGCGAACCGCTCCCCGAGAGCCATGTCGAGCTGCCGCCGGTGATCCGCCGCACTGAATTCGTCGCATTCGCGCTGGCCGGCCTGTTGCTGATTGCCATCGTCGCCGTGCTTTATGTCGGCAAGGCGTTCTTCCTGCCGGTCGTGATGGCGTTCGTCACCGGGACCATGCTGTCTCCGGCGGCCACCTTCCTGGAGCGAAGCAAGGTCCCGCGCAGCCTCGGCGCCGTGCTGATTGTGGTCGCGGTGACCGCGGTGGTCGCCTTCGTCGTGGCGCTGATCGCTTCGCCGGTCATGGAGTGGAGCACGCGCCTGCCGGAGCTCGGCGCGCAACTGCGGGACAAGCTGCACGTGTTCGATCGGCCGCTTGCGCTCTGGCGGGAGATGCAAGCCATGCTCGGCGGCTCGGAGGGATTGCCGAGCATCCACATGCCCAAGGTCGAGTGGGTGCAGCCGACGCTGGAATTCCTGTCACCGACCTTTACCGAATTTCTGCTGTTCTTCGTCACCCTGATCCTGTTCATCGCAAGCTGGCGCGACCTGCGGCGAGCCATGATCATGACCTTCAGCGATCGCGACGCGCGGCTGCGCACGCTCCGGATCCTCAACGAGATCGAGGTCCATCTCGGCAATTATCTGCTGACCGTCACCCTCATCAATGTCGGCGTCGGCGTCGCCACCGGCCTGATCTGTGCGCTCACCGGAATGCCCAATCCGGCCGGGCTCGGCGCGCTGGCGGCCACGCTCAACTTCATCCCCATCATCGGGCCCGTGGCGATGTTCGCCGTGCTGGTGGTGGTGGGGCTGATCGCCTTTCCGACCATCGGCGGCGGCCTGATGGCCGCGCTCGCCTTCGGCGGCCTCACCTTTCTGGAGGGGCACTTCATCACACCGACGATCATCGGCCGGCGGCTCGCCCTGAACGCGCTCGCCGTGCTGCTCGCGCTCGCGTTCTGGACCTGGCTGTGGGGGCCGATGGGCGCGTTCCTGTCGTCGCCGCTCCTGATCGTCGCGCTGATCCTGAAGGACCACCTGTTGCCGGAGAATTCGCCGCAGCTTCCGCAAGCCTGACCGGTTTCAGCGAACGGAACTTACCCGGCGACGAAACGTTCTCCGCCCATCTCAGCCGTCAACAGTTCGGAGCTCCCGATGTCCACGCCCAATGCCGAAACCGGGATGAGAGACTGGACCGACAAGGCCACCCGAGACCGCCTCGAAAAGGATGTAGCAGCCGTGAAAAGCGATATCGCCGCCCTCACCGACCAGATCACCGACGCGCTCAATACTTTCGCCAACTCCACCAGCAAGCAGGCTCGCCGCGGCTATCGCCAGGCGCGCGAGAACATGGATTCCGCGATGGACGACATGTCCGAGCGCGGCAGCGCGATGATGGAAGCCGCACAAGACGCCTACGGCTCGATCGAAGAGACGCTGGAAGATGCGATCACACAGCGGCCGCTGGCAACCGTCGGGCTGGCGCTCGGCATCGGCTTCCTGATCGGCGCCGCCTGGCGTCGCTAAGGATGCCGACGTTCATTTGAGGCAGCGACACGCGGCCGCTGTCGGCCCGTGACGATTCGGCTGGCGGGGATTGAGGAGCAAGGCCATGTTTCAGCGCATCATCGACAGCATCAGTGCATCCACCGGCACGACTGTTCGGCTGACCTCCCTTGCCGCGGGCGCTGCCTTCGCGCTGCTCGTGACGACCGGCTTCCTCTGTGCCGCCGTCTTCATCTGGGTGCTGCAGAAATATGGCCCGGTGCAGGCTTGTCTTGCCGGCGCCGGCATCTTCTTCCTGCTGACCCTGGCCGCGGCAGGGTCCTATTGGGGCTACAAGCGCGAGGTGCAGAAGCGCGCCCAGATCGCGGCCGAGCGCGCGGCGAAATCAGCCGCGCAGAGCATGCTTGCAGATCCGATGCTCCTCGCCACCGGGCTTCAGATCGTTCGCGCCATCGGCGTCAAGCGGCTGTTGCCGATCCTGGCCATCGGGGGCGTCGCCCTCGGCATCCTGGCGAGCCGCGCCGGCGTGTCCGACGAGGTGTCGGCGGAGCCTGCCGAGTAGCGGTCGGAGCGGGTTAGAAAATTTCGCCGTAATCCCTTTGAGCGCATCTATCCCAATTCGATAGAGGGCGAGGGCCGCATTTCTGCGCCGTTCGGCGCGATTGCCTTGCCGCTCACGCAAACGCTACTCGGATGGGCAGGCGGTTGCCGCTAAAAGCATCATCCTGATTCCCAAAGCTATTTTACTTATGAAACCGTCCGTCAAGGCGAACCTCGCCGCATTCCAGCACGACGCCAGGCTCTATCTGACGCTCGGCATCGCCAATTGGTCCATCTTCGTCGACCATATTCCGAACAACGTCGTCAACCTGCTGACGCTGCGCAATTTCGGCTTCAGCGGCGCGGCGGACCTGTTCGTGTTCGTGGTGGGCTACGGCGTTGCCATCATCCACGGCAGGATGGCGCTGGAGCGCGGCTACGTGGTCGCAGCGACGCGCATCTTTCGCCGGGTCTGGCGGCTCTATGCCGCCTATGTCGTGCTGTTCGTGATCTATATCGACGCCATCGCCTATGTCGCCTCGCAATCGATGGCGCCGGAGATCATCCACGAATACAACATCTCCGGAATTCTCGAGCACCCGCTGCGCATCCTGGTCCGCGGTCTCGTGCTCCAGGAAGAGCCGCTGAATCTCGACCTGCTGCAGTTGATGATCCCGCTGATGGCGTTCTTTCCGCTCGCGCTGTGGGGCCTGTTGCGGGGGCCGAACCTGACGCTGGCGGCATCGGTCGCGCTGTATCTTGCCGCGCGCTGGTTCGGCTGGAATTTTCGGATCTATCCGGACGGGGAATGGACCTTCAATCCGCTGTGCTGGCAGCTGCTGATGGTGCTGGGCGGCTGGTTCGCCGTGAGGGGTGCGCCGGGGCGGGCGTTGCGCGGCATGTCCTGGCTGCGGATCCTCGCAGGCGCCTATTTGATCTTCGCGATGGCCGTCACCTTGATGCGCCATTCGCCGACGCTGTCCGCTTACCTGCCGGATCTCCTCCTCAACAGCATCGCGCCGACCGACAAGGAAAACCTCGCGCCCTATCGCGTGGTCCATTTCCTGGCCCTCGCGTTCATTGCGACCCATCTCATTCCGGCCGATCACCCCGGCCTGAGATGGAAACCGCTGCAAGCGGTGATCGCATGCGGTGAGGAATGGCTCGCGGTATTCTGTGTCGCCGTGTTCCTGTCCTTCGCCGGCCACCTCATCCTGATCACCGGGCCGAACCTGGTGCTGATGCAGGTGGCGGTGAGCATCACCGGCTTCGCCGCGATGACCGGGCTCGCCTACTACATCGCCTGGTCGAAACGGCAGGATCTGCCGGCAGCCCTGCGGCGGCAGGCGTAGAGCCAAAAACGCGTGCGATTCTGCTAGGCCGAAAGCCGCCCCTGCGCTATGCCGGGACTCTGCGTGAGGAGACCGGGCGTGGCGATGGCGAAAGACGGGCGTGAAGAGGCGGAGAGCGCGCCCCGGCGCGGCCGGCCAAGGTCGATCGAGACCACCAACGCCATCCTCGAAAGCGCCTATGCGCTGATGGCGACCACCGGCCTTGCCGCCACCACCATCGATGCGATCGCGCGCCACTCCAGCGTGTCGAAGATGACGATCTACAAATGGTGGCCGTCGCGGGAAGCCCTGCTGATCGACGCATTCCTCCACCATGCCGCGCAGATGCTGCCGCTGCCGCCTGCGAGCGCCGGCACGCCCGCGGCGCGCGCGCGGCGCCACGCCACCGCCTATGCCGAGGCGCTCCAGGGCGAGTTCGGCAAGGTGCAGCTCGCCGTGATCTCAGAATGCATTTCCAAGACCGGCTCGGCCGAGCTGTTCTACGCCCGCTACTTGCAATTCCGCCGCGACGCGCTGGTGGACATGATCGCCGCCGGCCAGAAGGACGGCAGCATTCAGGCCGAGGGTCCCCCTGAGAATCTCTACGACGCGATCTATGGCAGCCTGTTCTACCGCTACATCTTCGGCATCGCGCCGATCACACCTGGCTACGCGCGCAGCCTCGTCGATCTGGTGTTGCGGCCAAAGAGTTAGCTTCGCGCCGGCCTGACCGGCGCCGAGATCTTGTCCGTGCGGTCGCGCTCGGTCATGTCGACCACCGTCTCCATCGGCGCGGTCAATTCATAGACGTAGGAGACGTCGGTGAAGAAGCGCTTGGCGGTCCCCCCCAGCGCCTCGGGCGCGACGCGGTCGAGCAGGATCAGGCCGAAATCGGAATCGGGCCGGCGCGTCGCCTCGCTGGTGTTGAACTCCTCCCAGCGAAAATGGAAGACCTCGTGGCCATCTTCGCCGGTCACCGTCCAGTTGGCCGTGATGTGCGGGTGCTTGCCGACCAGCGACAGGCCCTCGTCGGAATGCGAGGCGAGCTCGAAGAACAGCAGAGACAGGCTCTGCGCCGCTCGCGCGCTGACCGCGATGTCGGGGCCGGTGACCGCGATGCGGTCGGCATGAGGAATCGCGCGCGCCTCGAACAGGCCCTTCAACTTGACGCCCTGCCACTGGCTCTCGCTGAGCAGCGACACCACGTTGGACATGGCGTGGATGCGTCCGATCAGGAGCTCGCGCGCGCTGTCGATGTCCGAACCGTGGCGCAAGGTGCGCGTCACGATCGACTGGATCACCGCCAGGATGTTCTTGACGCGGTGGTTGAGCTCGTCGATGACCGCGGTCAGCCGGCGCTCGAAGCCGATCCTGACCTGGATCTCCCGGCTGAGCCGCAGATTGTTGTAGGCGACATAACCGAACAGGCCGCACACCATTGCGGTGATGGCAAAGCCGATCGCCGCCACGATGATCGCGGTCTGCTCGGCGCGGCGCACCGAATTTGTCTTCGCGTAATAGCCGAGCTGCCAATCGCGGCCGCCGAAGCTCACCGTGCGCGTCGCCGACGGCGCCGGCCCCTCCGCCACCGCCATCCGCGTCGAGACCACGCCCTGATCGTTGGCGATCAGCTCGCCGCCGTCCTTGCGCGGATCCCTGAGCGCCACCGCGAACAGCGACATGTCGTCATTGGCCAGCATCAGCGAGGCGAGCTCGTAGGAAAATGTCACGAACCCGGCCGGCTCGGTCGCGCCCTCGGGTATGACGGGCGCAGCCACGATGATGCCGATCGGACCGTTGCCGCGGATCAATTGCACCGGGTCCGAGGCAACCGACCTCTTTTCGGCGCGCGCCCGCGCTAGCATCGCGCTGCGAACCGGATCCTGATCGTAGCTGCGGCCGAGCAACGTCTTGGTCTCGTTGCTGCGCGGCTCGACATCCAGCAGCACGTCGATCGGCTGGGTGACATCGGCAGGATTGATCGGCTTGTCGTCATACGGGCGAATCTGCGGATTCGGGAAGCCGGCGCCGGCAATGGCGGCCTGCGCCGCCGCAAGCTCGTTCGGCTTCAGCCGTGCGACCCACCCGGCCACCACGAAGTCGGTCTTGAAGGCGTAGATCGCCGAGCGCAGCGGCTCCAGCATGTTCGGCTTGATCACCGACGGCGCGCGGAACAGGCCCGAGGCGACACGCGCGAGCAGCTCCCGCTCGGTCAGGCGGTCCTGAACCAGGCTCGCATGCACGTCGATCGCACGCGCCAGTGCAATCCGGTCCAGCGCCAGTTCCTGGTCGTGGACGCGATAAGCCGCAAGCCCGGAGAGCAAGGCCCCGAGCAGAGCGATGAAGCCGATAACGAAACCCAGCCTGACCACGCGATTACTCAGGCGAAAGCAGGAGGTCGGCAATGAACACGGAGCACATGAACGCCGCTCGAACGGCCATAGGCCGAAGCAGGGTAAACCCCAGTGCCGGAGATAATGAAGGAGGAGGCATCAGTACGCAACTTGGGTCGCCTGAAAAGCTTAATCCGTCCGGCCGATGGTCTGGCCGGGATGAATTCGCCCCGGGCACCGGAGGTAGTTAATCGCCGTGTCCGAAATTTGTTCCGCGGTTGCGGCGCGGCCCGGCTCGTTAACGGCGAAAAACGCCTGCGCCAACTGGTCGCGTCCGGTCAGCCCGCCCGTTTCAGGCCACCTTTGGCCTCGATGAAGCCGACGATTCGGTCGAGCCCCTCGCTTTTCTTGAGGTTGGTCATGACGAAGGGCCGCTCGCCGCGCATGCGCCTGGCGTCCGTCTCCATCTTCTCCAGGGAGGCGCCGACATGGGGCGCTAGGTCGGTCTTGTTGATGACCAGGAGGTCGGACCGGGTGATGCCGGGGCCGCCCTTGGACGGGATCTTGTCGCCGGCGGCGACGTCGATGACGTAGATGGTGAGGTCGGCCAGCTCCGGGGAAAAAGTGGCAGCAAGATTGTCGCCGCCGGATTCGATCAGCACGAGGTCAAGTCCGGGAAACTTGACGCGCATGTCCGCGACCGCAGCGAGATTCATCGAGGCATCCTCGCGGATCGCCGTGTGCGGACAGCCGCCGGTCTCGACGCCGGCGATGCGATCCGGCGTCAACGATCCCGAACGCACCAGGAACTCCGCATCCCATTTGGTGTAGATGTCGTTGGTGATCGCCGCAATGTCATAGCGATCGCGCATGGTCTTGCAGAGCAGGTCCATCAGCGCGGTCTTGCCCGATCCGACCGGACCGCCGACGCCGACACGCAAGGGACCGTGAGATTTCGCCATGTGACTTGTTCTCTCCTGATGACTTGAAGGCCGCACCACTCACGACCGAAACAACCGGGTATATTGCGTCTCGTGCCGCAAGCTGGCGAGGTCGGCGCGGAACGTCGCGTTGCCGAGATCGTCCAAGTTTGCAGCCAGCGCGCGATTGGCGGTGGCGGCGACGGCGGCTTCCAGCTTCACCAGCACACGCTGGCTATCGGTCTGGCCGAGCGGAATGAGCCGGCTGGCCGCAGAAATCCAGTTCGAGACCAGCGCATGCAGGAAGGCGTGCAGCGTCGGCGCCAACGGCACGGCGTGCATCGCGGCAACGACGCCGACCGCGACGGGATAAACCAATGGCGCGCTGCATGCCGCGACCGTGGCATCCAGTCCATCGGCATCCCACGCGGCGCGGGCAATGTCGATGAAGGCGCGGCCCTGCGAGGTCGTCTCCAGCTGCCGCTCGCGCGACGGCACGAAGGCGCTCGCAAGCTCGGCGATCTCGTTCAAAGCGGCCGTCTCGCCCGATTCCGTGGCGCGATAGGCGTGGACCAGAAACGTCGCGTCACAGAAGCCCGAGCCGTCGGCGAGCATCGCATCGAGCCAATCCCCCAGCGTCGTCGTGTCGGTGACGTCGCCGGCCTCGACCGCCCATTCGATGCCGCTGGAATAGGAGAAACCGCCTACCGGGAACGCCGGCGAGAGCCAGGTCATCAGCCGGTACAGCGCCGCCGCCTCGCTCTCGGCAAGACCACCAGCGCCGACAGGCTCATTTGTGGTCATGAGCATGCTTGTGGCCGTGGTGATGATCGGGATGATCGCAATGCTCGTCGTGGTGATGGTGGTGCTCATGGCCATGGTCGTGCGCGGCATGATCATGGTGGTGGCCATGGTCATGGTGATGATGGCCGTGATCGTGATGCGCATGGTCGTGTCCATGCGCATGGCCGGCATCGGCATAGGCGCCGCCTTCGGGATCGAACGGCGCTTCGATCTCGATCACACGCGCGCCGAGGCCCTTCACCATCGCCTCGATGACGTGATCGCGGCGGATGCGCAGGGCCTTGGCCAAGATCTGCGTCGGCAGGTGACGGTTGCCGAGATGCCAGCCGACGCGGACGAGGTGGTGCGGATCGCGGCCGCGGATTTCGAGCAGCGGCTCGGGCGCCGCGACCACCTCGATCAGCCTTCCATCCTCCAGCACCAGCGCATCGCCGCCACGCAGCGCGACGGCATGCTCCAGGTCGAGCAGGAATTCGAGGCCCCGCGTGCCGGTCATCGCCATGCGACGACGGTGCCGATCGTCAAAGTCGAGCACGACCGTGTCCACTGGTGCTTCCGTGAAGCGGTGCTGTCCCCTGACCTGCGTCGCCCGGATCATGCGTCGTCCCTCTTTACCGTGTCTCGACCTTCTCGGGCGTGATGTATTCGATCTTCGGCGGCGCCGTGAAGCATTTCACCGCAACGCGGCCGAACGTCTTCATGTGCTCCGCAGCACGATGCGGCCCCAGCGCCTCCATATTCTCCCACTGCTCGACGAACACCATCTTGGCAGGGTCCGTGACGCTCTCATGCAGATCATAGGCGATATTGCCGGGCTCCTTCCGCGTCTCCTTGATGCAGGCGGTGGCGGCCGCGATGAACTCGGCGCGCGTCTCGGGCTTGATGGTCAGGGTGGCAACGACGTAGATCACGAGAAATCCTCCCGGCTTTTCTTCTAAAGGGGTACGATACCGGGCGGGACATTAGACCAGGCGGGACCGAACGCAAAACCGCAAAAAGCCGTCCCCGGACACCGCCGGGGACATGCGTTGAGGCGCTATTTCAGTACATGAAATATCGCTGCGCCATCGGCAGCACCTCCGCCGGAGCGCAGGTCAGGAGCTCGCCGTCGGCCCGCACTTCATAGGTCTCCGGATCGACCTCGATCTTGGGCGTCGCGTCGTTGTGGATCATGCTCTTCTTGGAGATCCTGCCGCGGGTATTCTGGACAGCATAGAGCTTCTTCTCGATGCCGAGCTTTCGCGCGAGGCCACCAGTGATAGCGGCCTTCGAGGTGAACACCACGGACGATGCCGTACGCGCCTTGCCGTACGCGCCGAACATCGGCTGGTAGTGCACCGGCTGCGGCGTCGGGATCGAGGCGTTGGGATCACCCATCGGCGCTGCGACGATGGTGCCGCCCTTGACGATGCAGTCCGGCTTGACGCCGAAGAAGGCCGGCGACCACAGCACGAGATCGGCGAGCTTGCCCTTTTCCACCGAGCCGATCAACTTCGACACGCCATGCGCGATCGCGGGGTTGATGGTGTATTTGGCGATGTAGCGCTTGACGCGGAAATTGTCGTTGTCCTTGCCGTTGTCCTGCGGCAAGGCTCCGCGCTGCTTCTTCATTTTGTCGGCGGTCTGCCAGGTCCGGATGATGACCTCGCCGAGCCGGCCCATGGCCTGCGAGTCCGAGGACATCATCGAGAGCGCGCCGAGGTCGTGCAGGATGTCTTCGGCCGCGATGGTCTCCTTGCGGATGCGGCTTTCGGCGAACGCGAGATCTTCCGCGATCGAGGGATCGAGGTGGTGGCACACCATCAGCATGTCCAGATGCTCGTCGATGGTGTTGCGGGTGAAGGGGCGCGTCGGATTGGTCGAGGACGGCAGCACGTTCTTCAGGCCGGCGACCTTGATGATGTCAGGGGCGTGGCCGCCGCCGGCGCCTTCGGTGTGGAAGGCATGGATGGTGCGGCCCTTGAAGGCCTTGATCGTGTCCTCGACGAAGCCGGATTCGTTCAGCGTGTCGGTGTGGATCATCACCTGGATGTCGTGATCGTCAGCCACCGACAGGCAATTATCGATCGCGGCCGGCGTGGTGCCCCAATCCTCGTGCAGCTTCAGCGCACAGGCACCGGCCTTGATCATCTCGACCAGCGCGGCGGGCCGCGAGGCGTTGCCCTTGCCGGAAATGCCGAGATTGACCGGGAAGGCGTCGAACGACTGGATCATCCGCCCCATGTGCCACGGCCCCGGCGTGCAGGTGGTGGCGAAGGTGCCGTGCGAGGGGCCGGTGCCGCCACCCAGCATCGAGGTGACGCCTGACATCAGCGCGTGCTCGATCTGCTGCGGACAGATGAAATGGATGTGGCTGTCGAAGCCGCCGGCCGTGAGGATCTTGCCTTCGCCCGCGATCACGTCGGTGCCGGGTCCGATGATGATGGTGACGCCGGGCTGGATGTCGGGATTGCCGGCCTTGCCGATTGCCGAAATCATGCCGTCCTTGATGGCAACGTCGGCCTTCACGATGCCCCAATGGTCGACGATCAGCGCGTTGGTGATGACCGTGTCAGCCGCGCCCTGCTTGTTGGTGACCTGCGACTGCCCCATGCCGTCGCGGATCACCTTGCCGCCGCCGAACTTCACCTCCTCGCCATAGGTGGTGAAATCCTTCTCGACCTCGATGACGAGGTCGGTGTCGGCCAGCCGCACCTTGTCGCCGGTGGTCGGGCCGAACATGTCGACATAGACGGAACGCTTCATCTTGACGGACATCACAAGCCCCGTTTGCGATTGAATGTCTGGTTGGTCACAGCAAGGCCTTTGCTGCTTTCACGGCATCGTCGAATTTTTCGTCGAGCCATGCATTGCCGCCGCGGCACCCCGCCACGACCTGCGTGGCCCAGCCGATATAGTCGGCGAGTTCCTCACGCTCCTCGGCGCTCGGATCGGTTTGAATGCGCGCGCCCGTATTGCTGATCTTGTCGGCGATCTTGATCAGCTTGGCGCCCGGCGATTTGTGGGGCGCGTCCTCGATCTGCTTCTGCCGCCGCTTTGCCTTCGGCAAGCTCATGTCGTCGGTGCACTCGGCAACCAGCGAGGCGACACGCTCGGAAAATCTCTGCGCGAGCTCCTCGCGCGTGGTGTCAGTGTCCTCGATCGAATCGTGCAGCCAGCCGGCCGCAACGAGCTCGGCGTCGGCACCGTCGGTCGCGGTCGCGAGCAGGTTCGCGACCTCGGCGAGGTGATTGATATAGGGCTCATTGCCGCGGCCCTTGCGCGCCATGCCGTTGTGGCGCTGCGCGGCGAGCTCGGCAGCTTCGGAGATGAGGCGGATCGGGGACATCACTGGAGCGCTCCTGGTCAATGAAGCATCGGCAGCAGACCGCGCGTCCTGAATACGTCCTGCAGCTTCAGACGCGCAAGCTTGTATCCGGCCTCGCGACGCCGCTGAATTCCCGCTGCCGAAAAATCGCGAAAAGCGCCGGAGTCCCGGGACTCCGCGGATAGACCGGCTTCCTTCATGAGACCCGCATCGGCCAGGTCGATGTTGGTGATGGCGCCAAGGGTCTTGAAACGCTGCGCACGCGAGACCTTGTCAACGAGCTGCGGATCCCGCGCCTCTACTGGAACGGCGGCGTAGAGCGCCTCCACGGTCTGCAACAATTCATTGATGACCGCTGCGTTCGCACCGTCCTGGCGCAGGCGGTTGCCATAACGCAGTTCGCTCAAGCGATCATTGACCTCGATCATGTTCTTTGGCGCCGCACGCTTGCTTCGAAACAAGTTCATCACGACCAGGATGCGATCGACGTCGTCCGATCCGGAAAACGCATCAATCGCATCGCCGAGCGGCGTGTTGTCGACGATGCCGCCGTCCCAGAAATTCGCGTCGCCGATTGGCGTCGCCGGAAATCCGGACGGAAGGCTGCCGCTTGCCAGCACATGGCGAGGACCGATCTCGGTCCGCTTCTCGCCCTTGTGCGGATGGTTGCAGAAACGCACCAACTCGCCGGACGACACGTCGACCGCGGTGACGACGAAGGTGGTCGGGCTGTTGTTCAGCGCCGTGAAATTCACGTGTCTCGCCAACGTCCCGAGCATGGGCTCGGTGTCGTAGAAATTGGTCCAGCGGAAGACATTCCAGTAGTCATAACGAGGCTTGTAGAAACCGTGCACGCCGAACAAAGCGAAATCCTGGCTGGCGATACCCCACCAATAATTCCGCGACTCCAGCGAAAGCTCGGACCACAGCAATTGCAGGCGCCTTTTGGCATCGGCCCGATCAGTCGCGCCAACCACACAGGCCGCATTTATCGCGCCAATGGAAACTCCGGTGACCGCGGCCAGCGTAACGGTCCTACCCTCGGCATGGATGGCATCCATCAATTCCAGAAGCGCCTCGATCGCGCCGAACTCAAAGGCCCCAAGCGCACCGCCGCCCTGGAGCACGAGTCCAATCTCGACCTTGTCCTTGACGACGGTATTCATGGCAGGCCTGCCCTACAGCTTCCCCATCACATCGCCGCGGAAACCGTAGATCGTCTTCTTCCCCGCCATGGCGACGAGCTGCACGTCGCGGGTCTGGCCGGGCTCGAAGCGGACGGCGGTGCCGGCGGCGATGTCGAGGCGCATGCCGCGGGCCTTCTTGCGGTCGAACTTCAGCGCCGGGTTGGTCTCGAAGAAATGATAGTGCGAGCCGACCTGGATCGGGCGGTCGCCGGTATTGGCCACGGTCAACGTCACGGTCTTGCGGCCGGCATTGAGCTCGATCTCGCCGTCCTGGATGAAGAGTTCGCCGGGGATCATGTTTCGTTTCCTCTGTCATTCCGGGGCGGCCCGAAGGCCGAACCCGGAATCTCGACCAACAATCTCTGGATTCCGGGTTCGCCCTGCGGGCGCCCCGGAATGACGAATTCAAATTAGCGGATCGGCTCGTGCACGGTGACGAGCTTGGTGCCGTCGGGAAAGGTCGCCTCGACCTGGATGTCGTGGATCATCTCGGGGATGCCTGGCATCACCTGGTCGCGGGTCAGCACCTGCGCGCCCGACTGCATCAGCTCGGCGACGGTGCGGCCGTCGCGGGCGCCTTCGAGGATGAAGTCGGAGATGATCGCGACCGCCTCGGGATGGTTGAGCTTGACGCCGCGGTCCAGCCGGCGCCGGGCCACGATCGCCGCCATCGAGATCAAAAGCTTGTCCTTTTCGCGGGGAGACAGGTTCATGCGACATCTCTTCCGTTCAGCACGTCAATTCAACCAGTCTAGTTCAACCAGAGCCGCGGCAGGGCCGCACCGGTGCGTGCCAGCACCGTCATCATGTCGGCGCGCAAGCGCGCCGCATCTTGGGCACAGAACCGCGCCATTGCAAAGCCATTCCAGGCCGAGATTCCGACCTCGCCGGAGAACGATTCCGACGCCTCCCGGATGCGCTCGACCAAGGGCTCGTCGCCGGGCACGATCAGGGCTGTGCCGATCGCCGCGCCACCCTTGGCGACCGCGGGCCGTGCAAGCTTGCCGCCGATGTCGCCGTCGAGCCGGACGGTCTCTGCGAACACCAGCCGGCCGCCACGGCGCAGCCTCCAACGGTCGATGAACTCGCCCTGCTCCATCCGCTCGCCCATGGCGGTGCGGCCGAACACCACGATCTCGCAGAGCAGGAGCGAGGCTGCCTCGTCGAGATCGATATCGAAGCGGCGCTGCACGCGGGCGCGGTCGAACAGAATCGTCTCCTGGGGCAACCAGGCGAGATGCGCGCCCGCGCCGACCTTCAGGGCGATGTTGAGCTGCGCTGCAGCTCCGGGCGTGCGATAGACCTTTTCGGCGGCCGCTGTGGTCAGCGTCAGCCGCGCTCCATCCGCCGCCGCTATCTCGACATCGAAGCGATCGCCACCAGCAACTCCGCCGGCCGTATTGACGAACACGCCGGACAGACCCTGATCTTCCGGCGAGGGAAAGCGGACGCGGAGCGAACCGGATTCATGCACGGCGCCGCGACGCGTCACGCCGTCGCGCGCATGCACGTCGAAGCGCACCGCGCCACGGGCGCGGTTGGCCTCGAACAGCGTGGATGTGGCTGACAATTCGCTGCGCATCCGTCTCCCCCAGCCGGTCGCGGCAGGTCTTTGCCGGCTTACAGCGCCATCTGGCGGCTGATCTCGCCCGAATCGAGATTGGAGCGGTCGCAGGTGAACTTCACCGCGCCGCGATCCATCACCGCGAAACTGTCGCCGAGTTCGCAGGCGAAGTCGAGATATTGTTCGACCAGCACGATGGCGATGTTGCCGAGATTGCGCAAGTAAGAGATGGCGCGGCCGATGTCCTTGATGATCGAGGGCTGGATGCCTTCGGTGGGCTCGTCGAGCAGCAGCAGCTTCGGCCGCATCACCAGCGCGCGGCCGATCGCGAGCTGCTGCTGCTGGCCGCCGGAGAGGTCGCCGCCACGCCGGCCGAGCATGGATTGCAGCACGGGAAACAGCGAGAACACGTCGTCGGGAATGTGCTTGTCCTCGCGCTTGAGCGGACCAAAGCCGGTCTTGAGGTTCTCCTCGACCGTCAGCAGCGGAAAGATCTCGCGGCCCTGCGGCACGAAGCCGATACCCTTGCGCGCCCGCTCATACGGCTTGAGGCCCGTGATATCGCTGCCGTCGAACACGATTGCGCCCGAGGAGATCGGATATTGCCCGACCATGGCGCGCAAGAGCGAGGTCTTGCCGACGCCGTTACGCCCGAGCACGCAGGTGACCTTGCCGGGCTCGGCCGAGATCGACACGCCGCGCAGCGCCTGCGCCGCGCCGTAGAACAGGTTGATGTCCTTGACCTCAAGCATCGCTCAGCGTCCCAGATAGACTTCGATGACCCGCTCGTTGGACGAGACCTGGTCGATGGTCCCTTCCGCGAGCACCGTGCCTTCGTGCAGGCAGGTGACCTTGACGCCGAGCTCGCGCACGAAGGTCATGTCGTGCTCGACCACCATGACGGTGTGGGTCTTGTTGATTTCCTTCAGCAGCTCGGCGGTGAGGTGCGTCTCGACGTCGGTCATCCCCGCGACGGGCTCGTCGACCAGCAGCAGTTTCGGATCCTGCGCCAACAGCATGCCGATCTCGAGCCATTGCTTCTGGCCATGGCTGAGGCTGCCGGCGAGGCGGTTGCGCGCCTCGGTAAGGCGGATCGTCTCCAGCACCTTGTCGATGCGCTCGGACTCCGCCTTGCTGCCGCGCCAGAACAGCGTGCCGCGGACCGAGTGATCGACATTGAGCGCCAGCAGCAGATTGTCCTGCACGGTCTGGCTCTCGAACACCGTCGGCTTCTGGAATTTGCGGCCGATGCCGAGCTCGGCGATTCGGGTCTCGTCGAGGCGCGTCAGGTCGGTGATGCCGTCGAACAGCACGGCACCTTCGTCCGGCTTAGTCTTGCCGGTGATGATGTCCATCATCGTGGTCTTGCCGGCGCCGTTCGGGCCTATGATGGCGCGCATCTCGCCGGGCTCGAGCGTCAGCGACAGATTGTTGATGGCGTGGAAGCCGTCGAAGGAGACGTGCACGCCGTCCAGATAGAGCATCGCGGAGGTCGCGCGGGTGTCCATGACATTCATGACCGCTTACTCCGCCATCTTGGGTTCGGTGACGCCGTCTTCGGCCGCGGCGCTCGCTGTGGTCGCGGCGGTGCGTTTTTCCTTCGACTGATCCCACCAGGCGTTGAAGGTGCCGACGATTCCCTTGGGCAGCAGCAGCGTCACCAGGATGAACAAAGCGCCCAGCATGAACAGCCAGTACGGGGCCAACACGCCGGAGGTGAAGAACGTCTTGGCGTAGTTGACGACGACGGCGCCGAGCGCGGCGCCGACCAGCGTGCCGCGGCCGCCGACCGCGACCCAGATCACCGCCTCGATCGAATTGCCCGGCGCGAATTCGCTGGGGTTGATGATGCCGACCTGCGGCACATAGAGCGCGCCGGCGACGCCGGCCATGCAGGCCGACACCGTGAACACGAACAGCTTGTAGGATTCGACGCGGTAGCCGAGGAAGCGCGTGCGCGATTCCGCGTCACGCACCGCGATCAAGACCTTGCCGAGCTTGGAGGAGACGATGGCGCGGCAGATCAGGAAACCGACGATCAGCGCCAGGCAGCTCAGCGCGAACAGCGCGGCGCGCGTTCCCTCCGCCTGCACGTTGAAGCCCAGGATGTCCTTGAAGTCGGTCAGGCCGTTGTTGCCGCCGAAGCCGAAATCGTTGCGGAAGAAGGCAAGCAGCAGCGCATAGGTCATCGCCTGCGTGATGATCGACAGATAGACGCCGGTAACGCGGGAGCGGAAGGCGAGCCAGCCGAAACAGAAGGCGAGCAGGCCGGGCACGACCAGCACCATCAGCGCGGCGAACCAGAACATGTCGAAGCCGTACCAGTACCAGGGCAGCTTCTGCCAGTTCAGGAACACCATGAAGTCGGGCAGGATCGGATTGCCGTAGACGCCGCGGGTGCCGATCTGCCGCATCAGATACATGCCCATGGCGTAGCCGCCGAGCGCGAAGAAGGCGCCGTGGCCGAGCGAGAGGATGCCGCAATAGCCCCAGATCAGGTCGATCGCGAGCGCCAGGATGGCGTAGCAGACATACTTGCCCCAGAGCGCCACGAGATAGGTCGGCACTTGCAGGAACGAGCCGGCGGGCAGCAGCAGGTTGGACAGCGGGATCAGCACGCCCAGCCCGGCGACTACCAAGAGGAAGATCGTCGCGCCGCGGTCCAGCGATCGCGTCAGCATGTGAGGTGTCATGCTTCCACCGCACGGCCCTTGAGCGCGAACAGGCCGCGCGGCCGCTTTTGAATGAACAGGATGATGAGAACCAGGATCGCGATCTTGCCGAGCACGGCGCCGGCGACCGGCTCCAGGAACTTGTTGGCGATGCCGAGCGTGAAGGCGCCGACCAGCGTGCCCCAGAGATTGCCCACGCCGCCGAACACCACGACCATGAAGCTGTCGATGATGTAGCTCTGGCCGAGATTGGGGCTGACATTGTCGATCTGCGACAGCGCCACGCCGGCGATGCCGGCAATGCCCGAGCCGAGGCCGAATGTGAGCGCGTCGACGCGCGAGGTGGCGATGCCCATCGAGGCCGCCATGCGGCGGTTCTGCGTCACCGCACGCATTTCGAGGCCGATCGCGCTGTAGCGCAGCATCGCGAGCAGAATCGCGAACACGGCGAGCGTGAAGACAAGGATCCAGAGCCGGTTATAGGTGATGGTGATCTGGCCGAGCTCGAACGCGCCGCTCATCCAGGAGGGGTTGCCGACCTCGCGGTTGGTCGGGCCGAACATGGTGCGCACCGCCTGTTGCAGCACCAGCGACAGGCCCCAGGTCGCGAGCAGCGTCTCCAGCGGGCGGCCGTAGAGGAAGCGGATGATGCTGCGCTCGATCAAGACGCCGATCGCGCCTGCGACGAGGAAGGCGAGCGGCACGGCGATCAAGAGCGAATAGTCGAACAGGCCGGGATAGCGGGTGCGGATCACCTCCTGCACCACGAAGGTGGTGTAGGCCCCGATCATCACCATCTCGCCATGCGCCATGTTGATGACGCCCATCACGCCGAAGGTGATGGCGAGCCCGATCGCGGCGAGCAGCAAGACTGAGCCGAGCGAGAGGCCGTACCAGGCATTCTGCACCATCGACCAGACTGCGAGCGAATTCTGGATCGAGCCGATCGCGCTCGCGGCGGCCTTGGTCACCGAGGCGGGCTGCTCGCCCATGCCGGTGAGCAGCGCCAGCGCATCCTGGTCGCCCCGCGCCTTGATGGTTGCGACCGCTTCGAGCTTCTCGACCTCGGTGGCGTCGGACTTGAACAGCAGGATCGCAGCGCGGGCCTCGCCGAGCGCCGCCTTGACGGATTTGTTGGTTTCCTTGGCAAGCGCGGCATCGACCGCCTCGAGCGCGGTCTCCTCGTGCGACTTGAAGACGGACTGCGCCGCCTGCAGGCGCGTTCCCAGATCCGGCGACTGCAGCGTCAGGCTGCCGAGCGCGGCATCGACGCTGCGGCGCAGGCGGTTGTTGAGGCGAACCGCGCTCGCACTGTCGGGAACGCTGGCGACGGCCTCGCCGGTCGCAGCGTCGATCGACTTGCCGTCGGCACCGGTGACGTAGACCTTCTTGCTGTCGGGATCGGCCATGAGACGGCCGTCCTGGAGCGCATTGATGATCGGAAAAGCCAGCTTGCTGCCGCTGCCCGCGATCACACCGATCGCCTCTTCCGTGTCGGAAAAATCATCATTGGCGAATTTGGCGACCGCGTCCTCGAACGGACCGGCGAAGGCCGGCAGCGCGAACGCGATCAGAAACAACGAGAGTGCAAGCGAACAGAGACGGGCGGACAAATGGGCTGGCACTGTGAATGACCCCGGCAGAAATGAGTGGAGAAGGCGGCGGGATCGCCGCCCCCTCCGGTCTTGCAATGGAGCGTCAGATCGGGATCAGGAGCCCGAGCCGAGGCACTTGTTGGACTTGGTGTTGAAGTTGCCGCACTTCTTGCCGACCCAGTCGCCGATCAGGTCCTTGGAGCCGTCGAGCTCCTTCGACCAGGCATCGCCGGGGACGAGGCTGGGGGTCTTCCAGACCACGTCGAACTGGCCGTTGCCCTTGATCTCGCCGATGAACACCGGCTTGGTGATATGGTGGTTCGGGAGCATCTTGGAGGTGCCGCCGGTCAGGTTCTTGGCTTCGGTGCCCGGGAGAGCGTCGATCACCTTGTCGGGATCGGTCGACTTCGCCTTCTCGACCGCCTTGACCCACATGTCGAAGCCGATCACGTGCGCTTCCATCGGATCGTTGGTCACGCGCTTCGGATTCTTGGTGTAGGCCTGCCACGCCTTGATGAACTTCTCGTTCTCCGGCGACTTGATCGACTGGAAGTAGTTCCAGGCTGCGAGGTGACCGACCAGCGGCTTGGTGTCGATGCCGGCGAGCTCTTCCTCACCCACCGAGAACGCGACCACCGGGATGTCCTTCGCCTTGATGCCCTGGTTGCCGAGCTCCTTGTAGAAGGGAACGTTGGCGTCGCCGTTGATGGTCGAGACCACCGCGGTCTTCTTGCCGGCCGAGCCGAACTTCTTGATGTCGGCCACGATCGTCTGCCAGTCGGAATGACCGAACGGCGTGTAGTTGATCATGATGTCTTCCTGGGCGACACCCTTCGACTTCAGATAGGCTTCCAGGATCTTGTTGGTGGTGCGCGGATAGACGTAGTCGGTGCCCGCGAGCACCCAGCGCTTCACCTTCTCTTCCTTCATCAGATAATCGACGGCGGGGATCGCCTGCTGGTTCGGCGCAGCACCCGTGTAGAAGACGTTGCGCTCGCTCTCCTCGCCCTCGTACTGCACGGGGTAGAACAGGATGCTGTTCAGCTCCTTGAAGACGGGGAGTACCGACTTGCGCGACACCGAGGTCCAGCAGCCGAACACGACCGAGACCTTGTCCTTGGTGATCAGCTCGCGCGCCTTTTCGGCGAACAGCGGCCAGTTCGAAGCGGGGTCGACGACGACGGCTTCCAGCTTCTTGCCGAGCACGCCGCCCTTCTTGTTCTGCTCGTCGATCAGGAAGAGGATGGTGTCCTTCAGCGTGGTTTCGCTGATCGCCATGGTGCCGGACAGGGAGTGCAGCACACCGACCTTGATGGTGCCGTCCGCGGCCTTCGCGCCAGTCAATGAAGCCAGACCGAGCATCAGTCCGGCGGTCGCGGCGAGCACGCCGCGGCGGCTAAATGACGCCGCTATATCGTGAGTGGATTTGTTAAACATGAGTGCCTCATCTCCCTGACGCAGACGTGAAAACGCTGCGAAACGGCCCCACGGCCGCCTGCGATTAACGGAATCGCAAGAACCATGCCATGGGCTGAGCACCCATCAACGTATTGAATCTACTGACTTAATCGTCATAAATCAAAGTTTCGCCGCAGTCGGACAGCCCAAATCCTAGGCAATCTAAATGTATGCGAAAGCGGCAGTCGGACTATTTTCTGAGCAAAGCGCCAGGTCTGGCTAAATTTCCGGCAGCAGTTTTTTTGCACCGCACCCGCTGTTTCGGGCGCGCCTGCCTTGAAAGCGCCCCGTCGATGTTCCATATGAACGTCTGAGACCTCTTGCGAATCAAGGGGTCGTTGCGAGCCGCGTGTTCTTAAGCCCTCTCCGGGCCTCTGGCTTGCCCCATATCATCCAAGCCATCCGACACCCCAAACACGCAGGTGTCTTCTCGACACCCTTTTGCGCGCGCCGCGCTGATGCGCCGGGCGTTCGCTTTTGACATGGAAAGAACCCCTCTTTTGACTTCGTTTCAGGACTTCGGCCTCGCCGAACC
Organism: Bradyrhizobium sp. CCBAU 11357; assembly: GCF_028128865.1. NCBI lineage: Bacteria > Pseudomonadati > Pseudomonadota > Alphaproteobacteria > Hyphomicrobiales > Nitrobacteraceae > Bradyrhizobium > Bradyrhizobium sp. CCBAU 11357. Next base: position 313,622 of record NZ_LBJW01000111.1, on the reverse strand, counting down.
CATCGCGCGCGCTCTTCGTGAAGAGAATTACGTCACCCCAACCCCGATCCAGGCCCAAACCATCCCGCTGGCATTGACCGGCCGCGACGTCGTCGGCATCGCCCAGACCGGTACCGGCAAGACCGCGTCCTTCGCGCTGCCGATCCTGCATCGTCTGCTCGATAACCGCATCAAGCCGCAGCCCAAGACCGCCCGCGTGCTGGTGCTGTCGCCGACCCGCGAGCTGTCCGGCCAGATCCTCGACAGCTTCAACGCCTATGGCCGCCACATCCGCCTGTCCTCGACGCTTGCGATCGGCGGCGTGCCGATGGGCCGTCAGGTCCGCGCGCTGATGCCGGGCGTCGACGTGCTCGTCGCCACCCCCGGCCGCCTGCTCGACCTCGTGCAGAGCAACGGCTTGAAGCTTTCAAGCGTCGAGTTCCTCGTGCTCGACGAAGCCGACCGCATGCTCGACATGGGCTTCATCAACGACATCCGCAAAATCGTCGCCAAGCTGCCGATCAAGCGGCAGACGCTGTTCTTCTCGGCCACCATGCCGAAGGACATCGCCGAGCTCGCCGATTCCATGCTGCGCGACCCCGCCCGCGTCGCGGTGACGCCGGTGTCTTCGACCGCCGAGCGGATCAACCAGCGCATCCTCCAGGTCGATTTCGCGGCCAAGCCCGCCTTCCTGACCAAGCTGCTGCAGGACGAGGCGATCAACCGCGCGCTGGTCTTCACCCGCACCAAGCACGGCGCCGACAAGGTGGTGAAGACGCTGGCCAAGGCCGGCATCGCCGCCAACGCCATCCACGGCAACAAGTCGCAGAACCATCGCGAGCGCACGCTCGCCCAGTTCCGCTCGGGCGAGATCCGGACCCTGGTCGCCACCGACATCGCCGCCCGCGGCATCGACGTCGATGGCATCAGTCACGTCATCAACTTCGACCTGCCGAACGTGCCGGAAACCTACGTCCATCGCATCGGCCGCACCGCGCGTGCCGGCGCCGACGGCACCGCGATCTCGCTGGTCGCGGGCGGCGAGGAACTCGGCTATCTGCGCGACATCGAGCGGCTGATTCGCGTCGCCCTGGCGCGGGAGGACCACCGCACCGACGCCGGCCGCCGCGATCCCGGTCCCGCTCCGTCGCAGCAACGACAGGGCCGGCCAGGCGGCCGCCCCGGCCAGCGCCCGCAAGGCGCACGGCACGGTGACGGGCGTCGTGCCGACGAACGGCATGCCGACGGGCGCCACCATGGTGCCGGCAAGCACGGCGACGGAAGGCACGGTGAAGGACGGCATGCGGAGGCAAGGCATGCCGACGGACGGCCCGGCAGTGGGCAGAATGCCTCCAAGGGTTCTCGCCGCCGCCGCTCCGGTGGTAAGATGCATTCATCGCCTGTCGACCGTCCGGAACAGCGTTCCGCGCATAGCGCCGGGACCCCTGATGGGATACAAGGCGTTGCCTTTTTGCGCCGCCAGAGTCGGCCAAACAGCCAACCGAACCGCAAACCTTATTCGCACTAGCCGTCCACGACCTGGAGACATTCATGGCTAAGGAAGAGCTGATCCAGTTCGAAGGACTGGTCACCGAAATCCTCCCCGATGCCCGCTACCGCGTGCAGCTCGACGCCGGACACGAGATCGTTGCCTATACCGCCGGCAAGATGAAGAAGAACCGCATCAAGACGCTCGCGGGCGACCGCGTGACGGTGGAGATGTCGCCCTATGACCTCGAGAAGGGCCGGCTGATTTTCCGCCACAAGGACGAACGTCCCAGCACGCCGGGCGGACCGCCCCGTCCCGGACAGCGCGGCGGCCAGTTCCGCCGCCGCTAGTCGGCTGCGTCGAGTTCGAATTCCGATCTGTAGATTGATCCGCCGTTGGCATCACGGCGGATCAAAAATCGTGCACGTCCGGATTGTTTCGGATCCTTGCTTCCGATAAAATGAATTAATCGATTTTCGGCCGGACGACATTGGCATCCACCGGTACAGCCGGTTCAGACACGCTGACGACCCTTCCAGAAATTCGATCTAACCCTGCCCGCGCGAGCGGGCTCCGACATTGTGTTATCTGAGAAGGACTACCCCATGAGCATGGGAACCGTGAAGTGGTTTAATGCGACCAAGGGCTTCGGCTTCATTCAGCCCGACGACGGCGGTCAGGATGTGTTCGTTCACATCAGCGCCGTCGAGCGCGCCGGCCTCGGCTCGCTGCGCGAGGGCCAGAAGATCTCCTACGAGATCGTGGCCGACCGCCGTTCCGGCAAGTCGGCAGCCGACAACCTGCGCGCTGCGGGCTGAGCCCACCGGGCCGGTGGCCCGATCGAGCCAAAGCAAAAAGGCCGTGCATGACGCACGGCCTTTTTCATTTCACGGGCGGCTGGCAAGTCTCAACAGGTCGAGGGCACGTTGTTGTAGGGCACGCAGACGACCTGACGCGGCCGCGTGTAGGAGAGATCGCTCAGCGTCACGCTCGACTTCAACACATAGCCGATGGTCGGCGTGTAAGTGTACTTGACCTCGCTCAGAATGAGATAACTCGACGGAATCAGGAGCGTCGGGGGAATCATCGTGGTGACCGTATCGCCGGCGGTCCGAGCCGAGGTCGCAAGCGTGGCTTGCGTCGCGCCGCTCGCAATCGTGCCGGCCTTGCTCCACTGGACCTTGGCGACGCTGTTGGCGTCGATGTAGATCTGCGAGATCGTGCCCTTCACGAGCGTCGCGTCGTAGGGCATGACGACCGAGATGCTTGCCGTGAACGAATCCTTCATGCTGGCATCGTCGAGCGTCGTCGACTGCGACGTCAGATCGGACAATGTCCGCGCGATCAACGTGATTTTGCGGTCGATCGCCACGGCCGACGAAAATTCGACGGTGCCGAAGAACATCACCAGCATCAGCGGTACGATGATCGCGAATTCGGTCGCCGCCAGCGCGCGCTTGTCGGCGACGAAGCCGCGCACGGAGCCGCCTGCATTCCTCCAGATGTTCGCAATCGCCCGCATCGGTCCGCCCAGATCCATCTGCCTCAGAAGGGTTCGTTCTTGAACGCCGCCGTCGCCACCATCAGCCGCTTGTTGTTGCATCCCATGTTGTAGCCAAGACCGGTGACGATGAGCGGCCATTGGTAGAACAGGCGCACCACGACGACCTGTCCGGAGCTTCCGGCACTGTACTGCATGCCGGAGGGATTGAAGGTGCAGGAAGTGCCGAAGTTGGTGAGGCTGAGCGTCCCGAAGGAGCTGGTGCTGACAACGTCGACATAAAGCTTGCTGCAATCGAACAGCGCCGGGATCTTGGTACAGACAAAGGCCTTGAACGTCGTCTGATCGCACGGAGAGACGGTGTTGGGCACGGTCTGACAGGCCGCCACCGAGCCGCCCTGTGCCTGGGCCTGGCCGGTCAGAATCGCGCGCGCGGAGTCCTGCGCGATGGTTTCGAGCACCTGGCTCGAGAAGAACATGAGCGCCGTCTCGATGATGGCGAACAGCAGCGCGAAGAACATCGGTGCGACCAGCGCAAACTCGACGGCTGCGGAGCCGCGGCGGTTGCCGCGAAACCGGAGCAGCGCCTTCCGCAGCGTGAACCTCGTAGGTGCAGGCGATGGCATCTCGTCAAATTCCCCAGCGACCGGCGATCATCTGCCCGTTCAATAGCGGAAACTGATTGTCTAAGTGTTTCAGACGATCCGCAGCCGGCGGACCGCGCCGTTAAGACTGCGTTAACCAGGCGCGTCCCGAAGCGCGCTGAAATACGGCGCGCGGAGAGATGCCGGCGAAGCGGCGAGCGGCCTGGCGGGGTGCAGGCCGGCCGGTCGGCTAGTTTGGCTTGGCAGCCGCGCCGGCACCCGCACCGCCGCTGGCGCTGCTGCTCAGCGTACCGGCCTGGCTCATCGCGTTGTTGAAGTAGGCGTCGCTGTCACCGAGCGTCACGCGGCGCTGGCAAAGCGGTACGCAGCTGTAGGACTCGCGCTCGATGCCGCGATAGACGGTGACGAGCCGGTCGCTCGGACCTTCGACCTGGATCTGGCGGTCCACCAGAATCTCGCCGCCGCGGTCGAGCGCGATGAAGTTGGTGGCCCCGTAGCCTTTTCCGGTCACGACGATCATGCCGCCGGGCTGGAGCGTGACGTCGGCGATCAGGGGATTGCCGACCACGATGGTCGCCACCTTGCCGGGCAGCCGCACGAGCTTGGCTTGGTCGACATTGACCGCGATGGTGTCGGCGACGGGCTCGGCGAGGCCTGCGGCCGGCGTTGCCAGCATCGCAGCGGCAACCAGAAGACAGACGCGCACATGACGGCGCAGCATTTCTTTACGCATACTCTTACCCCCGGGACGTCACAAACCGGCAGAAGCGACCGAATACAGCGGAGCCGGTGCCCGACCCGGCTAACCTGCCTTTAATTCGTGAACGTTCCGCAAACTCGCCGAGTATTGTTTGAACGGACGGACATTTGCGGGGCCCGCCCCCTAGTGCCGAAACGGATAGGCGAGTTGGCCTCCGATCTCCTTGGGCATGCTCGCTTCGTCCTTGCCGTAATCCTGCGGCAGCCTGCCCTCCGGCATGCGGAAGGTGCCGAACAGCACGTCCCAGATCGGGAACGTTCCGGCGAAATTGGTGTCCCCGCCCTCTTCGAGCGAGGTGTGGTGCCAGCGGTGGAAGACCGGCGTCGCCAGCACGTATTTGAACGGTCCGAAGGTCCAGTTCAGGTTGGCGTGCACGAAGGCCGAATGGAAGGTGGTGAACGGGCCGACCCAGACCATGACGTTCGGGGAGATGCCTGCCATCAGCAGCAGGACATCGACGCTGATCGTCCCGAGCAAGAGATTGACCGGATGAAAGCGGGCCGCGGAGATCCAGCCGATCTCCTCCGACGAATGATGGACCGCGTGATATTTCCAGAAGCCGCCGTCGTGGAATAGCCGGTGCAGCCAGTACAGCATGAAATCGGACAGCACCAGGAACAACAGCGCCTGCAGCCACAGCGGCAGCTGCGCCAGCGGACCATGGCCGTTGTCGTAGAAGGCGATGAGCTCGTCGGCATCGTGGATGTTGAAGACGACGCTGGCGCCGACGACCAGCAGCCCGATCCGCATGGTGCGGGCGAACACCGGGACGAAGAACCAGTAGCAGATGTCGGTGACGATCTCCCGCTTGCGCCACCACGGCGCGCCGGGATTGCAGGCCCAGAAATGCTCCAGCACGGTGAAGACCGCCGCGAGCACGAAGGTGACCGGGATCACCTTCACGATGGTCTCGCCGAGCATCAAAGCGACTTGCAAGGGCAGGCTCGACATCGTCGCTCTCTCCGCGAATTCCGCTGTAGCCTTACGCCTACTCCGCGAAATTTAAGGGAGCGTGAAGCAGGCGCCGCGTTGGCGAGGCATCCGGAACCGGAACGAATTGCAGAGGCCGTCTTAAGGCGAAATTCACTCTGGGCAAAAGCATCGCGCCGAAGCTGGGTTTACCCGATCGAATTAACTCCCCCGAAAGAGCTCGGCTCTCATGGTCGTCACGTCAACGACAGCGCCGAACGAGGCGGTCCCCACCCAGACGGAGTTTTGTTCATGAAGAACTTGATTGCGCGTTTCGCGAAGGATGAATCCGGCGCCACCGCCATCGAATACGGCCTGATCGCCGCCGGCATCGCGCTGGCCATCATCACCGTCGTCAACAATCTCGGCACCACGCTGAACGCCAAGTTCACCTCGATCAGCACCTCGCTGAAGTAAGCGGGTCCACGAACGACGACAAAAGCCCCGGACCTCCGGGGCGTTTGTTTTTCTGAAGACGGCGAGTTCCAGTGGCGTTGCACAAGGTAAGAACCGATGCCGCGGTTGCGGCGCGCGAGGCGGAAGCGGCGCAGGCCGGCTCGCCGGTCTATTGGATCTGCCTTGCGCTGCTGGTTGCGACGGTCGCGCTCGCCGCACGCATCGCCAGCTTCTGGTGAAGGCGCGTTCGGCGGCCGAGGGCCCGCGCGCCCGTGCCGCCGTTGTCGGTTTGTTTAGCATCGCGCGCTAGCATCGCCCGACGCCAGCTCCCGCGACAAACCCAGGCCCCAAGACGCAGCCCATGATCCTCGACCTTGCGCGCCTTCTGCTCTTCCCGGCCCTGATGGCGTTCGCCGCCGCGAGCGATCTCTTCACGATGACGATCTCGAACCGCGTGTCGCTGGCGCTGGTGGCAGGCTTCTTCGCGCTCGCCCTCGCCGGTGGCATGGCACCTTACGAGATGCTGAGCCATGTCGGCGCCGGTGCGCTTCTCCTGGTCGTGGCTTTCACCTGCTTCGCCATGGGCTGGGTGGGCGGCGGCGACGCCAAGGTCGCGGCTTCCGTCGCGCTCTGGTTCGGCTTCCCACATCTGATGAACTTCCTGCTCTACGCCTCGCTGTTCGGCGGCGCGCTGACGCTGCTTCTGCTCCAGTTCCGGCAGTGGCCGCTGCCGTACGGGCTGGCAGGACAGGCCTGGCTCGCACGGCTGCACGCCAAGGAGAGCGGCATTCCCTACGGCATCGCGCTCGCGCTGAGCGCGTTGATGGTCTACCCGGAGACCGAATGGGTGAAGGCGATCGACCTCGCTCACCTCGCACTGCACTGAACGCCCAGGGTAAACCCGGCGTTAAGGCGATTTAGATACGCCTCATTAACCATGCTTTGACGAATAGCTGGTCAACTGCCGATGACGGCGGCGGCAGCGTCGCGGCGTATTGTTGGAAAGTTGAAGCGTATGAATAGGGCACGCATTGTCGTCCTGACGGTCGCGATCTGCGCCGGCGGCGTCGCCGCGTACCTGGCGAGCGGCACCGACAATTCTGCGCCGCCTCCGGTTCCGGTCGCGCAACTGCCGACGGTCGACGTCCTCGTCGCCAAGAACGACATCGGCCTCGGCCAGACCGTGAAGCCCGAAGACGTGCAATGGCAGACCTGGCCGACCGCGACCGCCAGCGCCACCTTCATCCGACGCAACGAGCGCCCCGATGGCGCGACCCAGGTGACCGGCTCGATCGCGCGCGCGCCCTTCATTCAGGGTGAGCCGATGCGCGACCAGAAGCTGGTCAAGGCCGAAGGTTCCGGCTTCATGGCGGCAATCCTGCCCACCGGCATGCGGGCGATCTCGACCGAGATCTCGCCGGAGACCGGCGCAGGCGGCTTCATCCTGCCCAACGACCGCGTCGACGTCCTGCTCACGCGCCGGCTCAAGAACCCGGACCAGAGCAGCGGCGCTCCCGACGTCGTCACCTCCGAGATCATCCTGGCCAATATCCGCGTCCTCGCCATCGACCAGGCGCCCAAGGAAAAGGACGGGCAGAACGCGGTGGTCGGCAAGACCGTCACCCTCGAGCTCAATCCCGCGCAGACCGCAACGCTCTCCGCGGCGCGTCAGAGCGGCACGCTGTCGCTGGCGCTGCGCAGCATCGTCGACGTCAAGATGAGCGAGATCACGCTCGATGACTCCGCGCAGAAGCGCGAGGGGGTCTCGATCATTCGCTACGGCATTCCAAGTCAGACGGCTAAGGCACGATGAAGACAGTCGACATCAAATGCAGGGCAGATTCGGCGACGATGCGGACCTCACTGGTCCGCGCCCTGTCGTTTTCGGCCGCCCTCGCGCTGGCGCTCAATCCGGCGATCGCCCCGGCGGTCGCCGCCGATTACCGCCCCGTGGCGCCGGCCGCGGCGGACGGCCAGATCAATGCGCGTTTCCTTTCGCTCGGCGTCGGCAAGTCCATCGTCATCGACCTGCCGCGCGACATCAAGGACGTGCTGGTCGCCGATCCCAAGATCGCCAACGCGGTGGTCCGCTCGGCGCAGCGCGCCTATATCATCGGCGCCGCGGTCGGCCAGACCAACATCGTGTTCTTCGATTCCGCCGGGCAGCAGATTGCGGCCTATGACATCGCGGTGAAGCGCGACCTCAACGGCGTGCGGGCCGCGCTGAAGCAGGTCCTGCCCAATTCGGACATCCAGATCGACGGCCTCGGCGACGGCATCGTCCTGACCGGCACGGCTGCCAATCCGCTGGAGGCGCAGCAGGCCAACGACCTCGCCGCGCGCCTGGCCGGCGGCGCCGACAAGGTGGTGAACTCGATCGTGGTACGCGGCCGCGACCAGATCATGCTCAAGGTGACGGTGGCCGAGGTCCAGCGCAACATCGTCAAGCAGCTCGGCATCGACCTCACCGCCAACCTGAACTACGGCACGTCGGTGGTGAGCTTCACCAATTCGAACCCGTTCACGGCGCTCGGCAAGAACCTCGTGGACGGCAACAACCTGACCACGAAGTTCGGCGCCGCCCCGTCGGTGCAGGCCACGCTGCGCGCGATGGAAACCGCCGGCGTGATCCGCACGCTGGCCGAACCGAATTTGACCGCGATCTCCGGTGAATCGGCGACGTTCATCGCCGGCGGTGAATTCCCGGTTCCGGCAGGCTATGCCTGCGATCCCACCACGCATGTCTGTACCACCCAGATCAGCTTCAAGAAGTTCGGCATCTCGCTGAACTTCACCCCCGTCGTGCTGAGCGAGGGCAAGATCAGCCTGCGGGTGATGACCGAGGTCTCGGAGCTGTCGAACGAGAATGCGATCACGCTGTCGCAGGCGGTGACCACGAACACGGTGAACTCGCTGACGGTCCCCTCGATCAGGACCCGCCGCGCCGAGACCTCGCTGGAAATTCCCTCCGGCGGCGCGATGGCGATGGCCGGCCTGATCCAGCAGCAGACCAAGCAGGCAATCAGCGGATTGCCGGGGCTGATGCAGCTGCCGATCCTGGGCACGCTGTTCCGCAGCCGCGACTTCGTCAACAACGCGACCGAGCTGGTCGTGATCGTGACGCCCTATGTTGTCCGCGCAGTGGCGCCGAAGGACCTGTCGCGGCCGGATGACGGCTTCGCCCCGCCTGCCGATCCGCAAGCCCAGCTGATCGGCAACATCAACCGGCTCTACGGCGTGCCCGGACGCACCGAACCGGCCAAGAACTACCGCGGCACCTACGGCTTCATCACCGACTGAGGCGGAACGGGGACTCTACGATGACCACAAGACCACCCCAGCTTCGCAAACGCGCCGTCAGTCTCGGCGGCGCGCTCGTCGGCCTGACGCTCGCGCTCGGCGGCTGCCAGCACAACGAGGTCGTTACCGCCTCCATTCCCGACGACTACAAGCAGCGCCATCCGATCGCGATCGAGGAGCAAAACCGCTCGATCGTCGTCTTCGTCGGTCATGCCCGCGGCGGATTGACCGCCGCCCAACGCGCGGACGTGATGGGCGTCGCATCGGCATGGTTGCACGAAGGGACCGGTGCCATTCGCATCGACGTGCCGTCCGGCACGCCCAATGCGCGTCCGGTCGCGGATACGATGCGCGAGATCCAGGCCATGCTGGCAGGGGCAGGCGTTCCGCCGCGCGGCGTCACCATTCGTCCCTATCAGCCCGAGGACAAGCGGTTCCTGCCGCCGATCCGGCTCACTTATTCCAAGATCGCCGCGGTCGCGGGTCCCTGCGGCCTGTGGCCGGACGACATCGGGCCTTCGATGAAGAACAAGAGCTGGTTCGAGAACAAGGACTATTACAATTACGGCTGCGCCTATCAGCGCAACCTCGCGGCCATGGTCGACAATCCATCCGACCTCGAGCAGCCGCGGCCCGAGACACCTTCCTACACGATACGGCGCACCGCCGCCTTCGAGAAGTATCGTAAGGGAATGCCGACGGGTGTCGCCTATCCCGATGCCGACAAGGCCAAACTCAGCGACACAGGCAAATGATCAGTTACGCGCGTCAGACACACGAAGAGCAGCCGGCAGCAGCTCCTCCGCCGGTCGAGGAGCATATTGCGCCCGCGCCGCGCGTCTCGGTCCAGGCCTTCTGCGAAACCGTGGAGACGGCCGCCGCGGTGCAGTCGGCCGGCGAGGATCGCCGTCTCGGCAAGGCTCACCTGAAGATCCAGATGGGCGGCATGGCGGCCGCGATCGAAGCCTACCGCTCGGCTCCCACGCCGAACGTGATCGTGCTCGAGAGCGACGGCCGCAACGACCTGCTGGGTGGGCTCGACCAGCTCGCCACCGTCTGCGATGCCGGCACCCGCGTGGTCGTGATCGGCCGCATCAACGACGTCACGCTCTACCGCGAGCTGGTGCGCCGCGGCGTCAGCGATTACGTGCTCGCGCCGGTCGGCGCGATCGACGTCGTGCGCTCGATCTGCAACCTGTTCTCGGCGCCGGAAGCCAAGGCGGTCGGCCGCATCATCGCCGTGGTCGGCGCCAAGGGGGGCGTCGGCGCCTCCACCATCTCCCATAACGTCGCCTGGGCGATCGCGCGCGACCTCGCAATGGATGCCGTCGTCGCCGACCTCGATCTCGCCTTCGGCACCGCTGGCCTCGACTACAACCAGGATCCGCCGCAGGGCATCGCCGACGCCGTGTTCTCGCCCGACCGCGTCGACACCGCCTTCATCGACCGCCTGCTGTCGAAGTGCACCGATCATCTCAGCCTGCTGGCGGCGCCTGCGACGCTCGACCGGGTCTATGATTTCGGCACCGACGCCTTCGATGCCGTGTTCGACACGCTGCGCTCCACCATGCCCTGCATCGTGCTCGACATTCCGCATCAATGGTCGGGCTGGACCAAGCGCGCCCTGATCGGAGCGGACGACATCCTGATCGTGGCCGCCCCGGACCTCGCCAATCTGCGCAATACCAAGAACCTGTTCGACCTGTTGAAGGCCGCGCGCCCCAACGACCGGCCGCCGCTGTACTGCCTGAACCAGGTCGGCGTGCCGAAACGGCCCGAAATCGCCGCCGCCGAGTTCGCCAAGGCGATCGAGAGCCAGCCGGTCGTCTCGATCCCGTTCGAGCCGCAGATCTTCGGCTCGGCGGCCAACAACGGCCAGATGATCGCGGAGATCTCCGCCAACCACAGGTCGATCGAGATGTTCCTGCAGATCGCCCAGCGCCTGACCGGCCGCAGCGAGACCAAGAAGCAAAAGTCGTCCCTGCTTTCACCTCTGATTGAGAAGTTGCGGGGAAGATAAGCCGCCGCATGGAGTTGTTAAGTGTTCGGTAAGCGTAGCGGAACAGACACCGACTTTCGGGCGCCCAAGCCCGGCGCCGTGTCGCTCGAGCCTGCCCCGGCTCAGGCGCCGACGGTGTCGCGCGCCCCGCCTCCGCCGGCCGTCGCCTCGCCGCCGCTTGCGCCCGCCAAGGCTCCGCCGCCTCCGGCCATGGAGAGCCGGCGTTCGGACAATTATTACGAGGTCAAGGCGACCATCTTCGGCGCGCTGATCGAGGCCATCGACCTCGCCCAGCTCGCCAAGCTCGATTCGGAGTCCGCGCGCGAGGAAATCCGCGACATCGTCAACGAGATCATCGCGATCAAGAACATCGTGATGTCGATCGCCGAGCAGGAGGAGCTGCTCGACGACATCTGCAACGACGTGCTCGGCTACGGTCCGCTCGAGCCGCTGCTGTCGCGCGACGACATCGCCGACATCATGGTCAACGGCGCCAACACCGTCTACATCGAGGTCGGCGGCAAGATCCAGCGCACCGGCATCCGCTTCCGCGACAACCAACAGCTTCTCAACATCTGCCAGCGCATCGTCAGCCAGGTCGGCCGGCGCGTCGACGAATCCTCGCCGATCTGCGACGCGCGCCTCGCCGATGGCTCCCGCGTCAACGCCATCGTGCCGCCGCTGTCGATCGACGGCCCCGCGCTCACCATCCGCAAGTTCAAGAAGGACAAGCTGACGCTGGATCAGCTCGTCAAATTCGGCGCGATCACGCCGGAAGGCGCCGAGATCCTCCAGATCATCGGCCGCGTCCGCTGCAACGTGCTGATTTCTGGCGGTACCGGCTCGGGCAAGACCACCTTGCTCAACTGCCTCACCAACTACATCGAGCACGACGAACGCGTCATCACCTGCGAGGACGCCGCCGAGCTCCAGCTGCAGCAGCCCCACGTGGTGCGGCTGGAAACCCGCCCGCCCAACATCGAGGGCGAGGGCCAGGTCACGATGCGCGAACTGGTGCGCAACTGCCTGCGTATGCGCCCCGAACGCATCATCGTCGGCGAGGTCCGCGGACCCGAGGCCTTCGACCTGCTGCAGGCGATGAACACCGGCCACGACGGCTCGATGGGCACGCTGCACGCCAACAACCCGCGCGAGGCATTGTCGCGCTGCGAATCCATGATCACGATGGGCGGCTTCTCGCTGCCCTCGCGCACCATCCGCGAGATGATCTGCGCCTCGATCGACGTCATCATCCAGGCCGCGCGCCTGCGCGACGGCTCCCGCCGCATCACCCACATCACCGAGGTGATGGGCATGGAAGGCGACACCATCATCACCCAGGACATCTTCCTCTACGACATGGTCGGCGAGGACGCCAACGGCAAGATCATCGGCCGGCACCGCTCGACCGGCATCGGCCGTCCGAGGTTCTGGGAACGCGCCCGCTATTACGGCGAAGAGAAGCGCCTCGCTGCGGCGCTCGACGCGGCGGAAGTCGCGCCGAAGACGTGAGCAGGTCAGCAGCGCCATGAACATTCAGGTCCTCGCCCTCGCCTTCCTCGCCACCGCAGCGGTCGGTGGCATCGCCTGGGTCTTTCTCTATCCGCTGCTGTCCGGGGAGCGAAAAGCGGAAAGCCGCCGCGCCTCGGTCGCGCGCGCCGAGGCGCCCACGGCCCGTCAGGCCGAGAAGACCCAGCGCTCGCGCCGCGAGCAGGTCGAGACCACGCTCAAGGACCTCGAGGCGCGGCGCGCCCAGGAGAAGAGCGCCCCGCTCAGCGTCCGCCTGTCGCAGGCCGGGCTCGACTGGACGCCGCAGAAATTCTGGATCGTGTCCGCCGTCGTGGCGGGCGTATTTTTCGCGGCCGCTGTGTTCGCGGGCGGCGGCCTGATCGGCGCCGCCGGTCTTGCCTTTGCCGGCGGCTTCGGCCTGCCGCGCTGGGCACTCGGATTCCTCAAGAAACGCCGCGAAACCAAGTTCCTGGCTGCACTGCCCGATGCGGTCGACGTGATCGTCCGCGGCATCAAGGCGGGCCTGCCCTTGTTCGAATCGATCAAGGTCGTGGCCGCCGATGCGCCCGAGCCGCTGCGCAGCGAGTTCCTGGCCATCATCGAGACGCAGGCGATCGGCATGCCGCTGGGCGAGGCCTGCGCGCGGCTCTACGAGCGCATGCCGCTGCCGGAGGCCAATTTCTTCGGCATCGTGGTGTCGATCCAGCAGAAGTCGGGCGGCAACCTCTCCGAAGCGCTCGGTAACCTCTCCAAGGTGCTGCGCGACCGCAAGAAGATGAAGGAAAAGATCCAGGCGATGTCGATGGAAGCCAAGGCCTCGGCCGGCATCATCGGCTCGCTGCCGCCGATCGTGATGTTCCTGGTCTATCTCACGACGCCGCAATACATCTCGGTGCTTTGGACTCATCCCACCGGCCAGCTGATGCTGGTCGGCTGCGTCGTCTGGATGTCGATCGGCATCCTGGTGATGAAGAAGATGATCAACTTCGATTTCTGACGGTGGCGTATGGTCGAATTCCTCGTCTCGAAACTGCACGACGTCCGTTTCATGACCATGCTGCTCGCGGCCATCGCCGCGAGTGCCACCGTCTATACGCTGGTGATGCCGTTGTTCGCCGGCGAGGGCCTCTCCAAGCGCATGAAGGCGGTGGCGAGCGAGCGTGAGCGCATCCGGCAGCGCGAGCGTGAGCGTCTCAACAAGAGCGAGAAGGTTTCGCTACGCCAGACACCGAAGCAACTCGTCTCCAAGGTGGTCGAGGACTTCAACCTGACGAAATGGCTCGCGCAGGAAGCTGCGCGGGACAAGCTCATCATGGCAGGTTACCGCGGCCAGGCACCCTATATCACCTTCCTGTTTGCCCGCATGGTCGCCCCGATCGTGTTCTTGATCGGCTCGGCCCTCTACGTGTTCGTGATCGGAAACATGCAACAGGCGCTGCCGATCAAGATCGGCATCTGCATCGGCGCCGCCTATCTCGGTCTCCAGGCGCCGATGCTGTTCCTCAGGAACGCGATCTCCAAGCGCCAGCTCTCGATCAAGCGTGCGTTTCCCGACGCGCTCGACCTGCTCCTGATCTGCATCGAATCCGGCATGTCGGTCGAGATGGCATTCCGGAAGGTTGCGAACGAAATCGTGGGCCAGTCGATCGCGCTGTCGGAGGAGTTCACCCTGACCACCGCCGAGCTGTCCTATTTGCAGGATCGCAAGGTCGCCTACGAGAACCTGGCACGGCGTACCGGGCTCGAGGGCGTCAAGTCGGTGTGTCTGGCGCTGCAGCAGGCGGAACGTTACGGCACCCCGCTCGGCCATTCCTTGCGCGTCATGGCGCAGGAGAATCGCGACATGCGCATGAACGAGGCCGAGAAGAAGGCGGCCGCGCTGCCGCCGAAGCTCACGGTGCCGATGATCCTGTTCTTCCTGCCGGTGCTGTTCGTGGTCATTCTCGGACCCACCGCCATCAAGGTCACCGAGATGCAGTGAGCCCGGCTGGACCATACGGTCCGCCAACCGAGGCCAGGAAGTCAGATGATCAGTCGGGCTGGCTCAGCGAAGCGATCGGCGTCCGCTTCGGCGCGCCGCGCGGGACGTCGCTGCGGCTCAGCATTTCCTTGAGATAGGCGACATTGGCCGCAGCCTGGTCCGGCGGCAGGTCCGCCTTGACGATGGCCTCCGCTTCCGCGAAGCGGCCCTGCAGACCGACGACCAAGCCGAGGTTCTGCCGCACCCGGGCGCCGGCACGCGGCGAGGCATGGGCCTGCCGTAGCGCCTCTTCCGCCTTCGGCAGCTCTTTCGACAGCATGTAGGACAGGCCGAGGTTTGAGAGCACGCCGGGATCACCCGGTGCGATCTTCAGCGCGCTCGCGTAATAGGATCGCGCCTCCTCATGACGGCCCATCTGGTCCAGCGCGGTGCCCTGCACAGAGAGCAGGCGCCAGTCCGGATTGTCGGGCGAATGCGCCTTCGACAGCACGTCGAAGGCCTGCTGGAAATTGCCGTTGTCGGCGAGGGCGCGGCCGTATTGAGCGAGCAGCGCCTTGTTGCCGGGGTTGGCGATGGTCGCCTGCTCGAGCACGGCGGCCGCCTGGGCGCGTTGGCCGTTGGCGCGCAAGGCCTGTCCATAGGCGAGTGCGGCGTCGGCATCCCGGGGATTGGCGCGGTAGCGCTCGCCATAGGCTTCGACCGCACGCGCCGGATCGGTCGGCGCGCGATCGGCGGAGGCCGCATCCGCCCGGGGGCCGACCGAGCCCGTCACCTCGGAGAGCTTCGACATGGCCGTGCAGCCGCCGAGGCCCATCGCCACCGTCGCGACCAGCGACGTGGAAGCAAGTAGCCGGGTAAGCCTGATCCGTTGACGCATGACGCTTTGACTCTCGAGCTGCTCGATCGAGCCGAACGCGTCAGCAATAGAATGTTAACCCTAACGGCCGGTTAACGGCGCTATCCGACGTGCTCCTCTCGCGCCGGCGGTTGTTGCGGAGGCGCGCCTCCGCCGAGGCCGAGATCGAGATCGAGGCCGAGCGCCTCCACCTGCTGGTCCAGCTCCCGCAGCAATTGCAGTCTCTGCCGCGCCCGCCGTCGAACGTCGATCCCCTCGCGAGGCAGCCGCGGCACCTGGCGCAGGAAGTCGTGACGGTTGATCAGGCCTCTCCCGCAGAGCTCATCGAGCTGAGCGCGATCGATGCCGAGCACGTCGGCGGATTGCTCGATCAATCGGCCGAGCAGCGTTCTCACCGCGGCGAGCACGTCGACATCGAATCCCGGCCCGGATCTCGCGGCCTTGCGCGCGAGCTCCGCCCAGGCATGGGCCGAAACGACGTAGGCGTAGAGCGCATTCGCCCAGTTCGGCTCCGCCTCATCATAGAAGCTGCCACGCATGAACAGCCGGCGGATGATCGCCGCGACCTGGTCGCGTGTCAGCGCGCCGGATGAGGCGGCCGCGATCGCCGACTGGACGGCCGGATCACGGGAAAAGTCGCGTCCCGCGGGCAGCCTGATGACGCCGCCCGGCAGGTTGGAATCGAGCGGCCTGAAGGCCGCATCGTTGCGGAGCCTCGAATAGCGGGTGATCGCGAAGCGGTGCTCCGTGCGGCCGGCATGGGACGCGGGGCCGAAATGGACGAGGTTGAAGCCGGCATCGTCGCCGGCCTGCCCGGTCGAGGACGGACAGGAGAGCACGTAGATCGTGCGCCAGAACGCCTCACCGCTGTCGCTCGACGTCGCACGCGGATCGGGGATGGAATAACGGGTCAGCCCCTCGACATGGCGATGACCGTGCAGAACCAGATCGACGTTGAGCGAGGTGGCGGCCTCGAGGAAGGTTGCGGGTGCGGCGAGATACATCAGCGGCTCGTCGGGCACGCCGAGAAAGCGCTTTCCTTCGCCGGTCGCCTGCGGCAGCGGATGATGGTGCAGGGCCAGCACGCGGACCAGGTTGTCCACGGGCTCGGCATAGTCGGCGCGCCCAGCAGAACCGATGCTCCCAGCGAGCTCGGCGCTCAGCCGGGCGGAATCAGCGACCATCGCCTTGTAGGCGCTCTCGCCGATCTTGCCGCTCGCCAGCGCCATGAGGCTTGCGCGATTGGAATCGAGCAGCACCAGGTCGAGGCCGGCCTGGCGGTAATAGACGCTCTTCGCGCTCCGCGGCAGGTGCAGGTAATCATAGGCGTCGTGACGGCCCGCAAGCTGGCTCGGCCGCTTGACGTCGTGATTGCCGGCTACGGCCTGGATGTCGGTGAACAGCCCGGTCTGCCGGAAGGATGCGATGACGGCGAGCGCCTCGTCGAGTGCGCGCGGCGTCGGATCGTCCACCAGGTCGCCCGTGATCAGCAGGATGCGATCGGGAACATTCGCGACGCCCGCCATCTTCTCGCAAATCGCGGCCCTGAGCGTCTCGATGGCCGGAAGCAACCGGCCCGACCCGTCCAGATGCAGGTCGGAAATCTGCGCAACAACGAACGATCTATCCATTTTGCGCCGCTCATCTGCAATGCTGCGCCGCCCAAACAGTAAGAAAAATGCTTCGACGAACGGATTCAGCCGTATCGACCTAACCTGGGCAGGCACCGTGCTGCTGCGTGTCTGCGTTCGGGTCACGCAGAGCGAGCGGCACAATCTAAAATATTCGCAGATAATGCCACAACCAAAGCGCTAGTAAAGCCCTGCGGCCGCGGCGTCGCGAACGGCAGCTCTCGGCGTCAGATACGAGATTTGTCCGAGGAGGGTTTCGTCTCGTCCGCTCAATATTCGATGGCAATCCGCTTGCGGATCTCGTCGACGCGCCTGTCGAGCGCATCGAAGCGCGCGTGGACGGAGCGGTCGTGGAGATAGAAGAGGTAACCGCCGGCAAGGAACGCGAAGATCCAATGGTGGTGCTCGACATAACCGAAGATCACCTCGACGGCTTGGCCGACGAACGTAACCACGCTCCACACGAATTCCATTGCATGTCCTCCCGGCGCTTCGTCGTCGGCCGCCCGCGATTTCATTCTGGCGACCGTTGCCGGAACCTACCATGCCCCCCTTGCCGCGAGTAGCGGCTCGCCGAACGGTGACGGCAAAGCCGATTGCAGCGGCGGCCAAACTCTGCGAAGTCTCGTCCGTTCGCATGACTCGCCTGAACTGACGATCCGGACCCGCCAATGCCTTCTGTCTTCGAGACGTCATCCACCGCCACCCCGATCACCTTCGTCACCAAGTCGGACTGGGATCAGGTCGCCGAGACGCTGCCGCCGGCGCAACGCCAGTTCGCGCGCGCCAGCGCCTTTGCCGCCAAGCCAGGCGCCTATCTGGCGCTGCCCGCGACCGACGGCACAATTGCGCAGGTGCTGTTCGGGCTCGAGGAAAAGGGCGCAAGATCGCGCGACCTGTTTCGGCCCGGCGCCCTGCCCGGCCTTTTGCCGCCCGGCACCTATCGCTTTGCCAATGCACCGCACGATGCACGGCTCGCGGCGCTCGCGTTCGCGCTCGGCAGCTACCGCTTCGCCCGCTACCGTAAGGCTGATCGCCCCGACGTCCGGCTGGTGCCGCCTGACGGTGTCGACGCGGCCGAGATTGAGCGGATTGCCGATGCCGCGATGCTCGCGCGCGACCTCATCAACACGCCGTCCAACGACATGGGCCCCGACGAGCTCGCCGCAGCGGCGCAAGCGCTCGCCGCCGAGTTCGGCGCGAGCTTTGCCTGCACCATCGGCGAAGAGCTGGCGAAGAGCTTTCCGCTGATCCACGCCGTCGGCATGGCCTCCAGCCGCGTGCCGCGGCTGATCGACATCGTCTGGGGCGATCCTGATCATCCCAAGGTGACGCTGGTCGGCAAAGGCGTGTGCTTCGACACCGGCGGCCTGGACCTGAAGCCGTCGAGCGGCATGCTGATCATGAAGAAGGACATGGGCGGCGCCGCCAACGTGCTGGCGCTGGCGCGCATGGTGATGGATGCGAAGCTGAAGGTGCGGCTGCGCGTGCTGATCCCGGCGGTCGAAAACGCCGTCGCCGGCAATGCCTTCCGCCCGCTCGATATCTTCACCTCGCGCAAAGGGATCACGGTCGAGATCGGAAACACCGACGCCGAAGGCCGCCTCGTGCTCGCCGACGCGCTGGCGCTGGCCGACGAGGAGACGCCCGATTTGCTGATCGACCTGGGTACGCTGACCGGCGCGGCCCGCGTCGCGCTGGGACCGGATCTGCCACCCTTCTACACCAATGATGAGACGCTGGCCTCCGACGTCGCGCGCTGCGCGGTGAAGGAGAACGATCCGTTGTGGCGCATGCCGCTGTGGCCGCCTTACGATGCCTGGCTGGACTCCAAGACCGCCACCATCACCAATGCACCATCGGGCGGTTTTGCCGGCTCGATCACCTGCGCCCTGTTCCTGCAACGCTTCGTCGAGCACGCCAGGAGCTGGCTGCACGTCGACATCTTCGGCTGGACGCCGTCGGCGAAGCCGGCGCGACCCGAAGGCGGCGAGTGCCAGGCCGCGCGCGCCATCTACGCACTGCTGAGCGAGCGCTATGCATGACCCGCGGCTGACACCGGCGCGCGGCGACCTCGCCGCCAAATATCTCGAAGGCAAGGTGCAGGCGGATCGCTACGTCGCCGGCGAGGAATTCGAGGTGGGCGAACCGATTGCGCCAGTGCGCGAGCAGCCGTCTTCGAACGCGATGCTGATGACGGAGGCCCTGCGCGGCGAACGTGTCACGGTCTACGACCGCAACGGCGAGGGTTGGGCGTGGGGCCAGCTCAATGGCGATGGCTATGTCGGCTGGCTGCCGGATGCTGCGCTCGCAAAGCCGGCGGGCGCCCCAACTCATTTGGTCAGCGCGCTGCGGACGTTTGCGTTCCCCGGACCCTCGATCAAGCTGCCGCCGGCCGACACGCTCGTGATGGGATCGAAGCTCGCCGTGGCGCGCCAGGACGGCGGCTTCGCCGTGACGCACGACGGCAGATATCTGCCGAGATCGCATCTCGCTCCGCTCGATCATCGCGAACCGGATTTCGTCGCGGTCGCCGAGCGCTTCGTCGGCACGCCCTATCTCTGGGGCGGCAAGAGCGGCTTCGGCATCGATTGCTCCGGTCTCGTCCAGGTCTCGCTGGCATCGACCGGGATCGGCTGCCCGCGCGACAGCGACATGCAGCTCGCCGGTCTCGGCCGTGCGCTGGAGCCGCATGAATGGAGCAGCTTGCAGCGCGGCGATCTGATCTTCTGGAAAGGTCATGTCGCGATCGTGCGCGATGCCACCACCATGGTTCACGCCAATGCGCATCACATGGCAACGGTGATCGAGCCGATCGAGCCGGCGATCGCGCGGATCAAGGCGGCCGGCAGCGAGGTCGTTGCGATCAAGCGGCTGTAGTCGCGCACCTTGTAGGATGGGTAGAGCGCAGCGAAACCCATCGCTTCAAGGCCCGCGTCGTTAGGATGATGGGTTTCGCTGCGCTCTACCCATTCTACCGGTTCTACGTCGCCACCGCCCCATTCCCGGCCGTTTCCAGCCGGAACGCGGCCGCAAACAGCGCGCGCGTGTAATCCGTCTTCGGATTCCTGAACAGCTCGGCCGCCTGGCCTTCCTCGACCACCTTGCCGCCGCGCATCACGATGAGGTGGCTGGCGAGCGAGGCGACGACGCGCAAATCGTGCGAGATGAACATGTAGGTGAGCTCGCGCTTGCGCTGGAGCTCGCGCAACAGATCGACCATCTGCGCCTGGAACAGCATGTCGAGTGCGCTGGTCGGCTCGTCGAGCACGACAAAATCCGGCTCCAGCACGATCGCGCGCGCGATCGAGATGCGCTGGCGCTGGCCGCCGGAGAACTCGTGCGGATAGCGGAAGCGCGTCTCCGGATTGAGCCCGACATCCTCGAGCGCCTTGACGACGCGCGCCTCGCGTTCTTCGCGCGAGAGCTTCGGCTGGTGCACGGACAGGCCTTCGGCGATGATGTCGGCGACCGACATACGCGGTGAGAGCGAGCCGAACGGATCCTGAAACACGATCTGCATGTCGCGCCGGAAGGGACGCATCTCCTGGAAACGCAGGCCCTGGATGTCTTTCCCTAAGAACACGATGCGCCCGTTCGAGGAGATCAGCCGCAGCAGCGCCAGTCCCAGCGTCGTCTTGCCCGAGCCGCTTTCGCCGACCACGCCGAGCGTCTCGCCCTTGCGTACGGCGACGCTGACGCCGTCGACCGCCTTGATGTGGCCGACCGTCTTGCGCATCAGGCCGCGCTTGATCGGGAACCAGACCTTGAGATCATCGGCCGACATCACCACCGGCGCACCCGGCTGCGGCGGCGCCGGATCGGGCTTGGGCTCGGCCGCGAGCAGGTCGCGCGTATATGGATGTTTCGGGGTCTTGAAGACCTGCTCGACCGGCCCCTGCTCGACGATCGCGCCGCCCTTCATGACGCAGACGGTGTCGGCGATGCGGCGCACGATGCCGAGATCGTGGGTGATGAACAGCAGGCTCATGCCGAGCCGCGAGCGGATCTCGGCGAGCAGCGCCAGGATCTGCGCCTGCACGGTAACGTCGAGCGCGGTGGTCGGCTCGTCCGCGATCAGAAGGTCCGGCTCGTTGGCGAGCGCCATCGCGATCATCACGCGCTGACGTTGGCCGCCGGAGAGTTGGTGCGGATAGCTGTTCAGCCGCGTCTCCGGATCGGGAATGCCGACCTGGGTCAGCAGCTCCAGCGTCCGCTTGCGCGCCTCGGTATTGCTGGTGGGATTGTGCAGCTGAATGATCTCGCCGATCTGCGCCTCGATCGTGTGCAGCGGGTTGAGCGAGGTCATCGGCTCCTGGAAGATGATGGAGATGTCGCTGCCTCTGATCTCCCGCATCTGCCGCTCGGACTGGTCGATCAGCTCCTGTCCCTTGAAGCGAATACTGCCCGAGGGATGGGAGGCGTTGGGATACGGCAGGAGCTTGAGGATCGACAACGCGCTGACCGACTTGCCGGAGCCGGATTCGCCGACCAGCGCGACGCATTCGCCGCGCTTGATCTGGAACGAGACCTTGTCGACCGCAAGCGTGGTGGCG
The DNA here is from genome assembly GCF_028128865.1 of Bradyrhizobium sp. CCBAU 11357. Lineage (NCBI taxonomy): Bacteria > Pseudomonadati > Pseudomonadota > Alphaproteobacteria > Hyphomicrobiales > Nitrobacteraceae > Bradyrhizobium > Bradyrhizobium sp. CCBAU 11357. The sequence goes on along the minus strand of NZ_LBJW01000111.1, from coordinate 292,091 downwards.
CCGCCCTGGTGGAAGGCCACCGAGAGGTCGCGCACGCTGAGCAGGGGCTGGTTGATCGCGTCCATGATCTTACCTGAACGTCTTGCGCGGATCGAAGGCGTCGCGCACGGCTTCGCCGATGAAGATCAAGAGCGACAGCATGATCGCGACCGAGAAGAAGCCGGAGAAGCCGAGCCACGGTGCCTGCACATTGGCCTTGGCCTGCGACAGCAGCTCGCCGAGCGACGGCGATCCCGGCGGCAGGCCGAAGCCGAGGAAATCGAGCGCCGTCAGCGTCATCACCGAGCTCGATACGATGAACGGCAGGAACGTCATGGTCGCGACCATCGCGTTCGGCAGCAGGTGGCGGAACATGATCACAGGGTTGGAGACACCGAGCGCCCGCGCCGCCTGGATGTATTCGAAATTGCGCCCGCGCAGGAACTCGGCTCGCACGAGACCGACCAGCGAGACCCAGGAGAACAGCAGCAAGATGCCGAGCAGCACGAAGAAGCCGGGCACGAGCACCGAGGACAGGATCAGGAGAAGATAGAGCGAGGGAATCGCGGTCCAGATCTCGATGAAGCGCTGGAAGATCAGATCGACCCACCCGCCGAAATAGCCCTGCACCGCGCCCGCCGCGATGCCGATGATTGACGAGACGATGGTGAGACAAAGGCCGAACAGCACAGAGATGCGGAAGCCGTAGATCAGCCGCGCCACCACGTCGCGGCCCTGATCGTCGGTCCCGAGCCAGTTGTATTCGAGATCGCGGCAGCTCTTCAGCCCCTTCTTCTCAACCACCGGCTGGCACTGCTTCTCCGTCAGCATCCAGGTCGGCGGCGACGGCGCCGGCGTCGGCAAATCGAGATTATGGGTGTCGTAGGAGTAGCGGATCAGCGGCCAGACGATGGTGCCGCCCTTGTCCTTGATCAGCTTCTGCAAGTACGGGTCGCGATAATCGGCCGCCGTCTCGAAATCGCCGCCGAACGTCGTCTCCGAATAGGTGACGAAGGCCGGCCAATAGAGACGGCCATCGAACTTGATCAGGAAGGGCCGATCATTGGCAATCAGCTCGGCGAACAGCGAAATCACGAACAGGCCGATGAAGATCCAGAACGACCAGTAGCCGCGGCGGTTCGCCTTGAAGTTCTGCCAGCGCCGCCGGTTGAGCGGCGACGGAGCGAACGGCTTGCGCGTGATCGGCACGACATCGCCGAGCGGCGACTTCGCTGTGGTCTCGATCGGCGTCGGCGCGGTGATCGTCATCAGACCTCCCGCGCTTCGAAATCGATCCGGGGGTCGATCCACATATAGGTCAGGTCGGAGATCAGGTTGATGACGAGGCCGACCAGCGAGAAGATGTAGAGCGTGCCGAACACCACGGGATAGTCGCGGTTGAGCACGCTCTCGAAGCTGAGCAGGCCGAGCCCGTCGAGCGAGAAGATGGTCTCGATCAGGAGCGAGCCGGAAAAGAAGGCGTGGATGAACGTCCCCGGGAAGCCGGCGATCACGATCAGCATGGCGTTGCGGAAGACGTGGCCGTAGAGCACCCGGTTCTCACTGCAGCCCTTGGCGCGGGCGGTCATGACGTATTGCTTGCGAATCTCGTCCAGGAACGAGTTCTTGGTCAGGAACGTCATGGTGGTGAAGGCACCCAGCCCCATGGCGATCAGCGGCAGCGTCAGATGCCAGAAATAGTCGATGATCTTCCAATACCAGGGAAACTGCGACCAGCCGTCCGAAGTGAGTCCGCGCAGCGGGAACCAGTTGAAGAAGGAGCCGCCGGCAAACAGGATGATGAGGAGGATGGCGAACAGAAAACCGGGGATGGCGTAGCCGAGCACGAGTACCGTCGAGGTCCAGGTGTCGAAGCGCGCCCCGTCGTTCACGGCCTTGCGAATGCCGAGCGGGATCGAGATCAGATACGTTACAAGCGTCAGCCAGAGGCCAAGCGAGATCGAGACGGGCAGCTTCTCCTTGATGAGCTGGAGCACGCTGACGTCGCGAAAATAGCTCTTGCCGAAATCGAAGCGGGCGAAGTTCCACACCATCAGCAGGAAGCGTTCCGGCGCGGGCTTGTCGAAGCCGAACTGCACCTCCAGCTTCTTGATGAAATCAGGGTCGAGACCCTGCGCGCCGCGATATTTCGAGTTGATGGCATCGCCGCCGGCGCCGACCTGTCCCGGCGCGCGCTGCGCAAAATCGCTGCCGCCGGAAATACGCGAGGTCCCGCCGGTATCGGCACCCGAGAGCTGCGCGATTACGCGCTCGACCGGGCCGCCCGGCGCGAATTGCACGACGACAAAGGACACGAAGAGGATTCCGAGCAGCGTCGGGATCATCAGCAGGATGCGGCGGGCGATATAGGCGCTCATGGCTATTTTGCCTGCTCGAGCTTGGCCGCCTTGGCGGGCTCATACCACCAGATCTCCGGCGCGCCGACGCCATTGGCATAGCGCGGCAGCTTCTGCGGATGGCCGAACTGATCCCAATAGGCCAGCCGGTGCGTCTTGTTGTACCATTGCGGTATCCAATAGCGACCGGCGCGGAACAGGCGATCGAACGCGCGGCAGGCGACGGTCAGCTCTTCGCGGCTGTCGGCCGCCATGATCTTCTCGATCATGGCATCGATCGCCGGAGTGGCGACGCCGGCGAGATTGTACGAGCCCTTGGTGTTCGCGACCTGCGAGGAGAAGAACGCCCGCATGGCATCGCCTGGTGTCGCCGACATGCTGAAGCGCTGGATGGTCAGATCGAAATCGAAATCTTCCTGCCGGGCCTTGTGCTGTACGGCATCGACGAGGCGCACGCTCGCTTCGATGCCGAGCGTCGCGAGATTTTTGATGTAGGGCGCGTGGTGCGGCTGAAACGAGGGCTCATCCAGCAGGAACTCGATCTTGAAGACCTCGCCGTTCGGCAGTACCCGCTTGCCGTCCTTGATGGGCACGCCGGCCTCGGTCAGCAATTGCTGCGCCTTGCGGAGCAGGCTGCGATCCTGACCGGAGCCGTCGGAGGTCGGCGGCATGAACGGCGCCGCAAACACCTCGTCGGGAACCTGGCCGCGAAACGGCTCCAGCAGCTTCAGCTCTTCCGGCGAAGGCGGCGCATTGCCCGCCATGAGGTCCGAGTTCTGGAACGGCGAGACCGTACGGGCATAAGCGCCGTACATGATGGTCTTGTTGGTCCATTCGAAATCGAAAGCATTGATCAGAGCCTCGCGCACGCGGGGGTCTTTGAATTTGTCGCGCCGCGTATTGATGAACCAGCCTTGCGCGCCGGACGGCGTATCGTCGGGCACGACCTCCATCTTGACGCGGCCATCCTTGACCGCGGGGAAGTCATAGCGCGTCGCCCAGATGCGCGAGGTGAACTCCTCGCGGTAGAGATAGCTCTTGCCGGTAAAGCCCTCAAAGGCGACGTCGCGGTCGCGATAGAATTCGTAGCGGACGACATCGAAATTATAGCTGCCGCGGCAGGGCGGCAGATCCGCGGCCCACCAGTCCTTCACCCGCTCGAACTCGATGTAGCGATTGACCTCGAACCTGCCGACCCTGTACGGGCCCGAGCCGAGCGGAACCTCCAGCGACGATTCATCGAACGGGCGGGAGGCGTAGTACGCCTTCGAGAAGATCGGCAGGCTGGCGACATAGAGCGGCACGTCGCGCGCACGCCCCTTGGCGAAGGTGACCACGAGCGTCGCATCGTCGAGGGCTTCCGCACTGACCATATCGCGCATCTGCACGATGATCAGCGGATGCCCCTTGGTCTTCAGCGTCGTCAGCGAATAAGCTGCATCATGGGCAGTGAGCCTGGTCCCGTCGTGGAATTTCGCCTCGGGCCGCATCGTGAAGCGATAGACCAGCCTGTCCGGCGATATTTGCACGGATTTGGCGACCAGCCCGTACATTGCGTCGGGCTCGTCACTTGCCCGGACCATCAGCGGCGAAAACGTCATGTCCATACCCTGCGCGCCGTCGCCCTTCAGGATGAAGGCGTTGAGCGAGTTGAAGGTCTGGTAGGACTGATTGTAGGCGCGCACCGACGGGATCAGCGAGAACGTGCCGCCTTTCGGCGCGTCGACATTGACATAGTCGAAATGATGGAAGTCGGCGGGATATTTGAGATCGCCGAACGCCGACATGCCGTGCGCCTCGATCGCCGCTTCCGATGCTCGTGCGCCGCGCAACGGCTGCGCACCCAGCGACGCCCCCAGGGCGCCGCCAACACCCAAGACCAGCACGTGGCGGCGTGACATCTGCGTCATGCGGGAATTGTCCTTCACGACTTCTTTGCGATCCGCGCCGCCTTGTCTGCGTCGTACCACCAGATGAACGGGAAGCCCGACTGACCGTATTTGGGCAGTTCCGCCGGCCGGCCAAAGCGATCCCAGCGTGCGGTGCGGACCTTGTTGTAGGTCCATTGCGGAACGACGTAGTGATTCCAGAGCAGCACGCGGTCGAGGGCCTTGGTGGCCGCGACGAGATCGTCGCGATCAGTGGCGTAGATCACCCGCTCGATCAGCTTGTCGACGGCCGGATTCTTGATGCCGGCGATGTTGCGCGAGCCGGCGATGTCGGCCGACTTGGACGACCAGAACTCGCGCTGCTCGTTGCCCGGCGATTGCGATTCGCCCCAGGAGTTCGTGACGATGTCGAAGTCCCACTCGCGCGTCCTGTTCTCATATTGGGTCGGATCGACCGTCCGCACGCTCACGGCAATGCCGAGCCGCTCCAGCGACGGCTTGTAGAACAGCGTAATTCGTTCGAAGCTGGGATCCGAGTTGAGCAGTTCCAGCGAGATCTGGGCGCCGGTCTTGACGTCGATCAGCTTGCGGTCGCGCACCTCGTAGCCGGCCTCCTTGAACAGCCGCAGCGCCTCACGCAGATTGTCACGCACCGCTTCCGGGCTCCCTCCCACCGGATTGGTATAGGCCATCGTGAAGACTTCGGGCGGCACCTGGGCGCGAATCGTCTCGAGGATCTCCAGCTCTTTTCCCTGCGGCAATCCGGTTGCCATCAGCTCGTCGATGCCGTCGAAATAGCTGCTGATGCGCTTGTACTGACCGAAGAAGATCTGCTTGTTCATCTCCTCGAAGTCGAACGCGTAGTTGAGCGCACGACGAACACGCGGATCGCTGAACTTGGCGCGGCGCAGGTTCGGCACGAAGGCCTGCATCACGCCTGAGCTGCGATTGGCGAATTCCTCGAGGATCACGCGCTTTTCGTTCACGGCCGGAAAGTCGTACGCCGTCGCCCAGTTCTTCGCGCTGTTCTCGGTACGCCAATCGACCTGGTCGGCCTTGAACGCCTCGATCGCCACGGTGGCGTCGCGGAAATATTCGTAGCGCAGCTCGTCGAAATTGTTGCGGCCGACATTGGCAGGCAGGTCGCGGCCCCAATAGTCCTTGACGCGCTCCAGCGCGATCGACCGTCCTGCGACGAAATCCTTGATCTTGTAGGGACCGGACCCGAGCGGCACTTCGAGCGTGGTGGTGGACACATCGCGCTTGCGGCCCTGCGCATCGGTCCCCTCCCACCAATGCTTCGGCAGCACGATGAGCTGCCCGACGATCTGCGGCAGCTCGCGGTTACCCGGCGCGTCGAACACGAACTTCACCTCGCGCTCGCCGACCTTCTCGGCCTTCACCACATGGCTGTAATAGGCCGAGTACATCGGATGGTGCTTCTTGAAGGAATCGAGCGAGAAGATCACGTCCTCCGGCGTGACGGGCTTGCCGTCGTGCCATTTGGCCTGCGGCCGCAGGCGATAGGTGACGAAGGAAAAATCATCGGGATGGCTGACCGCCTCGGCCAGCGCGCCGTATTCGGTCGAGACCTCGTCAAGCGACTGCGTCAGGAGCGATTCGTAGATGAATGCGACGGCGCCGGCGACCTGGCCCTTCACGCCCGAGACGACGATGTTAAAATTGTCGAACGTGCCGACGGCGATCTGGCGCGCCACGCCGCCTTTGGGCGCGTCCGGATTGACGTAGTCGAAGCGCTTGAAGTCGGCGGGATACTTGACCTTTCCGAACAGGGACAGCGCGTGGCGCCAAGGCAACCCACTAGAAGGCAGCTCGCTTGCCGATTGCGCCTGTGCCGTGCCGGCGACGGGAACGCCCGCGACGGAACCAAGGGATGGAAGCGCTGCCGCAGCAGTGCCGGTGAGCAGGAGATCGCGTCGGGTAATGGCCAAATCAACATCCCTGTCTTGAAGGAGGCTACTCCTTTAAGTTCCCAATATAGGCGAGGTTTCGACCGAATATGTTGCTTTTTCCTCATCTTGGAAGCCCGGCCGGCCTATCGGATGCGGCCAAACGCCCCGATAACGTCGTCGCGAGGCCCGGATAAGGAAACGGCCAGGCTTTTCAGCCTGGCCGCATATCCGAAGAATGCTCTGGAAGCCTTACTTAGACGCGGTCGGCAGCGGCTGCGGATGCTCCGACAGCGAGTTCAGATAGGCAATGACGTCGGCGCGCTCGGAATCCTTCGGAATGCCGGCGAAGCCCATGGCAGTGCCCGGGATGAAGCCCTTCGGGTTTGCAATGAACTTGTTGAGGTCGTCGAAGGTCCAGGTGCCACCCTTGGCCTTCATGGCAGCCGAGAAGTTGAAGCCGCCACGGCCCTCACCCCGCTTCTCGCCGACCACGCCATAGAGGTTCGGACCGACGCGATTCGGGCCACCCTTCTCGAAGGTGTGGCAGGCGCCGCACTTCTTGGCAGCGGCAGCGCCCTTCTCGACGGAGGCAGTCTGGAGCAGCTTTTCGATCGGCTCGGAGGAGGCTGCGGCGGCGCCACCTTCCTTGCCGTGGCCAGCGTCTTCCTTCACCGCGATCTCGAAGCCCGGCTTTTCCGGCATCTTGGGGGAGAACAACGCACTCGCGGTGAAGCTCGTCACCAGCAGGAAGAGACAGGTGCCGAGCACGGCACCGAGAATCTTATTGAGTTCGAAAGAGTCCATTTCCGGCCAGGCCCCACCGCAAGAAGGAAACAGCGGCCCAAGCGGCCGCCAGGACGAGCCTCGGGAGAATCAGACGTTCCTTATTGTTTCCCCGAGTTTTGCCATTGAGATATCGGTTTGCCCGGGGTCTGGCAACCCGTATAAGCGAGCCGGCTTCAGGCCCGTCCCCATGCCATTTCCCGGTGCGGAAAACGCTCCGTTTTCAGGCTCTTGACCCCAGACCTTTGGACCCAATGATCGACCCCCGCATCCTGGTGCTGATCCCGGCCCGCATGGCGGCCACCCGCCTGCCCGGCAAGCCGCTCGCCGATATCGCGGGACTGCCGATGATCGTGCATGTGCTGCGCCGCGCAGAGGCCGCTGCAATCGGCCGGGTTGCGGTCGCGACCGACACCGACGAAATCGCCTCGGTCGTGACCGCCCATGGCGGCGAGGCGGTGATGACGCGCGGCGACCACCCCTCCGGCTCAGACCGCATCCACGAAGCCATGCAGAAGCTCGATCCCGAGGGCAAGGCCGAGATCGTGATCAATCTCCAGGGCGATTTTCCGACCATCACGCCGCAGACCATCCGCGAGGTGCTGCCCCCCTTCGACGATCCCGCGGTCGACATCGTCACATTGGCCTCGCAGATCCACACCGAGGAGGAGGACCTTGCGCCGAGCGTGGTGAAGGCGATCGGTTCGCCGATCGGGCCGAAGCGGTTGCGGGCACTTTATTTCACCCGCGCCACGGCCCCTTACGGCCACGGACCGCGATACCACCACATCGGCCTCTATGCCTATCGCCGCGCGGCGCTGGAGCGGTTCGTATCGCTGCCACCATCGCCGCTGGAGCGCCAGGAGAGCCTGGAACAGCTCCGGGCGGTGGAGGCCGGCATGCGCATCGACATCATGATCGTCGACAGCGTGCCCCGCGGCGTCGACACGCCGCCCGATCTCGAAACCGCGCGCAGCATCCTTTCCAAATCCTGAGCCGCTGCTACAAGGCCGACCAGGAGCACTTCAAGACATGAGCAAGATGAAGATCGCATTCCAGGGCGAACCCGGAGCCAATTCCCACATCGCCATCGTCGAGGCCTATCCCGACGCCGAGCCGATGCCCTGCGCCACGTTTGAGGACGCGCTGTCGGCGATCTCGTCCGGCGAAGCCGATCTCGGCATGATCCCGATCGAGAATTCGGTCGCCGGCCGCGTCGCCGACATCCATCACCTCCTGCCGGCGTCCGGCCTCTTCATCGTCGGCGAATGGTTTCTGCCGGTGCGGCATCAGCTGATGGCGGTGAAGGGGACGAAGCTCGAAGACATCAAGAGCGTCGAGAGCCACGTGCACGCGCTCGGCCAGTGCCGGCGCATCATCCGCAAGCTCGGCATCAAGCCGATCGTGCATGCCGACACCGCCGGCAGCGCCCGCGACATCTCGGAGCGCAAGGACAAGACGGTGGCCGCGATCGCCTCCCGCCTGGCGGCAAAGATCTACGGTCTCGACATCCTCGCCGAGGACATCGAGGACGAGGCCCACAACACCACGCGCTTCGTGGTGCTGGCGCGCGAGCCGAAATGGGCGCCCCAAGGCACGGCGCCGCTCGTCACGACTTTTGTCTTCCGCGTGCGCAATTTGCCGGCGGCGCTCTACAAGGCGCTCGGCGGCTTCGCCACCAACGGCGTCAACATGACCAAGCTCGAGAGCTACATGGTGGACGGCAATTTCTTCGCCACGCAGTTTTATGCCGATGTCGACGGCCACCCCGATGACAAGGGCCTCGCCTTCGCCATCGAGGAGCTGAAATTCTTCTCGCGCGAATTCCGCATCGTCGGGGTGTATCCGGGCCATCCGTTCCGCGCGACATTCAGCGAGGCGCAGGATTGATAGCGTGTCCCGGACGCGCGAAGCGCGAGCCGGGACCCAGGGACAGAATACCCAGTCGCGAGATGGGCCCCGGCTCTACAGCGCACCGCTGCACCGGACGATGCTTCGCATCGCCGGGGAAGCGCTGCGCTGCGTCCGGGGCACGAGAGCGGGTTTACGCGCTTTCTCTTTTCGCCAGCCCGAACGCCTCCGCCAGCAGCGAATACGACTTCTTTCGCGCTTCGTGGTCATACACCGCCGTGATCACCATCAGCTCGTCCGGCTTGCTCGCGTAGATCAAGGGCTGCAGCTTCTTCTGCACCGTCGCGGGGCTGCCGACGAACAGGCGCGAGCGGTTGCGCAGGATCGAGGTGCGCTCGGCATCCGTATACGGATAGGCCATGGCCTCCTCGACGCTCGGCAGCGGCAGATATTGACCACGGTCGCGGCGAAGGCGGTTGAGGTCGAAGGACGAGGCGAGCCTTTCGGCCTCCTCGTCGGTATCGGCCGCAATGACGGCGACCGCGAGAATGGCATGCGGGCTCGCGCGCCACGCCGAGGGCTGAAATCGATTGCGGTAATGCACCATCGCATCGATCGCGTCGTGGGACGCGAAATGATGGGCGAAGGCGAAGCCCATGCCGACCTGGGCGGCCAATTCCGAGGAATAATCGCTGGAGCCAAGCAGCCAGATCGGCGGCAGCCTGGTGTCGTCGGGCATGGCGACGACGTTGTTGTAGGGGTGCCCTGCGGGGAATTCGCGGGTCTCCCACAGGATCAATTCGTGCAGCCGCTCCAGGAAATCGTCGCCCTCGCGACGGTCGAGCCGGCTTCTGAGCGCGTAGGCCGTGGCACCGTCGGTGCCCGGCGCGCGGCCGAGACCGAGATCGATCCGGTCGGGAAACAGCGCCTCCAGCATCTTGAAGCGCTCGGCGACGACCAGCGGCGCGTGGTTGGGCAGCATCACGCCGCCGGAGCCGACGCGGAGGTGCTTCGTCACCGCCGCGATCTGCCCGATCATGACATCGGGCGCCGGGCTCGCGACAGAGGCGAGGTTGTGATGCTCGGCGAGCCAATAGCGGACATAGTCGAGCCCATCGACGTGACGCGCCAGATCGATGCTGTTGCGTAGCGCCGCGGCGGGCTTGGTGCCTGTTGTGACCACGGAGAGGTCGAGGACGGAGAGCGGGATCATGGCCGCCTAACGTAATGGAGGGCGTCGCGGCGGCAATGGGCAGGCTGCGCAGGCCAGACGTGTACGGACGGGCGGGCCCGCAAGCGGCTCAAGTTGGGCCAATTGCCGTTTGTTTGTAGACGGTTTTATCTTGCCCACCACGAAATTGGGCCCATGAAACGAAACCAAAGAACGATAATTCTTTTTAAATCAATATATTATGCCGGCCATCCTCTTTCCCACCAGACGCGCGATTCAAACGAATAATCCGCACATCCGCGCCTAAATGGGCAACTTCCCATCAAGGATGGGCTGTCGACCCGGGGGCCTTTGCCGTATTTTAGGTCTCCGAAGCTAGACCCCGATCGCCGGCCTACATTGGAGTGAGTGGCGCCATGACTGACCTGACGACGCTTGCGACAGCCGGCCGGCAAGATGGGCAGGTGAAGCGGCCTGCGATCTCCTTCGAATTCTTTCCGCCCAAGACGGAAGAGATGGAGCGCAATCTCTGGGAGACGATCAACCGGCTCGCCCCGCTCGAGCCGAAATTCGTCTCGGTGACCTATGGCGCCGGCGGCTCGACCCGCGAGCGCACGCATTCGACCATCGCGCGCATCCTGCAAGAGACCGCGCTGCTGCCGGCGGCGCATCTGACCTGCGTCGGCGCTTCGCGCGGCGAGATCGACGAGATCGTCGACCGCTATCACGAGGTCGGCGTCCGCCACATCGTGGCCTTGCGCGGCGATCCCGTCGGCGGCATCGGCACGCCCTATTCGAGCCATCCCGAGGGTTATCAGAGCTCGGCCGCGCTCGTCGCCGGGATCAAGAAGCGGCACGGCGATATCGAAGTCTCGGTCTCGGCCTATCCCGAGAAGCACCCTGAATCGCGCGACTTCGATGCCGATATCGACACGCTCAAGGCCAAGGTCGATGCGGGTGCGACGCGCGCGATCACCCAGGTGTTCTTCGACAACGACCTCTACTTCCGCTATCTCGACCGCGTGCGTGCGCGCGGCATCGATATCCCGATCGTGCCCGGCATCATGCCCATGCACAATTTCAAGCAGGCGCGCAATTTCGTCACCCGGAACGGCACCTCGGTGCCCGACTGGCTCGCCGCGAAATTCGAGGGCCTCGATGACGATGCGGAAACGCGCAAGCTGGTGGCGGCGACCGTCGCCGCCGGCCAGGTGCAGAAGCTCGCCAAGCACGGCGTCGACACCTTCCATTTCTACACCATGAACCGCGCCGATCTCGTGTTCGCGATCAGCCATTTGCTCGGCATTCGCGCCAAGAGCGCGCAGAAGGCGGCATAAGAGAAAATGACCGTGACCGTCTCTCCGAAGCGAACTGCTCTCCTTGCCGCCGCGCGCGAGCGCATCCTGGTGCTCGACGGCGCCATGGGCACGATGATCCAGAACCTGCAGCTCGACGAGAAAGCCTTCCGTGGCGAGCGCTTCAAGAACTTCCATCGCGACCTGCGCGGCAACAACGACCTGTTGATCCTGACGCAGCCGCAGGCGATCGAGGACATCCACGCGGCTTACTTGCGCGCCGGCGCCGACATCGTCGCGACCAACACCTTCTCCACGACCTCGATCGCGCAGGCCGATTACGACCTCACCGACATCGTCTACGAGATGGCGCGCGAAGGCGCCCGCCTCGCCGGCAATGCCGCACGGCGCGTCGCGGCCGAGGACGGCAAGCCGCGCTTCGTCGCCGGTGCCATCGGACCGACCAACCGCACGGCCTCGATCTCGCCCGACGTTTCCAATCCCGGCTATCGCGCCGTCACCTTCGACGATCTGCGCCAGTCCTATGGCGAGCAGATCCGCGGCCTGATCGACGGCGGCGTCGATCTGTTGCTGGTCGAGACCATCTTCGACACGCTCAACGCCAAGGCGGCGCTCTATGCGATCGCCGAGATCACCGAAGAGCGCGGCACCGACATGCCGGTGATGGTGTCGGGCACCATCACCGACAAGTCCGGCCGCCTGCTCTCGGGCCAGATGCCGGAGGCGTTCTGGAATTCCGTGCGGCACGCCAAGCCTGTGACCATCGGCTTCAACTGTGCGCTCGGCGCCGAGGACCTGCGCGCGCACATCGCCGACATCGGCCGCGTCGCCGACACGCTCGTGTGCGCCTATCCCAATGCCGGCCTGCCCAACGAGTTCGGCCAGTATGACGAAACGCCCGAATACATGGCGCGGCTGATCGGCGAGTTCGCGCGCGATGGCCTCGTCAACATCGTCGGCGGCTGCTGTGGCACGACGCCGGACCATATCGCCGCGATCGCAGCTGCGGTCGCCCCGCACAAGCCGCGCATCGTGCCGGAGATCACCCCGCGCTTGCGGCTCTCCGGCCTCGAGCCTTTCGTGCTGACCGACGCGATCCCCTTCGTCAATGTCGGCGAGCGCACCAACGTCACGGGTTCTGCCCGCTTCCGCAAGCTGATCACATCAGGCGATTACACCGCCGCGCTCCAGGTGGCGCGCGACCAGGTCGAAAACGGCGCGCAAATTATCGACGTCAACATGGACGAGGGCCTGCTCGATTCAGAAGCGGCGATGGTGACCTTCCTCAACCTCGTCGCCGCCGAGCCCGACATCGCCCGCGTGCCCGTGATGGTGGACTCCTCGAAATTCTCGGTGATCGAGGCCGGCCTGAAATGCGTGCAGGGCAAGCCGGTCGTGAACTCGATCTCGATGAAGGAAGGCGAGGAGAAGTTTATCCTTGAAGCCAAGATCGCCCGCCGTCACGGCGCGGCCGTCGTCGTCATGGCGTTCGACGAGGTCGGCCAGGCCGACACGTTCGCGCGCAAGACCGAGATCTGCAAGCGCGCCTACGGCATCCTGGTGAACAAGGTCGGCTTCCCGCCCGAGGACATCATCTTCGATCCGAACATCTTCGCGATCGCGACCGGCATCGAGGAGCACAACAATTACGGCGTCGACTTCATCGAGGCGACGCGCTGGATCCGCCAGAACCTGCCGGGCGCGCATGTCTCCGGCGGCGTCTCCAATCTGTCGTTCTCGTTCCGCGGCAATGAGCCGGTGCGCGAGGCCATGCACTCGGTGTTCCTGTATCACGCCATCAAGGCCGGCATGGACATGGGCATCGTCAATGCCGGTCAGATGATCGTCTATGACGACATCGATCCGGAGCTGCGCCAGACCTGCGAGGACGTCGTCCTCAATCGCGACCCCGGCGCGAGCGAACGCCTGCTGGCGCTCGCCGAGAAATTCCGCGGCAAGAAGACCGAAAGCAAGGAAGCCGATCTCGCCTGGCGCGAATGGCCGGTGGAGAAGCGGCTGTCGCATTCGCTGGTGCATGGCATCACCGAGTTCATCGAGCAGGACACCGAGGAAGCCCGCAAGAAGTCCTCGCGCCCGCTCGACGTCATCGAAGGCCCGCTGATGGCCGGCATGAACGTGGTCGGCGACCTCTTCGGTGACGGCAAGATGTTCTTGCCGCAGGTGGTGAAGTCCGCGCGCGTCATGAAGCAGGCCGTTGCCTACCTCATGCCGTTCATGGAGGAGGAGAAGGCGCGCAACCTTGCGAGCGGCATCGGCACCGAGGGCTCCTCGTCCGCCGGCAAGATTGTGCTCGCGACGGTGAAGGGCGACGTCCACGACATCGGCAAGAACATCGTCGGCATCGTGCTCCAGTGCAACAATTTCGAAGTCATCGACCTCGGCGTGATGGTGCCAGCCGCCAAGATCGTCGAGACCGTGAAGGCGGAGAAGGCCGACATCGTCGGGCTCTCCGGCCTGATCACGCCCTCGCTCGACGAGATGGCGTTCTTCGCCGGCGAATTGCAGCGTGAAGGCTTGAGGCTGCCGCTCTTGATCGGCGGCGCCACCACCAGCCGCGTGCACACGGCGGTGAAAATCGACCCGAGCTACCGCGCCGGTCCCGTCGTTCACGTCAACGACGCCAGCCGCGCGGTCGGCGTCGCCTCCGCGCTGCTCTCGCCCGAGAAGCGCGAGGCCTATGCCGCGGAGGTGCGCGCCGAATACGCAAAGATCTCGGAGGCGCATCTGCGCGCGCAGGCCGACAAGAAGCGCCTGAAGCTCAGCGATGCCCGCGCCAACCGCGTGCCGGTCGACTTTGCCGCGAACAAGCCGGTGAAGCCGACCTTCTTGGGCATCCGCAGCTTCGACGAATACGACCTCGCCGAGCTCGTGCCCTACATCGACTGGACGCCGTTCTTCCAGACCTGGGAGCTCGCGGGCCGCTTCCCCGCCATCCTCAAGGACGACAAGGTCGGCGAGGTCGCGCGCTCGCTCTATGACGATGCGCGCAAGATGCTCGACACCATCGTCAAGGAGAAGTGGTTCCGGGCGCGCGCGACGATCGGCTTCTGGCCGGCCAATGCGCAAGGCGACGACATCGTGCTCTATGCCGACGATAACAGGACCAAGAGCATCGCGACGCTGCATACGCTGCGCCAGCAGCTGGAGAAGCGCGAGGGCCGCTTCAACGCGGCGCTGTCCGACTTCATCGCGCCCGCCGGCGTGCCCGATTACATCGGCGGCTTCGTCGTCACCGCAGGGATCGGCGAGGACGCGGTCGCCGACCGCTTCAAGATGGCCAACGACGACTACTCATCGATCCTGTGCAAGGCGCTGGCCGACCGCCTCGCCGAAGCGTTCGCCGAACGCATGCATGCCCGCGTGCGCCGCGAGTTCTGGGCCTATGCACCGGACGAGGCGCTCTCCAACGAGGAGCTGATCCTGGAGAAATACCAGGGCATCCGCCCCGCGCCCGGCTATCCCGCGCAGCCCGATCACACCGAGAAGGCGACGCTGTTCGAGCTGCTCGATGCGGAGGCGACCGCCGGCGTGAAGCTGACCGAGAGCTTTGCGATGTGGCCGGGCAGTAGCGTGTCCGGTCTCTATTTTGCCAGCCCCGAGAGCTACTATTTCGGCGTCGGCAAGATCGAGCGCGACCAGGTCGAGGACTACGCGGCGCGCAAGGGCATGAGCGTGGCGGAAGCCGAGCGCTGGCTCGCGCCGGTGCTCAACTACATCCCGTCGCAGGACAAGGCCTTCGCCGCCACGCCGGCGAACGACGAGATGCCGAAAGACCTCGCCTCGCATCCGCCGGGTTGCACCTGCGCGGTGCACCTCGTCTGGCAGAAGAAGCGCGCCGGCGCGGGGTAAGCGGGGCGTTCAAAACAAAGTAGAGAAAACAACCCCATGCACAGTAGCGATGGGGTTGAAAAGGCTTGAGGATTTTCGGCCTTGCCGAAATCCCGTTGCGGCGTCGGGCAAAACAGGGGTATTGTGGCATCATCGGGCTGCGGTAGCGGTCCGACACTCTCCCAGGCCCAGCGCCGTCATTCCGGGGCGCGCCCCTTGGCGCGAGCCCGGAATCCATTTGTCCTCATCTCCCCTGCACGATGGATTCCGGGCTCGCGCTTCGCGCGCCCCGGAATGACAGAGGTGCTTCACCCCTTCGGCGGGGACAGCGGTTGTACGATCTCCTGGAACGGGGCCAGTGTCTCGCAATGCTCGCTATGCGCCGCGAGCGCCGGATAGCGCGACGCAGCGAACAGCTGCGGATGCGCTTCGCGGGTGAAGCGGACGATGCAGGCAACGGCGACGTCGGCGTGGCCGATGCGCGTCCCCAGCCAGTACGGCGTCGTCACCTTGGCGCGCTCGGCCTCGAGCACCTCCAGCACGTCCGCGATCTGCGCCTGGCAGCGCTCGACCCACAGCGCGAGCTGCTCCTTCCGCAGCACGCGCTCGTAGAGCAGGCTGACCGCCTTGTCGCCGAGGCCGGAGGCGAGCGCACAGATGCGCAAATGCCTGCGCCGCTCGGTGCCGCCGCGCGGCAGCATGGCCTTCTCGGGCCCGACGAGGTCGTCGAGATGATCGAGGATGATCATGCTTTCGATCAACGCCTCGCCGTCGTCGAGCACCAGGGTCGGCACGCGGCGCAACGGATTGTAGGGCGCGATCTTGTCGGCATCGCCGAAGGTCGACCATGGCTTGTGCTCGAAAGCGAGCCCGTAGAGCCGGAGCGCAATCGCGACGCGGCGGACGAAGGGGGAATCATATTGGCCGATCAGGAACATGGTTCTCGCTCTTCTCAATCATAGAACTAGGCGGGGCCGATCAGTCTCCACGACCGGCTCGGCGCGGCGCAACAAAAATCTCGGAAAGGGAGCATTGCGCCGACTGCAACGACTCGCGACGGCGTTGCGCTATTCTGCACGGCATCATGACAACAACAATGGACATCACGCGGGAGCGGATTGCGGCGACCGAGCCGGTCATCCGTCCGCATATCAGGCGCACGCCGCTTGTTCAGGCCGATCTCGCCGATTTCGGCCTGCCGGCCGCACCGGTCACGTTCAAGCTCGAGATGCTGCAGCATTCCGGATCGTTCAAGGCGCGCGGCGCCTTCGCCAATCTGCTGCTGCGGCAGGTGCCGCAGGCCGGTGTCGTCGCCGCATCCGGCGGCAATCACGGCGCGGCGGTCGCCTATGCGGCGCAGCGACTCGGCATTCCCGCCACGATCTTCGTGCCCGACATCACCTCGCCGGCCAAGGCCGAGCGGATCAGGACTTATGGCGCAAAGCTCGTGATCGCGGGCAGCCGCTACGCCGATGCGCTCGCCGCGAGCGAGGCCCATGTCGCGCAGACCGGCGCGCTGGCCGTCCATGCCTACGATCAGGCCGAAACCCTGCTCGGCCAGGGCAGCGTCGGACTGGAATTGGAGCAGGACGCGCCCGGCATCGACACGCTGCTGGTCGCGGTCGGCGGCGGCGGACTGATCGGCGGCATTGCGGCGTGGTACGCCGGCAGGACACGCATCGTCGCGGTCGAGCCGGAGCAATCGCCAACCCTGCACGCCGCGTTCGAGGCAGGCGCGCCGGTCGATGCGCCGGCCGGCGGCATCGCCGCCGACAGCCTTGCGCCGCGGCGGGTTGGCGAGCTGATGTTTCCGGTCGCGCGAGCCCATGTCGAGCGCGTCGTCCTGGTCAGCGACGATGCGATCCGGCAGGCCCAGGCCGCGTTGTGGTCGCACTTGCGCCTCGTGGCCGAGCCCGGCGGTGCCGCCGCCTTTGCCGCGGTGCTCTCCGGCCGCTATCGTCCTTCGCCTGCCGAGCGTCTCGCGATTTTGGTCTGCGGCGCCAACACGACGGCGGTGAATTTCGATAGCTGAGTGGGAATGACATGACGGCACCGCGCGGACTGATCCTGATAGCGATCCTGCTGCCGATAATCGGTGCCGCCCACGCCCAGAACCGCCAGATCGACGACCGCCCGACCGGCTTTCTGACGCCGTCGAAGAACATCGCCTGCCAGTTCTTCACCGACAACGGTCAAGGCGTGCTCCGCTGCGACATCATGAACATGGACGCGCGCCCGCGCCGGCCCGCCGATTGCGAGCTCGACTGGGGCCACGCCTTCGAGATGAGTGCGAAGGGCGCAGCAAGCCGCATCTGCGCCGGCGACACCGTGATGGACCCCTCGCTGCCGGTGCTGGCCTATGGCGAGGTGTGGCAGCGCGGGGGATTCACGTGCCGGTCGGAGCAGACCGGGCTGACGTGCTTCAATGCGATGCAGCGGGGGTTTTCGCTGGCGAGGGGGACGCAGGAAGTGTTTTGAGATCGTAGAACGGCAGCGCAGCACTCCGTCATTGCGAGCGCAGCGAAGCAATCCAGAATCTTTCCGCGGAGGCAGTCTGGATTGCTTCGTCGCAAGGGCTCCTCGCAATGACGGTGAGGAGGCAGCCGCGCACTACTCGATGATCGGCACATGCGGCGCTGCATCCCGCGGCGCCCTCCCGTCAAGGCGCGGGTCGTCGTCGATTTCGATCTGGCGGCGGAAGGGGCGGAAGCCGGTGCGCTGATAGAAGGCCACCGCCCCGGGATGATCGAAAGTGCAGGTGTGCAGCCAGAGGCGGCGGAGGTCGCGTGACCATGCGATCTCCAGCGCACGATTCATCAGGAAGCGGGCGGCGCCCGTTCCGATCAGGCTGGCGGTGACGCCGAAATAGACCACCTCGCACTGGCCGGGCTCGCGGAAATCCAGCTCCAGAAAGCCTTCATCACGGCCATCCATGACGAGGGCATAGACCTCGACGCCGGGCGCGTGGATGATCGCGGCGAGCTCGGTGTCGGTCAGATGCGACCGCGCCAGCCACAGCCAGTTCTCGCCGACGCGACGGAAGATTTCGCGATACCAGGAAAGCGCGGGCGCATCGACCTTGCGCAGGGACCAGTTTCCCGGGGGATCGTCGCGGCGCGCGGGAGGCGCGGTCATCTCCAGATGGGTGACGACGGCGGCGATCTTGCCGTTCGGGACGTCGGAATAGCCGTCGGGAACGATCATGCTTGGTTGCTTCTTTTTTTAGAGCATATGCCGATTTGAAGAACAGCAGCAGCCCCGCACTCCGTGATTGCGAGCGCAGCGCAGCAATCCAGAATCTTTCCGCGGAGACAGTCTGGATTGCTTCGCTGCGCTCGCAATGACGGTGTGAAGGCAGTTGAGCGCACCTCGCGGCATCGAGCTGCGACGCTGTGCCTACCTACGCCTACGCCTACCCCTCCCCCTCGTCGCTCGCCAGCACGCCCTTCACCGCGCGCGCCCAGCCGGCGAGTTTCCGCTCGCGCGTGGCCTGGCTCATGTTCGGCTTGAAGCGGTGCTCGAGGCGCCAATTGTCGGCGAATTTGGTCGGCTCGGGATAGACGCCCGCATTGAGTCCGGCGAGGTAGGCGGCGCCAAGGGCCGTGGTCTCCTGGATCACGGGGCGATCGACCGGTGCATCCAGGAGATCGGCGAGGCGCTGCATGGTCCAGTCGGAGGCGGTCATGCCGCCGTCGACGCGGAGTACGACGCTGGCCGTTTCCGAGCTCGGCCAGTCCGCGCGCATCGCGGCCCAGAGGTCGAAGGTCTGATAACAGACGCTCTCCAGCGCCGCATGGGCGAGCTCGGCGGGGCCGGTGTTGCGGGTGAGGCCGAACAGCGCGCCGCGGACGCGCGGATTCCAGTAGGGCGCGCCCATGCCGACGAAGGCGGGGACGAGATAAACGCTCTGCATGGAATCCGATTGATCGGCAAGAGGTCCGGTCTCGGCGGCATGCTTGATGATGCCGAGGCCGTCGCGCAGCCATTGCACCGCGGAGCCGGCGACGAAGATCGAGCCTTCGAGCGCGTAGGTGCGTTTGCCATCGAGCTGATAGGCGACAGTGGTGAGCAGCTTGTTCCTGGAGACGACGGGCGTGGTGCCGGTGTTGAGCAAGGCAAAGCAGCCGGTGCCGTAGGTCGACTTCATCATGCCCGGGCGGAAGCAGGCCTGGCCGATGGTGGCGGCC
This sequence comes from Bradyrhizobium sp. CCBAU 11357, assembly GCF_028128865.1. Taxonomy (NCBI): domain Bacteria; kingdom Pseudomonadati; phylum Pseudomonadota; class Alphaproteobacteria; order Hyphomicrobiales; family Nitrobacteraceae; genus Bradyrhizobium; species Bradyrhizobium sp. CCBAU 11357. The sequence goes on along the minus strand of NZ_LBJW01000111.1, from coordinate 272,796 downwards.
TGCTGGTCGCCGGCGATGCCGGAGATCGCGATGGCGCCGCCGAACAGGTCCGGCGTGCTCTCGCCGAAGCGGGCGGACGAATCCTTCACCTCGGGCAGCATCGAGCGCGGCACGCCGATGATCTCCAGGAGTTCATCGTCCCACGCGCCGGTGTGGATGTTGAACAGCAGCGTGCGCGAGGCGTTGGTGGCGTCGGTGGCGTGCACCTTGCCGCCGGTGAGGCGCCAGAGCAGATAGCAATCGATGGTGCCGAACATCAACTCGCCGCGCGCGGCGCGTGCCCGGGCGCCGGGGACGTGGTCGAGGATCCAGGCGACCTTGGTGCCGGAAAAATAGGGATCGATGATCAGGCCGGTCTTCTGCGAGATCACCGGCTCGCGGCCCTCGGCCTTGAGCTTGGCGCAGATGTCGGCGGTGCGGCGGTCCTGCCAGACGATGGCGCGGTGCACGGCCTGGCCGGTGGCACGGTCCCACACCACGGTGGTCTCGCGCTGGTTGGTGATGCCGATCGCGGCAATGTCCTTTGCGCTGATGCCGGCGTGCTCGATCGCCTCGCGGCAGACCATCACGGTCGAGGTCCAGATGTCCTCGGGCTCGTGCTCGACCCAGCCCGAGGCCGGAAAATGCTGCGGGAATTCGGCTTGCGCCTTGGCGGCGATGGAAATATCGCCGCGAAACACGATCGCGCGCGAAGAGGTGGTGCCCTGGTCGATGGCGAGGACGAAAGACATGGCGGCTTACCTTGATGTTTTTTTGGATGTGTTCTTGGATGTTTTCTTGGCGTTTCCCGGAGGGGTCGTTGTGTCGGGCCAAAGGGAGCGGATTGGAGGCTGAAGGTCAAGACCGCCGCGGTTGTTGCTACGGTCGAGGGTGCAGATTGCGCCGGAGCCGGGAGGCTACGGAATCGCTTTAGGTTGAATCGACGCGGCGGGCTCGGTTCACCTCTCCCGCTTGCGGGAGAGGTCGGCGCGTCCGGGCGATGCGAAGCATCGTCCCGCGCGCCGGGTGAGGGCTTTCTCCTCTTGGAGATTGTCCCATTGTGGATACACCCTCTCCCCGCCCTCTCCCGCAAGCGGGAGAGGGAGCGCACCTCCGTCGTTGCAGCGATCAAGCCTCATCTCATCATGCTCTAGGACCGCTTCGGCAAAAATGGTACACGCCATGTCGGGCCAATGGGGCGGCATGACTTTCACCTCCTTTCAGTTCGGCGTCTTCGTCGCGGCCGTGTTCGGCGCTTATTACCTGCCGCCTCTGCGCGGCTTCCAGGTCCAGCTGCTGGTGGCCGCGAGCGTGTTCTTCTACGGGTTCGGCCAGCCCGAGCTGCTGCCGCTGCTGCTGGTCGCGGTGCTCGGAACCCATGTCTGCCTGGTGCTTGCGTTCGAGAACCGGGCCGTGTGGATGCCGGCCGGCATCGTCTTCAACCTCGGCCTGCTGGCGTTCTTCAAATACAAGTTCCTGTTCGTCGATGCCGCCGCAAGCCATCTGACCGGCGTCGCGCCGCTCGACTTCCTGCTGCGGCTGCCGCTGCCGATCGGCATCTCGTTCTTCGTGTTTCACAACATCAGCCTGCTGGTCGACCTGACGCGCGAGAAACGCACCGCAAGCCTGCGCGAGGTCTTCCTCTACATCATCTTCTTCCCGCAGCTGGTGTCCGGCCCGATCACGCGCGCGGCCCAGTTCATGCCGCAGATCGTGCCCAAGCGGATCAGTGACGTCGCCTTCGTCGAGGCCGCAAAATGGATTCTCGTCGGCTATTTCTTCAAGCTGTATGTGGCGAACAATCTCAACGAGATGACGTCCTACATGGACTTCCCGCTCCACGAGACGCTGCGCACGCAGGACCGCTGGCTGCTCGTGTTCCTCTACAGCTACCAGATCTACGCCGACTTCTTCGGCTATTCCGCGATCGCGCTCGGCCTCGGCCTCTTGTTCGGCTATCGGCTGCCCGTGAACTTCAACCTGCCCTACATCTCGACATCGTTCTCGGAGTTCTGGACGCGCTGGCATATCTCGCTGTCGAGCTGGCTCAGGACCTATCTCTACATTCCCCTCGGCGGCAACCGGCATGGGGGCTTGCGCACCTATCTCAACCTGATGATCGTGATGACGCTCGGCGGGCTCTGGCATGGCGCGAGCCTGAGCTACGCGCTGTGGGGCATGGCGCACGGGCTGCTGCTCGCCATCGAGCGGCCGTTCCTGAAACTTCTCGGCGACCGTCCTGCGTTGCGCGTCGTCCGGATGGGCGTCGTGTTCTTCTGCGTCACGATGCTCTGGATCTTCTTCAAGCTGCCGAATTTCGACCACGCGATCAGCTACCTCAAGGGCATGTTCATCGCGACGGACGTGCCCAATCCGCCGAAGCTGTTCTATAATCTCGCCCTGCTCTACGCGCTGCCGGTGATCATCCAGCATGCCGGCATCGGCGCGCTGGTCGACGGCCGGTTGCGGCGATGGGAGCCGTATCTCTATGGTGCGCTGGCGGCGCTGGCCTATCTCGAAGCCGGGCCCGACAGCGCCTTCATCTACTTCCAGTTCTGACCATGCGGCAGGATTCGACACTTTCGTGGATGATCAGGTGCGCCGGCGGCGCCGCGATGCTGCTGCTCGCCGGCGGCCTCGCCACCGCGCGCTTCGGCTCGGCCCTGCAGCAGCCGGCCGTCACCACGCGCGACGGCAGCCTCGTCACCCTCAACCGCTATGTGCGGGAGCCCACGCCTGACATCGTGCTGGTCGGCAGCTCGGTGATGTGGCGCCTCAAGGAGGAATATTTCTCGTTGCCCCGAATCCGCAACCTGGCGCTGGCCGGCGGCTCGCCGGTGACGAGCCTGGAGATCATCGCGAGGCAGAAACGCCTGCCGAAGATCGTCCTGATCGAGACCAATGTGCTCACGCGCCTGCCGGACGACGCGCTGATCGAGAAATTCTCCGGCGGCGCGGACAACGATGCGCGGTTCCTGCGACCGGTGCGAACGGCGGTGGCCGCCTACGAGACCTGGAATCACACCCCGCCAAATCCTCTCGATGCGCGCGCGGCGCGGGATCGCCTGCTCGGCGAGCCACCGAGCACTTTCGACAACAAGGTCCATCTCGACCGCGCCCTGCGACAGATGAACGACGAGGACCCCACGGTTGCGGCGCGGGTGAATGTGGCGCGCATCAAGGCGCTCATCGACGAGATCGAGCGGCGGGGGTCACGCGCCCTGCTGCTCGAGAATCCCTTCGCGGCGGAGATCGAGGTGTCCCGCATGGTCAGGATGAGCAAGGCGATCGTCCACACGGCCTTCCCGGATGGCGGGCGCTGGCTGCCGATCCAGCCGCCGATCGGCGAGCTGCGCTGGGCCGACGGCGTGCATCTCGACGAGCGGTCCGCCCTGATCGTGGTACGCGCCATCGAGGGCGCGCTGGCGGCGCGCGGGGCTACACCGCCGCGGTCGTGACGCCGCCGTCGATGACGATGGTCTGGCCGGTCATGAAGCTCGAGGCATCCGAGGCGAGGTAGGCGACGGCGCCGGCGATCTCGTCGGGCTCGCCGATGCGGCGCAGCGGCGTGGTGGCGGTGCGGCGCTTCAAATTGGCTTCGTCCTCCCAGAGCGCGCGGGCGAAGTCGGTCTTGACGAGGCCGGGCGCGATGCAGTTGACGCGGACGCCTTTCGGGCCCCATTCGCCGGCGAGCGAGCGGCACAGCGCGAAGTCGGCCGCCTTGGAGATGCCGTAGGCGCCGATCACCGTGGAGCCGCGCAGGCCCCCGATCGAGGAGATGATGATCACCGAGCCGTTGCCGCGCTCGGCCATCTCAGGGATCGCGAGCGCGGAGAGCCAGATGTTGCTCTTGACGTTGCTTCCCATGATCTTGTCGAAGGCTTCGTCGGTGATGTCGAGCAGCGGACCGTAATAGGGATTGACCGCGGCGTTGCAGACCAGAATGTCGATCTTGCCGTAATGCTTCGTGGCGCCTGCGATCAGCGCCTCGACCTCGGCCTTGCGCGCGATGTTGCAGGGGATGACTGTAGCATCGCCGCCAGCGGCATTGATGCCGTCGGCGACCTCCTTGCAAGCCTCCGCCTTGCGCGAGGAGACCACGACCTTGGCCCCGAGCCTGGCGAGCAACTCGGCGGAGGAGCGGCCGATGCCACGGCTGGAGCCGGTGACCACGGCGACCTTGCCGGTGAGATCGAACGGGGTGTTTTGCATTTGTGCCCTCACTTCTTGGTCATTCCGGGGCGCGCGTAGCGCGAGCCCGGAATCCATCTCACCGCGGGTGATGACGCCCGATGGATCCCGGGCTCATCGCTTCGCGATGCCCCGGGATGACGGTCATCGCGCGCCTCAGATCAACCCGCCCGCGTCCGCGACGCGGCGCTGGTGGTAGTCGGTGTCGCCAAAGGTGTTCTCGATCATGGTGAGGCGCTTGAAGTAGTGGCCGATCTTCGCCTCCATGGTCATGCCGATGCCGCCGTGGAGCTGGATCGATTGCTGGCCGACGAACTTCAGCGACTTGCCGATCTGCACCTTGGCCGCGGCGATCGCGTTGCTGCGCTCCTTGGCGTCCCCGAAATCGTTCGCCATGGTCGCGAACATCGACATCGAGCGCGCCTGCTCGGTGGCGACGAACATGTCGGAGGCGCGGTGCTGCAGCGACTGGAACGAGCCGATCGCGACGCCGAACTGTTTTCGCGTCTTGATGTACTCGACCGTGGTCTTGAGCGATTCGTCCATCAGGCCGACCGCTTCGGCGCAGAGCGCGACGCGGGCTTCGTCCACCACGCGCTCGATCAGCGCGAGCGAATCCTCGGGGTTGCCGAGCACGGCATCGGGGCCGACCTCGACACCGGTGAAGGTGATGTCGGCGGCGTGCAGGCCGTCCTGGGTCGGATAGGATTTCCTGGCGACGCCCTTTGCATTGGCCGGGACCAGGAACACGCCGATGCCTGACTTGTCGCGGCGGTCGCCCTTTGTGCGCGCGGTGACGATGAGCGTGTCGGCGTTCTCGCCATTGAGCACGACGAACTTCTCGCCGTCGATCACGTAGGCATCGCCCTTCTTCTTCGCGGTCGTGGTGACGTCGAACAGATCGTAGCGCGAGTTCTTCTCGAGCTGGGCGAAGGCGAGCGTCTTGCTGCCGTCGATGATCCCCGGCACGTGCGCGGCCTTCTGCGCATCGCTGCCGGCATGGCGCAGGAAGCCGCCGCCGATCACGACCGTGGCCAGATACGGCTCCAGCACCAGCGCCTTGCCGAGCGCCTCCATCACGATCATGGTCTCGACGCCGCCGCCGCCGAAGCCGCCGTCGGCCTCGCTGAAGGGCAGGCCCAAGAGGCCCTGCTCGGCGAGCTTGAGCCAGACCGTTTTGCTCCAGCCGCCCTTCTCCGCCATGTACTTCTTGCGCTGCTCGAAATCGTAGGAATCGGTCAGCAGGCCGTCGATGCTTTCCTTGAGAAGCCGCTGCTCCTCGGACAGGTCAAAATCCATTTCTGTTTCCTCGTACCCGGATCAACTGACTTCGTCATTCCGGGATGGCCCGAAGGGACAGGCCCGGAATCCATTTCGCCTCAGCGTGTGCGGCCCGATGGATTCCGGGCTCGCGACTTTCGTCGCGCCCCGGAATGACGGTGGAAAAATTGCCCTCCCCGCCTCCGCGGAGAGGAGAGAAATCACAGCCCCAGCACTGCCTTGGCGATGATGTTGCGCTGGATCTCGTTGGAGCCGCCGTAGATCGAGACTTTGCGGTTGTTGAAGTAGCTCGGCGCGATCTGGGCGGTCCAGTCCATGGCTTCGTTGGAGCCGTCGTCGCCGTGCACGTCGAAGGGCGCGGCGAACGGGCCGATCACTTCCATCAAGAGCTCGGTGGTGGTCTGCTGGATCTCGGAGCCCTTGATCTTCAGCACCGACGAGGCCGGATTGGGCTTGCCCTTGCCGTGCTTGCCTTCGTCGGCGACGACGCGCAGCTGCGTCAGCTCGAGCGCCTTCAGCTCGATCTCGCAGGCCGCCAGCTTCTCGCGGAAGGCGGGATCCTGGATGATCGGCTTGCCGGCGGATTCGACCTTCGACGCCAGATCCTTGATGCGGCGGATGCGCTCCTTGGAGACGCCGACGCGGGCGATGCCGGTGCGTTCGTTGCCGAGCAGGAATTTGGCGTAGTCCCAGCCCTTGTTCTCCTCGCCGATCAGGTTCTCGACAGGCACCTCGACGTCGTCGAAGAAGACCTCGTTGACCTCACGGCCGCCGTCGATGGTCTGGATCGGGCGCACGGTGACGCCCTTCGACTTCATCGAGAACACGATGAAGGAGATGCCCATCTGCTTCTTGGCGTTGTTGTCGGTGCGGCAGAGGCAGAAGATCATGTCGGCGTGCTGGGCGAGCGTGGTCCAGGTCTTCTGGCCGTTGATGATCCACTTGTCGCCACGGCGCTCGGCCTTGGTCTTCAGCGAGGCGAGGTCGGAGCCGGAGCCGGGCTCCGAAAAACCCTGGCACCACCAATCGTCGACATTGGCGATGCGCGGCAGGTACTTCTTCTTCTGCTCCTCGTTGCCGAAGGTGTAGATGACCGGGCCGACCATGCTGACGCCGAAGGCGAGCGGCTGCGGCGCCGGATAGGACTGCAGCTCCTCGTTGAAGATGTAGTGCTGCACCGAGCTCCAGCCGGTGCCGCCATATTCCTTCGGCCAATGGCTGACGCCCCAGCCCTTCTTGTTGAGGATGCGCCACCACGTCACCATCTCGTCCTTGGAGAGATGACGGCCCTCGACCAGCTTGCGCCGCGTATCCGGCGGCACGTTGTCGCGGAAGAACTGCCGCACTTCGTCGCGAAACGCCTGCTCTTCTTTCGTGAATGCGAGATCCATCGGATCCTCCTGTGAAACGTTACGTCATTTCGTCATTGCGGGGGCCGTCAGCAACGCGAAGCCCGGACGACGGCTTGTGCTGCTGGCGCAATTCGTGGCGCGACAATTTCCCGACCGGCGTGCGCGGCAGGTCATCGACGAATTCGACCGCGGCCGGCAGCTCGTGCCTGCCGAGCTTGCCGGCAAGCTGCGCGCGCAGCTCGTCGAGCGAAAACGGCTTTGCGTCGGGCCTCAGCTTGATGAAGGCCTTTGCGGCTTCGCCACGATAGGGGTCGGGAATGCCGAGCACGATCACCTCGTGCACGCCCGGAATGGTGTAGATCGCCTGCTCGATCATCTGCGGATAGACGTTGAAGCCGCCGGAGATGATCATGTCCTTCTTGCGGTCGACCAGGAAGAAATAGCCGTCGGTGTCGACATAGCCGATGTCGCCGGTGAGGAAGCGGCCGTCGACGAAGGCCTCCGTCGATCCCGCCGGCTTGTTCCAGTAGCCCTTGGTGACATTCGGGCCCTTGATGCGGATCTCCCCGATCTCGCCCGGCGGCAGCACGCGTCTGGGATCGTCGAGCGCGACGACGTCGAGCTCGATGCCGGGCAGCATCAGGCCGATCGAGCCGGGCTTCTCGGGACCCGTGGGCGGATGGCCGGTGCCGGGCGAGCAGGTCTCGGTCATGCCCCAGCCGCTGCGCAGCTTCTTGCCGACCTTGCGCTCGAAGAAGCTCGCGATCTCCACCGGCAGCGGCGCGCCGCCGGAGCCGATGGTGACGAGCGAGGAGAAGTCGCGCTTGTCGAGATCGGGCAGCGCGGCGATGGCGATCCACATCGTCGGAACGCCCGGGAAATAGGTCGCACGCTTCTCCTCGATGTCGCGCATCACGGCTTCGACGTCGAAGCGCTGATGCAGCGAGATCAGATTGCCGCGCCGAAGCGAGGACAAGAGCACCACGGTGAGCGCGTAGATGTGGAACAGCGGCAGCACGCAGATCACGCGCTCGATCACGTCGCCGCGGGCGGCGCGTGCCGGCTTGCCCCAGACGTCGTAGATCGACACCGCCGAGGTGAGATTGCCGTGGGTGAGCATCGCGCCCTTGGGCAGGCCGGTGGTGCCGCCGGTATATTGCAGCAGCGCGACGTCATCGGCCGCGACAACAGGCCATTGCGCAGGCGTGGCGGCGCCCTCGACGAAGGTCTTGAAGGTGACGATGCGGGGATCGTCGGGGATCGCCGCCTGCGGCGTGCCGACCTTGCCCCAATGATCGTCCTCGCAGACGACGAGCTTGTCGATCAGTCCCTTCTCCAGGAATTTCAGCGCGGTCGGCAGCAGGGCCTGGAGGTTGGAGGTGACGAGCACACGCGAGCCGGAATCGGTGATCTTGTGCGTCAGCGCGATCTCGCCGTCGAGCGGCGACAGATGCGCGACGCGGCTGCCGGCCTTCAGCGCGCCGAAGAAGTTGACGGGGTGATCGGGCGTGTTGCCGAGGAACAGCGCGACCGAGCTGTTCTTGCCGCACCCGGCGCGCAGGAACGCCGCGGCGGCGCGATCGGCCTGAGCTGTGAGCTCGGTGTAGCTGATCGGTCGGTCGCGGAACTCCAGCGCGGTGCGCGTGCCATAATCGGCGGCGGCCTTCGCGAGGAGATCCGGCAGCGTGCCCTGGACGATGGTGTCGTCCCACCGCACGCCCTCGGGATAAAACTGTTCGCCGGGATGGGTCATTTTCTTGATTGCTTGAGCGAGCAAACTAACACAGACCGTCATTCCGGGGCGCGACGAAGTCGCGAGCCCGGAATCCATAGCCACCAGCTGGGGTTATGGATTCCGGGCCTGCGCCTTGCGGCGCATCCCGGAATGACAAAGGTTGAGACCAAGCCCCCATCACGCCGCTTTCGACTCGGCCGCGAGCGAGGCAAACGTCTTGCCCTCCGCCGCAAGCTTCTTCAGCAGCGGGGCGGGCTCGAGGCTGGGGTCGTTGGTCTCCTTGGCGTAGAAGGCCAGGCGATCGGCGATGTGCTTCAGGCCGACGCTGTCGGCCCAGAACATCGGGCCGCCGCGATAGATCGGCCAGCCATAGCCGTAGAGCCAGACCACGTCGATGTCGCTGGGACGCGCGGCGATGCCTTCTTCGAGGATCTTCGCGCCCTCGTTGATCATCGGATACATCATGCGTTCGAGGATCTCCTCGTCGCTGACGACGCGCTTCTTGCGGCCGAGACGCAGCAAGGTCTCGTCGATCAGCTTCTCGACATCGGGGTCAGGCAGCGGCGCGCGAGAACCCTGCTCGTACTTGTAGTAACCCTTGCCGGTCTTCTGGCCGAAGCGGCCGGCTTCGCAGAGCGCGTCCGCGATCTCCGACTTGATGCCGCGGTCCTTGCGCGAGCGCCAGCCGATGTCGAGGCCGGCGAGGTCGCCCATTGCGAACGGCCCCATCGGCATGCCGAACTTCGTCACGACCGCGTCGACCTGCTGCGGCAACGCGCCTTCGAACAGGAGCTTCTCGGACTGCTTGCCGCGCTGCGCCAGCATGCGGTTGCCGACGAAGCCGTCGCAGACGCCGACCACGGCCGGCACCTTCGCGATCTTGCGTGCGATGGTCACGGCCGTCACTAGCGCATCCGGCGCGGTCTTGTCGGCGCGCACGATCTCACACAGCTTCATGACGTTGGCCGGCGAGAAGAAATGCATGCCGAGCACGTCCTGCGGACGCTTGGTCGACTTCGCGATCTCGTCGATGTTCAGATAGGAGGTGTTGGAGGCGAGCACCGCGCCCGGCTTGGCGTACTGGTCGAGCTTGCCGAACACCTCCTTCTTCACCGCCATGGTCTCGAACACGGCTTCGATGACGAGGTCGGCATCGCCGACATTCTCGATGCCGACGACGCCGTTGATCAGCGCCATGCGCTTGGCGGGCGCATCCGCCGGAATGCCGCCGCGCGCGGCGGTCGCTTCCCAGTTCTTCTGCATGATGCCCATGCCGCGCTTGAGCTGCTCTTCGCCGGTCTCGATCAGCGTGACGGGCACGCCGGCGTTGGCAAAGGACATCGCGATGCCGCCGCCCATGGTGCCGGCGCCCAGAATGGCAACACGGTTGACCGGTCGCGGCTTGGTGCCTTCAGGCACGCCCGCGATCTTGTTGGCCTCGCGTTCGGCAAAGAAGGCGTAGCGCTGCGCCTTGGACTGGTCGCTGGCGACGAGCTTGAGGAAGCCCTCGCGCTCCTTCTTCAGGCCTTCGTCGAAGGGTAGGTCAATGGCGTAGCCGACGGCATCGGCCGCCGCGAACGGCGCCTCCAGGCCGCGCGACTTCTTGGTCATGGCCGCAACCGCATTGGTGAAGATCGAGCGGTCGGCCTTGGCGGCCGCGAGCTTGGAATCGTCGTCGCGCAGGCGGCGCAGCGGGCGCTTCTCGGCCAGCAGCTTGCGCACGAAGGCTTCGCCGCCGGAGGCCGGCCCCTCGATGATCTCCTCGATCAGGCCGCTCTTCAGCGCTTCCGCCGCCCCGATCGGGTCGCCGCCGACGATCATCTTGACGGCGAGCTCTGGGCCCACCGCGCGGGGCAGGCGCTGGGTGCCGCCGGCGCCGGGCAACAGGCCGAGCTTGACCTCGGGCAGGCCGAGCTTGGCCTCTTTCACCGCGACGCGGAAATGGCAGGCCAGCGCGACCTCGAGGCCGCCGCCGAGGGCGGTGCCGTGAATGGCGGCAACGACCGGCTTGGGCGAGTTTTCGATCTCGGACAGCACGTCGTTGAGGGCGGGCGGCTTCGGCGGCTTGCCGAACTCGGTGATGTCTGCCCCGGCAATGAAGGTGCGGCCGGCGCAGGTCAGCACGATGCCCTTGATGGCGGGATCGGCGATCGCGGCCTTGATGCACTCGAGGATCCCACCGCGGACTGCGGCACTCAGCGCATTGACCGGCGGGCTGTTCACCGTGACGATCCCGACTTCGTCATGACGCTCAAGCTTGACCACTTCGCTCACGGTGTCCCTCCTTGGTGGGGATTTACTTTTGTTAGATTTCGCGGTGCGGAATTTAATTCCGCATCTTGACGGCAGGGTTATTTTGAAGCACGGACGTTGTCAACGACTCCGCGCAAGAAGCAGATCAGGGATGAAGCGTACAGGAAAGAAGACCGCGGCCGATCGGAATTTCGTCGTCGCGCTTTCCCGCGGACTGGAAGTATTGCGCGCGTTCCAACCCAATGACGGCCTGCTCGGCAATCAGGAGATTGCCTCGCGCACCAATCTGCCCAAGCCCACCGTGTCACGGCTGACCTACACGCTCACCAAGCTCGGCTATCTGACGCCGGTTCCCCGCTTCGAGAAGTACCAGCTCGCACCTGCAGCGATGTCGCTTGGCTACGCGGCACTGGCCAATCTGGGCGTTCGGCATTTGTCCGAGCCGTTCCGCGAGGAAGTGATGCGCGCGACCGGCGGCGCCGTCGCCGTCGGCGGCCGTGACCGCCACAGCATGATCTATTTCGGGCAGAGCCGCGGCAGCGAGACCGTCGGCGTTCAACTTGACGTCGGCGCGCGGGTGCCGATTGCAACCAGCGCGATGGGCCGCGCCTATTTCTGGGCGCTCGACGACGAAGGTCGCGCTGACCTGTCGCGCATCCTGCGCGAACATTACGGCAGCCGCTGGCCGAAGATGCGCGAGGGATTGGAACGTTCCGGCGAGACCGTCGCGAAATACGGCTTTGCGATTTCGGTCGGCGACTGGCACGACGACATCGGCGCGGCCGGCGTCGCGCTCAAGCTCAACGACGGAACCGGACCTTACGCATTCAATTGCGGCGCGCCCGCATTCCGTTTCACGGAAGAGCGCTTGATCAACGACATTGGACCGCGTCTCGTAGCGATGGTAAGGAACATCGAAGCGGCGCTCGGGGGTCTGATGCCGCATTCAAAAAAAGACATCAGCAAAAAGCTGAAATCAGGAGGAAAAGTTGCGCGTGTGGCCGAGGGATTCAGATAGCCTTTGTCATCACCGGGAGCGGTTCGCATCGCCCCATCGCTCACTGAACGACGTGAGCGAGACGAGATGACGCAGGCACAGCTCGCACAGGGGACATCGCCCCTGCTCGCGGTTCGCGACGTCAGCGTCGTGTTCGGCGGCATCGTCGCGCTCAACGGCGTGTCCTTCGACATGCACAAGGGCCAGATCCTCGGCTTGATCGGCCCGAACGGCGCCGGCAAGACCACGCTGTTCAACTGCCTGTCGCGGCTGTACCAGCCGTCGTCCGGCGACATCCTGATGGAGGGCGTGAGCATCCTGTCGCGGCCGCCGCACCGGATCGCCGAGATCGGCATCGGCCGCACCTTCCAGAACGTGGCGCTGTTCCCGAACTTGTCGGTGATGGACAACGTCCGCGTCGGCGCGCATGCCCGCACCTCCAGCGACATCATCAGCGACTCCTTGAGGCTTGCCTGGGTCCGCCGCAGCGAGACCGCGGTCAACAAGAAGGTCCACGAGATCCTCGCCTATCTCGGCCTCGAGGACGTCGCGCACACCATCGTCTCCGGCCTGCCCTTCGGCACGCAGAAGCGGGTCGAGTTGGCGCGCGCGCTGGCGGCGGACCCGAAGATCCTGCTGCTCGACGAGCCCGCCGGCGGCCTCAACCACGAGGAAGTCCACGTGCTCGGCGACCTCATCCGCCGCATCCGCAACGAGCGCCACATGACCGTGCTGCTGGTCGAGCACCATATGGGCCTCGTGATGTCGATCGCCGACCACGTCGTCGCGCTGAATTTCGGCAAGAAGCTCGCGGAAGGTACCCCCGCCCAGGTGCAGGCGGACCCCGACGTCATCAAGGCCTATCTCGGGAGCAAGGACCAATGACGACACTGCTCAACGTCAAGGACCTGCGCGCCTATTACGGTCAGGTCCAGGCGCTCCATGGCCTGTCGTTCTCGCTCAACGAGGGATCGCTGACGACGCTGCTCGGGGCCAACGGCGCCGGCAAGACCACGACGCTGCGCGCGATCTGCAACATGGTGCGCTCCACCGGCGGAATCGAGTTCGACGGCAAGCCGCTCAACAACCGCTCCACCGAGAGCATCGTGCGGTTCGGCATCGCCCATGTGCCGCAGGGCCGCGGCACCTTCACCACCATGACGGTCGAGGAGAATCTCCAGCTCGGGGCGATCACCCGCAAGGACAGCGCCGGCATCATCTCCGACATCGAGCGCATGTATGCGCATTTCCCGGTCTTGAAGCAGCGCCACACCCAGCAGGCCGGCACGCTCTCCGGCGGCGAGCAGCAGATGCTCGCGGTCGCCCGCGCCCTGATGCTGCGGCCGCGGCTGATGCTGCTCGACGAGCCCTCCTTCGGCCTCGCGCCACTGGTGGTGCGCGATCTGTTCGGCATCCTCGGCAAGATCAACCGCGAGGACAAGGTGTCGATCCTGGTGGTCGAGCAGAACGCCCAGCTCGCGCTCGAGCTCGCCGACCAGGCCTATGTGATCGAGACCGGCCGCATCGTGATGTCCGGCAAGGCCAAGGACATCGCGAACAACGAAGAAATCCGCAAATCCTATCTGGGTTACTGAGGAGCGGATGATGGCAATGATCTATCCGCGCACTCGCCTCACCTCTCCCCGACGGGGAGAGGTCGATTTGCGCAGCAAATCGGGTGAGGGGCCGCAGCTTCACCGTGAGACCGTAACCCCTCACCCGGCGCTTCGCGCCGACCTCTCCCTCAGGGAGAGGTGGACCTTCGACGCCGTTGCAGTTCAAACCCAATCGGGCAAGTTTTAGGGAGCCGGCACAATGGAGCTGTTCACCAACCAGGTCCTGGCCGGCATCGCCACGGGCGCGATCTACGCCTGCATGGCGCTCGCCGTGGTCATGATCTACCAGGCCATCGACCATCTCAACTTCGCGCAGGGCGAGATGGCGATGTTCTCGACCTTCATCTCGTGGCAGCTGATGCAGTGGGGCGTGTCCTATTGGGCCGCCTTCCTGATCACGCTGGCATTTTCCTTCGTTGCCGGCATCGCGATCGAGCGCATCCTGTTCAAGCCGCTCGCCAAGGCACCGGTGCTGACCAACGTCGCCGGCTTCATCGCGCTGTTTGCGATCATCAACTCGTCGGCCGGCCTGATCTGGGACTTCACCATCAAGCAATATCCGACGCCGTTCGGCTCCGCGCCGTTCCTGGGCAGCCAGCTGATCTCGACCCACCAGGCCGGCATGATCGGCGTCACCGTGCTGCTGTTGCTCGGGCTCTATTTCTTCTTCCAGTACACCCGCATCGGTCTCGCCATGCGCGCGGCCGCGTCGGTGCCTGAATCGGCCCGCCTCGTCGGCATCAACACCAGCTGGATGATCGCGCTCGGCTGGGGCATGGCGACCGCGATCGGCTCGATCGCCGGCATGCTGATCGCCCCTGTCGTGTTCCTCGAGCCCAACATGATGGGCGGCGTCCTGATCTACGGCTTCGCCGCGGCGGTGCTCGGCGGACTGTCGAGCCCGTTGGGCGCCGTGGTCGGCGGCTTCCTGGTCGGCGTCTTCGAGAATCTCGCCGGCACCTACATCCCCGGCGTCGGCAACGAGCTGAAGCTTCCGATCGCGCTCGCGCTGATCATCTCCGTCCTGGTCGTCAAACCCGCTGGTCTGTTAGGCCGGCACATCGTCAAGCGAGTTTGATCATGAGCGCAGCAGAAGAAGTCGTCGCCGAAGGCCACGAGGCGGTCGAGGCGGTTCCGAAGCGGGCCATGACGCTGGGCACCGGCACCTCGCTGGTGGTGCTGGTGGCGCTGTTGATCGTGCCGATGTTCGTCAAGAACTTCATCATCTTCCAGATGACGATGCTCCTGATCTACGGCCTCGCGGTGCTGGCGCTGAACATCCTGACCGGCGGAAGCGGCCAGTTCTCGCTCGGCCAGAGCGCATTCTACGCCGTCGGCGCCTACACCTCGGCCGTGCTGATGGAGCACGCCAACATCAACTACGCGCTGACCATTCCGATCTCCGCCGCGGTCTGCTTCGCGTTCGGCTATTTGTTCGGCAAGCCGGCGCTGCGGCTGTCCGGCGTCTATCTCGCGCTCGCGACCTTCGCGCTCGCGACCGCGATGCCGCAGCTGCTCAAGCTGAACTTCCTCGAGCACTGGACCGGCGGCGTGCAGGGCCTCGTCGTCACCAAGCCGGACGCGCCGTTCGGCCTGCCGATGTCGCAGGACATGTGGCTCTATTATTTCACGCTCATCGTGACGGTCTTGATCTACATCTTCTCGGTGAACCTGTTGCGCTCCCGCTCCGGCCGCGCCTTCATGGCGATCCGCGACAACGAGATCGCGGCCTCCTCGATGGGCGTCAACGTCGCGCTGTACAAGACGCTGGCGTTCGGCGTGTCCGCCGGCATCACCGGCGTTGCCGGCTCGCTCGGCGCCATCGCGGTGCAGTTCGTCGCACCCGACAGCTACACCATCACGCTCGCGATCTCGCTGTTCCTCGGCATGGTCGTCGGCGGCGTCGGCTGGCTGCCCGGCTCGTTCGTCGGTGCGGCCTTCATCATCTTCGTGCCGAACATGGCCGAGAGCATCTCCAAGGGCCTCTCCGGCGCGGTGTTCGGCGTGCTGTTGTTCCTCGTCATCTACCTCGTGCCGCATGGTGCAAGGCAGGTCGCGATCCTGGGCCAGCAACTCGTCGGCAAGCTCAGGAAGAACTGAAGACCCGTTGAATTAACCAAGGAGACCGAATTGTATTTTGGAAGAACACTGCGAGCCGCCGCGCTGGTCACGGCAACGGCGGCCATCACTCTCACCTCCGGCGCTGCACTCGCCCAAAAGAAATACGACACCGGCGCGTCCGATACCGAGATCAAGATCGGCAACATCATGCCGTACAGCGGTCCGGCGTCGGCCTATGGCATCATCGGCAAGACCGAAGAAGCCTATTTCAAGATGATCAACGACAAGGGCGGCATCAACGGCCGCAAGATCAATTTCGTGACCTATGACGACGGCTATTCGCCGCCGAAGGCCGTCGAGCAGGTCCGCAAGCTGGTCGAGAGCGACGAGGTGCTGGCCGTCTTCAACCCGCTCGGCACGCCCTCGAACAGCGCGATCCAGAAATATCTCAACGCCAAGAAGATCCCGCAGCTGTTCGTCGCCACCGGCGCCACCAAGTGGAACGATCCGAAGAACTTCCCCTGGACCATCGGCTGGCAGCCCTCCTACCAGAGCGAAGCCCACATCTACGCGAAATGGCTGATGAAGGAGAAGCCGGACGCCAAGATCGCGATCCTCTACCAGAACGACGATTTCGGCAAAGACTACCTCAAGGGCACCAAGGACGGTCTCGGCGCCAAGGCCTCGTCCATGGTCATCCTCGAGGAGAGCTACGAGGTTTCCGAGCCGTCGATCGACGGCCACATCGTCAAGATCAAGGCCGCCAATCCCGACGTGCTGCTGATCTACGCGACGCCGAAATTCGCGGCCCAGACCATCAAGAAGACCGCCGAGCTCAGCTGGAAGCCCCTTCAAATCCTCACCAACGTGTCGATCTCGGTCGGCAGCGTGATGAAGCCGGCCGGCTTCGAGAACGCACAGGGCGTGCTGTCGGCCGCCTATGCCAAGGACTCGACGGACCCGCAATGGGCCAACGATCCCGGCATGAAGAGGTGGAACGAGTTCGTCGACAAGTACATGCCGGGCGCCGACAAGTCGGACACCAGCATGGTCTATGGCTATGGCGCCGCCTCGACCCTGGCCAAGGTGCTGGAGATGTGCGGTGACGATCTCACCCGCGCCAACCTCATGAAGCAAGCCGCGAGCCTGAAGGATTTCGCGCCGGATACGCTGCTGCCCGGCGTCAAGATCAACACCGGCGCCACCGACTTCGCCCCGATCGCGCAGCTCCAGATGATGCGCTTCAAGGGCGAGAAGTGGGAACTGTTCGGCGAGATCATCAGCGGTGACGTCGCCTCCGAGTGACGGGCTGATGCGATCATCCAAGACGAGGAGCCCCCGCGGACAGCCGCGGGGGCTTTTTGTTGACGACAGGCGTCAATCTTGTTCAATGCGATCGATCCATCCCGGAGCAGGAGAACAATGGCCGCCGCTCGTTCCCAGGTTGCGCTCCTCTGGGCCGCGCTCGCCTTGTGCACCGCAACGAGCAGCGGAGCGCTGGCGCAAAAGAAATACGACAGCGGCGCATCAGATACCGAGATCAAGATCGGTAACATCATGCCCTATAGCGGTCCGGCCTCCGCCTATGCCGCGATCGGCAAGATCGAGGAAGCCTATTTCAACAAGATCAATGCCGAGGGCGGCATCAATGGCCGCAAGATCAAATTCATCTCCTATGACGACGGCTATTCGCCGCCGAAGACGGTGGAACAGGCACGCAAGCTGGTCGAGAGCGACAATGTGCTGCTGATCTTCGGCTCGCTCGGCACCTCCACCAACAGCGCCATCCGCAAATACATGAACGAGAAGAAGGTGCCGCAATTGTTCGTGGCGAGCGGCGCCTCGAAATGGAACGATCCCAGGCAATATCCCTGGACCATGGGCTGGCAGCCGAGCTACGCGAGCGAGGCGCGCATCTACGCCAAATACGTCATGAAGGAGAAGCCGGAGGCGAAAATCGGCGTGCTCTACCAGAACGACGATTTCGGCAAGGACTATCTGAAGGGGCTGAAACAGGGCCTCGGGCCCAAGGCCTCGATGATCGTGCTGGAAGAAGCCTATGACAGCTCCGAGCCGGCGATCGACGAGCACGTCGTCAAGTTGAAAGCCTCCGGCGCCGACGTCTTCATCAGCATCACCAGCCCGAAATTCGCCGTGCAGGGGATCAAGAAGGCGGCGGAGATCAACTGGCATCCGATGCAGATCATCTCCAACGTCTCGGCTTCGATCAGCGGCGTATTGGAGCCGGCGGGCATCGAAATCTCGCAAGGCGTCCTGTCGGCGACCTACACCAAGGACGGCTCCGACCCGCAGTGGAATGCCGATGACGGCATGAAGAAATTCTACAACTTCCTCGCCCAATACCAGCCCAAGGCCAACAAGCTCGATGCCGGCGTCGTGTTCGGCTACGCCGCCGCGCAGACCATGGTGAAGGTGCTGCAGATGTGCGGCGACGATCTCACCCGCGAGAACGTCATGAAGCAGGCCGCCAGCCTGAAGGACTTCGAACCCGACACGCTGCTGCCCGGCATCAAGATCAACACCGCGCCGGACAATTTCGCCCCGATCGAGCAGCTGCAGATGATGCGCTTCAAGGGCAAGAAATGGGAGCTGTTCGGCGACATCATCTCGAGCGAGATGAGCCACTGAGCGCCGCGGCGACACAATTCAAGATAGCTGCTTCTTCACATAACAACTCCAGCGGTGAGTTTGCCGCGCAAAAATCTCACGCGCCGGAATATTCCGAGTCGCCTCCGAAAAGATCTCCGCTCCCGCGACGCCCGTGCGGGGCGTTTGTCTTGCTGACGGCCGTGGATAGGTATTGAATACACGACGGAGCGACGAGCAACGATCGCTCCCAACAAGAACAATCGACACAATCAAACCCACCTAGGGAGAGCAAGATGCCTGCAATGCATGTGCGATTGGGGGCCGTCTCGGCTGCCCTCGTGCTGGCCGCCACACTTTCCACGGCAGCGTCCGCGCAGAAGAAATACGACACCGGCGCATCCGACACCGAAATCAAGATCGGCAACATCATGCCCTACAGCGGTCCCGCGTCCGCCTACGGCGTGATCGGCAAGACCGAAGAGGCCTATTTCCGCAAGATCAACGCGGAAGGCGGCATCAACGGCCGCAAGATCAACTTCGTGACCTACGACGACGCCTATTCGCCGCCGAAGACGGTGGAGCAGGCGCGCAAGCTGGTCGAGAGCGACGAGGTGCTGCTGATCTTCAACTCGCTCGGCACGCCGCCGAACTCGGCGATCCAGAAGTACATGAACCAGAAGAAGGTGCCGCAGCTGTTCGTCGCCACCGGAGCCACCAAGTGGAACGACCCGCAGACCTTCCCGTGGACGATGGGCTGGCAACCCAACTACCAGATCGAGTCGATCATCTACGCCAAGTACATCCTGAAGAACCATCCGAACGCCAAGATCGCCGTGCTCTACCAGAACGACGATTACGGGAAGGACTATCTGAAGGGGTTCAAGGACGGGCTCGGCGCCAAGGCCGCCTCGATGATCGTCATCGAGGACAGCTACGAAGTCTCCGAGCCGACCATCGACTCCCACATCGTCAAGATGAAGTCGACCAACGCCGACGTGTTCTTCAACATCACGACGCCGAAATTCGCGGCACAGGCGATCAAGAAGAACGCCGAGATCGGCTGGAAGCCGCTGCACTTCCTCAACAACGTCTCGGCCTCGATCGGCAGCGTGATCAAGCCGGCCGGCTTCGAGAATGCCCAAGACATCATCTCGTCGCAATATTTCATGGATCCCACCGACGCGCAGTGGAAAAGCGACAAGGCGATGATCGCCTGGAACGAATTCCTGGATAAGTACTATCCGGAAGCCAACCGCGCCGACGCCTCGGTGATGTACGGCTATGTCGTCGCCCAAGGCCTCGTTCACGTGCTCAAGACCTGCGGCGACAATCTGACCCGCGAAAACATCATGAAGCAGGCCGCCAACATCAAGGACTTCGAGCCGGCGGGCCTGTTGCCGGGCATCAAGGTCAACACCTCCGCCACCGATTTCGCGCCACTCTCGCAGCTGCAACTGATCCGCTTCAAGGGCGAGCATTGGGAGCGGTTTGGCGAGGTCTTGAGCGGCGACGTCGGCGGCTGACCATCAACCAGTCGCTAAAGACGCAAGTCCCAATCGACTAAAGAAGCGGCCCCTGCGGCCTTGCCGCAGGGGCTTTTCCTTGAAGCTTCTGGGCAAATCGTATTGAATTGCGGTCGCGCCACCAAAAACGATCAAGCCAAGAAAAGGGACGCACACACCAAGAAAAAACAGGGAGATTGGAATGCCTGCTGTCACCGGCAAATTTGCGGCCGCGTCACTGGCGCTCGCGCTCATCGCGGCCTCGGCCTCAACCGCAACGGCCCAAAAGAAGTACGATACCGGTGCGACCGACACCGAGATCAAGGTCGGCAACATCATGCCCTACAGCGGACCGGCCTCCGCCTACGGCATCATCGGGCGCACCGAAGCCGCCTATTTCAAGAAGATCAACGAAGAGGGCGGCATCAACGGCCGCAAGATCAATTTCGTCTCCTACGACGACGCCTATTCGCCGCCGAAGACGGTGGAGCAGGCGCGCAAGCTGGTCGAGAGCGACGAGGTGCTGCTGGTCTTCAACTCGCTCGGCACGCCGCCGAACACGGCGATCCAGAAATACATGAACTCGAAGAAGGTGCCGCAGCTGTTCGTCGCCACCGGCGCCACCAAGTGGAACGACCCGCAGAACTTCCCGTGGACGATGGGCTGGCAGCCCAACTACCAGAGCGAGACGCAGATCTACGCGAAGTACATCCTCAAGGCCATGCCGAACGCCAAGATCGGCGTCCTCTACCAGAACGACGATTACGGCAAGGACTATTTGAAGGGCCTGAAGGACGGCCTAGGCGCCAAGGCCGCGAGCATGATCGTGCTGGAGGAAAGCTACGAGACGTCGGAGCCGACCATCGACAATCACATCGTCAAGCTGAAAGCGACGGGTGCCGACGTCTTCATCAACATCACCACGCCGAAATTCGCGGCACAGGCGATCAAGAAGATCTCCGAGATCGGCTGGAAGCCGACGCACTTCCTCAACAACGTCTCGGCCTCGGTCGGCAGCGTGATCAAGCCCGCCGGCTTCGAGAATTCGCAGGACATCATCTCGGCCGCCTATCTGAAGGACGTCTCCGATCCGCAGTGGAAGGACGACGCCGGCATGAAGGCGTTCCTGGAGTTCATGACCAAGTACTTCCCCGAAGGCGACAAGCTCGACGGCGGCACCATCGTCGGCTACGGCGTGGCACAGACGCTGGTCGAAGTGCTGAAGAAGTGCGGCGACAACCTCACGCGCGAGAACGTCATGAAGCAGGCGGCGAGCCTGAAGGACTTCCGCACCGAAGTGCTGCTGCCCGGCATCAAGATCAACACCGGGCCGAACGATTTCGCGCCGATCAGCTCGCTCCAGCTCATGAAGTTCAAGGGCGACAAGTGGGACCTGTTCGGCGAGGTGATCAGCGCCGACGCCGGCGGCTAGAAGCTGCAAAGCGCGGACAACGAGCCCCCTGCGCTGATCACGCAGGGGGCTTTTCTTTGCGCGGCAATTTTGATCACGCGATTGCACAATCGAATGATGGCAAAGGCCGCTTACGCTTTGGCGCACGATGCGGTAGGCAGATGGCGGCGACCTCGTCGCCGCCACTCCCGTCTGCTCAAGGCCATCGTCCATGACCGACCGACGCCCCCTGCTCCGTGCGCTTTACGACGCCGCCGTCGCCGCCGCCCATCCCAACGTGGTGCTGGCCCCTCACCTGCGGCCTGCGCCCAGGGGGCGCGTGATCTGCCTCGCCGCCGGCAAGGGCGCCGGCGCGATGGCGGCGGCCGCGGAGCGGCATTATCTCGACGCGCTGGGATTGGCGCCGGAGCGCCTCGTCGGCATCGCCACCACGCGCCACGGCTACGGCGTGCCGACGCGCCGCATTCGCGTGGTCGAGGCCGGTCATCCCGTGCCCGACGAAGCCGGCCTGAAGGGCGCGGCCGACACCCTCGCACTCGCGGGCGAGGCCGGGCCGGACGATCTCCTGCTGGTGCTGCTCACCGGCGGCGGATCAGCCAACTGGATCGCGCCGGTGGACGGCATCAGCTTCGCGCAGAAGCAGGCGGTCAACAAGGCGCTGCTGCGCTCGGGCGCGCCGATCGGCGAGATGAACGTCGTGCGCAAGCACCTGTCGCGGATCAAGGGCGGCCGTCTCGCCCGCGCCGGCAGGAACGCCGCGGAGATCGTGACGCTCGCGATCTCCGACGTGCCGCACGACGATCCTTCCGCGATCGCCTCCGGCCCCACCGTGCCTGATCCGACCACGCTGGCCGATGCGCGCGCGATCGTGGCGAAATACAAGCTCGACATCGACGATGCGGTGCGCCGCGCCCTCGACGAGCCCGCCAATGAAAGCGCCAAGCCCGATGACGCCGCCTTCGCGCGCGCGTCGTTCGAGCTGATCGCGCGGCCCAAGCAATCGCTGGACGCGGCGGTGAAGCTCGCACGCGAGTCCGGTTACGAGACCATCGATCTCGGCGCCGATCTCGAAGGCGAGGCGCGCGAGGTCGCCGCCGACCACGCCAGGCTGGCACTTCAGGCCCGCGCGCAGGGCAAGCGCGTCGCGATCCTGTCCGGCGGCGAGCTCACGGTCACCGTGCGCGGCAATGGCCGCGGCGGGCCGAACCAGGAATACGCGCTGGCCCTGGCCTCGCTCTTGAAGGACACGGTCGGCATCGCGGCGCTGGCCGGCGACACCGACGGCGCCGATGGCGGCGCCGGCCACCCGACCGACCCCGCCGGCGCGCTGATCGATGCCGCGACGTTCGCGAAGATGAAGGCGCTGGGGCTGGAGCCGCAGGCCTATCTCGACAACAACGACGCGACCACGTTCTTCGAGGCGACCGCCGACCTGCTGCAGCCCGGCCCGACCCTGACCAACGTCAACGATATCCGGGTGATTTTGGTGGATTGAGGCGCGCCGGTTCCTCCAACGTCATTGCGAGCGTAGCGAAGCAATCCAGAATCCCTCCGCGGAGACACTCTGGATTGCTTCGCTACGCTCGCAATGACGGGAGGTGACAGCGAGGGCCCGTCAAAACTCGTTGGCGATCTTCGCGAGCATTCCGATCAGGGCTTCGCGGTTGGCCTGGCCGAGCAGATCGTTCAACCGGGCCTCGTGCTTGGTGGCGACGAGCTTCTTCGCCCGCGCCAGCACGGCCTTGCCCTTGTCGGTCAAGACCAGGATGTGCGAGCGGCGGTCGTTGGTGGAGCGGATCCGCGCGCAAAGGTCGCGGCTCTCCAGATTGTCGAGCATGGCCACGAAGTTCGGCCGGAGGATGCCGAGCGTGGAGGCGATCTCGGTCTGGTTACGGCCGGGGTTCTTCTCGACCAGCAGCAGCACCGAGAACTGCGCCGGCGTCAGCTGGAGCGAGGCCATGCAGCGCAAGAAATTCTCGAACACCTTGAGCTGCGCACGTTTCAGGACATAGCCCAGCTGCTCGGACAACTCGCCGAGCTGGAGGGCTTCAGCCTGCGGCTCGCCTGCATCCTTGCGGCCCTTGGCCGCCTCGGCGGGCTTTTCGGAAGACTTTTCAGCGGTTTTGGAAACGGTCATCGCCTCGTGCTCGTAATCCCGCTAAATTCGGGACGGGTTCGTCCCCGCCCTTGAAGTTATATTTGATAATTGTTATGGACCATATCAAATATCGCATGCGTTTTTCAATGGCTGTGAGCGGACCGTCCACCGCAATCGAGGGGACCGGTCCGGATTAGGGGGAGCGTCCGGTCTTGAATACCACCATCATGCTGTTCCTGCTGCAGGACGGCATCACCAATGGCGCAATCTACGCGCTGCTCGGCCTGGCGCTGGTGCTGGTGTTCGCCGTCACCCGCGTCATCCTCATTCCCCAGGGCGAATTCGTCACCTATGGCGCGCTGACCTATGCCTCGCTGGCCGCCGGCCAGATGCCGGGCACGGCGAAGCTGGCGCTGGCGCTCGGCATCGGCGCCTTCGCCTTCGACCTGTTCGTCGCGCGCAAGGCGCTGCATGGGCGGTTGATCGCGCGCAGCTTCACCACCAATGTCGTGCTGCCGTGCATCGTGCTGGCGCTGACGCTGTATTTCGCCGCCCAGAAGCCGCCGGTCGCGGTCTGCATCGCGCTGTCGCTGGTGATCGTGGCGATGATCGGCGTCTATCTCTACCGCATCGCCTTCCAGCCGCTGGCGCACACCTCGGTGCTGGTGCTGCTGATCGCCTCGGTCGGCGTCCACCTCGCGCTGCAGGGCCTCGGCCTGTTGTTCTTCGGCGCCGAAGGCCAGCGCGGGCCTGCCGTGTTGTCCGGCGCCTTCACCGCCGGCGCGCTGCGCTTCACCGGCCAGAGCATCACCGTCTATGCCATCACCATCGCCTTCATCGTCGGGCTCTGGCTGTTCTTCGGCCTGACGCTGTATGGCAAGGCGCTGCGCGCCACTGCCGTGAATCGGCTCGGGGCGCGACTCGCGGGCATCCGCACCACGCTGTCGGGCCAGATCGCCTTCCTGCTGGCCTCCGTGATCGGCGCGCTCTCCGGCATCCTGATCGTGCCGATCACGACGCTGTATTATGACTCCGGCTTCCTGATCGGGCTGAAGGGCTTCGTCGCCGCGATCATCGGCGGCCTCGTCAGCTATCCCCTCACCGCCGTCGCGGCGCTGGTGGTCGGCATCGTCGAGGCGTTCTCGTCCTTCTATGCCTCCAACTACAAGGAGGTGATCGTCTTCATGCTGCTGATCCCCGTGCTGCTGCTGCGCTCGCTCGCCGCGCCCGCGGTCGAGGAAGAGAAGGACTGAGCCCGATGCAGAGCCGGCTTCCCATCCTCGTCTTTGCGATTCTCATGGCGGCGATCCCGTTCATCCCGGGCGTGCCCCCGTTCTGGATCGTGCTGCTCGACAATATCGGCCTTGCGGCCCTGGTCGCGATGGGCCTCGTGCTGCTGACCGGCGTCGGCGGCCTCACATCGTTCGGCCAGGCCGCCTTCGTCGGCTTCGGCGCCTATACCACCGCGGTGCTGTCGACGGCCTACGGCCTGTCGCCGTGGCTGACGCTGCCGCTGTCGCTCCTGGTCAGCGGCTCGCTCGCGGTGCTGCTCGGCCTGATCACCGTGCGCCTCTCGGGGCACTATCTGCCGCTCGGCACCCTCGCCTGGGGGCTTGGGCTGTTCTACCTGTTCAGCAAGCTGGAGTTTCTGGGCCGTAACGACGGCATCTCGGCGATCCCGCCGCTGTCGATCGGCACGTTCAAGATGCTCTCGCCCGGCTCGATCTACTACGCGATCTGGGTCGCGGTGATCCTCTCGGCCCTGCTGACGATGAACCTGCTGGACTCCCGGACCGGCCGCGCCATCCGTGCGCTGCGCCGCGGCCATGTCGCGGCCGAGGCGTTCGGCGTCCACACGCCGCGGGCCAAACTGCTGGTGTTCATCCATGCCGCGGTGCTCGCCGGCCTGTCCGGATGGCTCTACGCCCATCTCCAGCGCGCGGTGAACCCGACGCCGTTCGGCGCGCATATGGGCATCGAATATCTCTTCATCGCGGTGGTCGGCGGCGCCGGCTATGTCTGGGGCGGCGTGCTGGGCGCGGCAATCGTCGTGATCCTGAAAGAGGTGCTGCAGAGCTATTTGCCGTTGATCCTGCCCGGCTCCGGCCAGGTCGAGACCATCGTGTTCGGCATCATGCTGGTGGCGCTGCTGCAGCTTGCGCCCGGCGGACTCTGGCCCTGGCTGATGTCGTTCTTCCCCGAGCGTACCGATGGCAAGAAGCCGGACACCTCGCTGAAGCTGGAACATCGCGCCCGCGCGCCCGCCGAGGCCGGTGTCCTGCTTCAGGTCGAGAAGGCGCGCAAACAGTTCGGCGGCGTGGTCGCGGTGAATAACGTCTCATTCGACGTCCAGGCCCGCGAGATCGTCGCGCTGATTGGCCCGAACGGCGCCGGCAAGAGCACGACTTTCAACCTGATCACCGGCGTGCTGT
Source organism: Bradyrhizobium sp. CCBAU 11357 (assembly GCF_028128865.1). Lineage (NCBI taxonomy): Bacteria > Pseudomonadati > Pseudomonadota > Alphaproteobacteria > Hyphomicrobiales > Nitrobacteraceae > Bradyrhizobium > Bradyrhizobium sp. CCBAU 11357. The sequence goes on along the minus strand of NZ_LBJW01000111.1, from coordinate 247,278 downwards.
CGGCGACCTCCGGCTCGATCTCCGTGCTCGGCAGGAAGGTCGACAACGCGCCGCCGCAGGAGATCGTCAAGCTCGGCATCAGCAGGACCTTCCAGCACGTCAAGCTCGTCCCGGACATGACCGTGCTGGAGAACGTCGCGATCGGCGCGCATTTGCGCGGCCATTCCGGGCCCGTTTCCTCGATGCTGCGCCTCGACCGCGCTGATGAGGCCAAGCTGCTCGCCGAGGCCGCCCGCCAGATCGAGCGCGTCGGCCTCACCGAGCAGATGCACCAGCTGGCCGGCTCGCTCTCGCTCGGCCAGCAGCGCATCGTCGAGATCGCCCGCGCGCTCTGTGTCGATCCGATGCTGCTGCTGCTCGACGAGCCGGCCGCGGGCCTGCGCCACATGGAGAAGCAGCGGCTCGCCGCACTGCTCCGCGAGCTGCGCGACGGCGGCATGAGCGTGCTGCTGGTCGAGCACGACATGGGCTTCGTGATGAACCTCGCCGACCGCATCGTGGTGCTCGATTTCGGCACCAAGATCGCCGAAGGCACGCCGGCGACGATCAAGACCAATCCCGAAGTGATCAAGGCCTATCTCGGAGTGGCGGCATGAGCACGCTGTTGTCCGTCACCGACGCGCATGTCGCCTATGGCAAGGTCGAGGCGGTGCGTTCGGTCTCGCTCGAGGTCGGCACCAACGAGATCGTCACCATCGTCGGCGCCAACGGTGCCGGCAAGACCACGCTGCTTTCGGCCATCATGGGCATCCTGCCGTTGAAGGGCCGCGTCGCCTTTGCCGGGCAGGATCTCGCCCGGCTCGACATCGAGGACCGCGTCGCGATGGGGCTCGGTCTCGTTCCCGAGCACCGCGAATTGTTCGTGACCATGAATGTCGAGGACAATCTCGAGCTGGGCGCGTTCCGGATCGAGCGCAGCAAGGCAAAGGCCTCGATGGAACGGGTCTATGAGCTGTTTCCACGGCTCAAGGAGCGGCGCAAGCAGCTCGCCGGGACGCTCTCGGGCGGCGAGCAGCAGATGCTCGCGATGGGCCGCGCGCTGATGGGCGAGCCGAAGCTCTTGATGCTGGACGAGCCGAGCCTGGGCCTTGCCCCGATCATCGTCGCCGACATCTTTCGCATCGTCACCGAGCTCCGCGCCGCCGGCGTCTCCGTGCTGCTGGTCGAGCAGAACGCGCAGGCCGCGCTGAAGATCGCGGACCAGGCCTATGTGATGGAGCTCGGCGAGTTCGTGCTCAGCGGCAAGGCCAGCGACATCGCGGCCAACGAGCGGGTCGCGGCGAGCTATCTCGGCTTCCAGCACGAAGGTGAGAGTGTGATTTAGTTTAGAGACGCCTCGGCCTATTCGCTGTCATCGCCCGCGAAGGCGGGCGATCCAGTACTCCGAGACGATCATGATTGAACCAGAGGCCGCGGCGTACTGGATGCCCCGCCTTCGCGGGGCATGACACCGAACGGTACGGTGACGAGCGAAACGAGCCGCTCACCCCGCCGCCTTCTCACCCTTCAGCGCCCCAACCTCCGCCTCCAGTTCCGCGATCCTCGCATCCCTCGCCGCGAGCGCGGCCGCGACATCGGCCGCATCGAACTTCTGCGGGATGTGCTGCGGGCAATTGGTGTCCCAGGCCGCGATCTTGAACAGGATCACCTGCTCGGGCCGGGCGCGGTAGCCTTTCGGCATCAGTGACGTGGTCAGCGCTTCGTCGTCCTCGACCACGCGCGCCTCGCCCCAGATCTTCACACGGCGACGGTGGGCGTAGTCCATTACGAAGATGTAGGCCTTGGGATTCTCCGAGAGATTGCCTTGCGTGATGAACTGCTGGTTGCCGGCGTAGTCGGCGAAGGCGAGCGTCTGCTTGTCCAGCACCTTGAGAAAGCCCTTCGGGCCGCCGCGGTGCTGGATGTAGGGCTGGCCATCGGCCGAGGCGGTCGCGAAGTAGAAGCTGTTGGCGTCGGCCAGGAACGCGGCGAGGTTGTCGTCGACCTCGGTGCGCCAGCCGCGCTGCTCGCTGCGCGCATAGGCCTCGCGCGAGCCCTTGCGGGCCTGGATCGTCTTCACCGCCGGCGAGAAGGCGACGTCGCTGGCATAGGTGTGTACTGCCGTCATCGGAACATCTCCTGAAATTCCGGCGCATGCTTGCGTCTTTCGCGCCCAATCTGGACCTTTCGGCGTCTAAAACAATCGAGCACCTTGACACTTCATCATTGCTATATATGCAATAATGTCCCATGGACCGCCTGGAAGCCATGCACGTCTTCGTCACGGTCGCTGATCTCAGCGGCTTTGCGCCGGCCGCGCGAAAGCTGCGGCTGTCGCCGTCTGCTGTGACGCGGATGATTGCGGCGCTGGAGGAGCATCTCGGCGCGCGGCTGCTGCAGCGGACCACCCGGCAAGTGACGTTGACCGATGTCGGCACGCGCTATCTGGAGCGAGCGCGGCGCATCCTCGCCGATGTCGAGGAAGCCGACGGCTCGGCGCGGCAGGAGCGCAACCGGCCGAGCGGGCGCCTCGTCGTATCGGCGCCGGTCGGCTTCGGCCGGCTGCATGTCGGGCCGGTCATGACCGCCTATCTCAAGCGCTATCCCGAGGTCACGGCCGAGCTCAGGCTGTCCGACCATCTCGTCAACCTCGTGGAGGACGCCGTCGATGCCGCGGTGCGCATCGGCCATCTCGCCGATTCCTCGCTGGTGGCACGCCATGTCGGCGAGATGCGGCGGATCGTGGTGGCTGCGCCCGGCTATTTGAAGCGGCATGGCGAGCCGAAGACGCCCGAAGCGCTCGCCACGCACCAGACCATCCAGTTCGGCCCCTGGTCCGAATGGCGCTTCCTGCGCGACGGCCGCGATGTCGGGCTGCCGTTGTCCCCTCGCTTCATCAGCAACAGCGCCGACGCCGCCCTGCAATATGCCGAGGCCGGCGGCGGCGTGACGCGGGTGCTGGCCTATCAGGCCGCCGAGGGCCTGAAGCGCGGACGCCTGAAGATCGTGCTGGCGAAGTACCAGCAGCCGGCGCTGCCGATCCACATCGTCTATCCGACCTCGCGTCTGCTCTCGGCCAAGGTGCGCGCGTTCATCGATCTCGTGGTGGAGACGGCGGAGTGGAGGTTTGGGTGAGTGCGTGGCCCGGACGCGGTGCGTCCGGAGCAGGAGAGCGAAGTGTGCCGCACCGCTATCTCCCCGTCGTCATTGCGAGCGCAGCGAAGCAATCCAGAATCTTTGCGCGGTGGCAGTCTGGATTGCTTCGCTACGCTCGCAATGACGGAACAAGGGGCCACATCGCAGCCTGCTCTCGTATCCCGGACAAGCTGCAACGTCCATAGCGCGTTGAAGACGCGCGTGAACGCGCTTAGGGCGTTGCTGCGCAGAGCCGGGACCCAGGAGCAGCCGGCTAAGCCGTGATGGATAGGCCCCGGCTCTGCAGCGCATCACTACGTGCTGCGCTGCGTCCGGGGCACGAGAGACCTATTTCTTCGGCACCACCCGGAACGTGCCGCTGGCCCGCGCGATCACGGCGTCGTCCGCCTTCACCAGGCACTGCGCGAAGCAGATCGTGTTCCCGGTCTTGATCGCCTCGCCCTCGACCGCGAGCCACTGGCCGATCTCGGCGGCGCCGACATAGTCGACCGACAGCGAGATGGTGACGAACGACGTCGTCCAGCCGGTCGCCTGGGCGCAGCTGTAGCCCATGGCGGCGTCAGCGAGCGCCGCGATCAGCCCGCCATGAATCAGCCCGCGGGCGTTGGTGTGCGGCGTCGCCAGGCGCAGTGCGACGGTGACGCCCTTGTCGGTCTTCTTCGAATAGAGCGGCTCCCAGGGATCGGTCAGCGGCGCTTTGCGGAAATGCGGCTCGTAGCCGGCGGGGATGTCGGTGAAGGTCATGGCAATCTCGCTTCATTGCTTTGGCCGCATTGGAAGCGAATGAAGCGACGAATGCATCACCTACAAAGCTTTAAACGCAATTTGTGCAGGTGTTTGAAACGAGCTCCGCCGTCGCCTCACCAAGAGTGTCATCACCCGCCTTGTGCGCAATGGCGCACCGGGGCGGGTGATCCAGTATTCAGAGACGGCAGCGATTGGATCGAGAGGCCGCGGCGTACTGGATGCCCCGCCTTCGCGGGGCATGACAGTTGCCAAGCAGCAATTCGGTCGGTCCGGCTCCAGTGTTGCGACCTTTGTCCGCAATACATGTTCCTTTCGATCCTGTTAGGCTTTGGTCGGAGCCTGCTTGTGGCCAAGGCTCGCAGACGATAATTATATCATATAACGTTTGCGCGAAGGGAGAGCGGTCGTCGCCCGAGCAGCGACAAATCCATGCAACATGGCTGACGTAGATGGCGCGACACCGCGCGCCTCAGTTCCGGCTTGAATGCGCCGGCCAATTAGATAACATGTTAATTAACGAGACCGGGCCAACGAAGCCCGCCGTCGCAAAAGGGAGAGACGCGTGATGAGGAAAGCCTGTCTGGCCTTGCTGCTGGCAGCAAGCGTGAGCCCAGCGCTCGCGCAGGACAAGACCTTCGATCTGAAGATCTCGCATTGGGTGCCGGCCTCGCATCCCCTGCAGAAATCGCTGGAAGACTGGGCCGCCGCCGTCGAGAAGGATTCCGGCGGCACCATCAAGGGCAAGGTGTTTCCGGCCCAGCAGCTCGGCAAGGCCTTTGACCATTACGACATGGCGCGCGACGGCATCGCCGACGTCACCTATGTCAATCCCGGCTACCAGCCCGGCCGCTTCCCGATCATCGGCGCCGGGGAATTGCCGTTCCTGATCTCGGACGCCAAGGGCGGCTCGATGGGCCTGGACGCCTGGTACCGCAAACATGCCGAGAAGGAGATGAAGGACGTCAAATACTGCCTCGCCTTCGTCCACTCGCCCTCCTCGTTCCATTCCCGCACCAAGAAGATCGTCAACCCTGAGGACGTGAAGGGCCTGAAGATCCGCCCCGCCCACGCCACGATGGCGAATTTCGTCACCTCGCTCGGCGGCACCAACGTGCAGTCCTCGGCGCCGGAAGTGCGCGACATCATCGAGCGCGGCGTCGCCGACGGCGTCACCTTCCCCTGGGGCTCCCTGGTGCTGTTCGGCATCGACAAGGTGACCAAATACGACATGGAGGCGCCGCTCTACACCACGACCTTCGTGTTCGTGATCAACAAGGACAAGTACAATGCGATGTCCGACAAGCAGAAAGCCGCGATCGACAAGAACTGCACGGTCGAGATGGCGGGCGCGGTCGGCGAGCACTGGGGCAAGTTCGAGGACGCCGGCATCGACAAGGTGAAGGCGGAATCCAACCATGAGGTCTACAAGCTGACGCCCGAGCAGATCGGGGCCTGGAAGAAGGCCGCCGAACCGCTGGTCAAGACCTGGGGCGACGGCGCCAAGAAGGCCGGTGCCGATCCGGATGCGACGCTCGCGGAGCTCAAGGCCTCGCTGAAGAAGTACAACGCGCTGGCGGAGTGACGCCCAGCAGTGGCCGCGCATTCGCTGCACCTCTCCCGCTTGCGGGAGAGGTGGGCGCGCCCGGGCGATGCAAAGCATCGTCCCGCGCGCCGGGTGAGGGCTCTCTCCTCTTGGGGGTTCTCGATTGTGGAAGCACCCTCTCCCCCAACCCTCCCCGCTAGCGGGGGAGGGAGCGCACCCGCTTCGTGGAAACAGCTGAACCCAACTTCGCTTGATTTTAGATAGGACTCTTCCCCCATGAAGCGCTCCTGGATGGATCGCGTGATCGACTCGATCGAATGGATCGCGGCCGGCTTCGTCGGCATCGTCGCGCTCGACATCTTCCTGTCGGTGCTCTTGCGCAACACGCTGAACTATTCGATCCCCGATTCCTTCGACATCGGCCGCATGCTGCTCGGCATCCTGATCTTCTGGGGCATCGCCGCGACCTCCTATCGCGGCACCCACATCACGGTCGACCTGGTCTGGGGCAATGTCGGGCCGCGCCATCAACGCTGGATCGACGTGTTCGCGACGCTGGTGCTGCTGTTCGTCGTCACGGTGCAGACCTGGACGCTGTTCGACAAGGTGCGCGGCACCTACAACGACAACGTCCAGACCTTCGACCTGCACATGCCGACCTGGCCGTTCTTCGCGGTCGCCTGGATCGGCGACGTCTGCGCCGTGCTGCTGATCGCGATCCGCACCTACCGGCTGATCTTCCATCCCGAAGAGATGCACGACCCCAAGATCAAGGCGACGGAGTAACCATGAGCACCGATGCCGTCGCCGTAATCGGCTTCATTTCCCTCTTCGTCCTGATGCTGCTGCGCGTGCCGGTCGGCATGGCCATGGGCCTCGTCGGCGTGTCCGGCTTCGCCTATCTCGTCAACGGGACGGCAGCGCTGAAGCTGGTCGGCCAGACCTCGATGCGGACGGTCACCGACTACACGTTCGGCGTCATCCCGATGTTCCTGCTGATGGGCTCGTTCGTCTCCCACTCCGGCATGAGCCGCGAGCTGTTCCGCGCCGCCAACGGTTTCGTCGGCCATTTGCGCGGCGGGCTCGGCATTGCCACCGTCGGTGCCTGCGGCGGCTTTGCCGCGATCTGCGGCTCGTCGGTGGCGACCGCCGCGACCTTCTCCGCCGTCGCCTATCCCGAGATGCGCCGGTTCGGCTATCCGCAGTCGTTCGCCACCGGCGTGATCGCGGCAGGCGGCACGCTGGGGGCGATGCTGCCGCCCTCCACGGTGCTCGCGGTCTACGGCATCATCACCGAGCAGGACATCGGCAAGCTGTTCATCGCCGGCATCATCCCGGGCCTGCTCGCGATGACCATGTACATGATCACGATCTTCCTGATCGGCTATTTCCGCCCCGACTTCCTGCCGAAAGGCAAGGTGACGCCGTGGCGCGAGCGCTTTGCCGGGCTGAAGGAGATCTGGGCACCGGTGCTGCTGTTTATCTTCGTCATCGGCGGCCTCTACGGCTTGCCCTTCCTGCCGCGCTTCACGCCGACCGAGGCCGGCGGAGTCGGTGCGACCGGGGCCTTCATCATCGGCGTGCTGACCGGCCGGCTCGACCGCGAGAAGGTGCTGGCCTCGCTGCTGCAGGCGACGCGCACCGCGGCTGCGGTGTTCACCGTGCTGATCGGCGCGCTGATCTTCGGCTATTTCCTCACGGTGACGCAGACGCCGCAGAAAGTGACGGAATTCCTCACCGGGCTCGGCCTCGGTCCCTACGGCGTGCTGGCCCTGATCATGGTGATGTATCTCGTGCTCGGCTGCCTGATGGACGCGATGGCGATGATTATCCTGACCGTGCCGATCATCTTCCCGGTGATCATGCATCTCGGCTTCGACCCGATCTGGTTCGGCGTCATCATCGTCATGACCGTCGAGCTCGGCCTGATCCATCCGCCGGTCGGAATGAACGTCTTCGTCATCAAGAGCGTGGTGAAGGACGTCTCGTTCTCGACGATCTTCAAGGGCGTGATACCGTTCGTGGCGACGGACCTGGTGCGGCTGGTGATCCTGATCGCCTTCCCGCTGCTGGCAACCTGGCTGCCGACGCGGATGATGGCGCATTGAAGGTGAAGCGATGACCAAACCGACGCTGGAAACCAGATACGTCTTCACCATCACCGCGCGCATCGGCGACGTCGTCACTGCCGGCGAGACCGGGATCGGCGTTCGCCGGATCATTCCGATCATCGGCGGCGAGGTGACGGGCGCGGTCAGGGGAAAGGTGCTCCCGTTCGGCGCGGACTTCCAGACCATCCGGCCCAACGAGCTGATCGATCTCGAAGCAAAATACGCCTTCGAGACCGACGACGGTGCGACCGTCTACGTCGAGAACAAAGGTATGCGCTTCGGCCCGGTCGAGCTCCTGCAAAAGCTCAAGCGCGGCGAGCCGGTCGATCCGAAGCTGATCTATTTCCGCACCGTGCCGAAGTTCGAGACCGGGCACGAGAAGTACCGCTGGCTGATGGAGCACATCTTCGTGGCCTCAGCGGCGCGCCATGCGGATCGCGTCGTCATCGACGTGCATCAGGTGATGTGAGGCGAAGATGCCTACAACGTCTCCTGCTTGTGCCCGCAGTTCTTGCAGGCGAACTTGACGCGGGTCTGGCCCTTCTCCGCCTGCACCCGGTTCGGCGCTCCGCACTTGCCGCAGACCGCCTCGATACGGGTCGTGCCCTGCTTGACCAGGATGGTCTTCTTTTCCATCGATTCGCGGATCAGGCGCTCGGCCTCCTCGCGCAGGGATTGTTTCGACAAAGCTCGTCTCCGCCTCTGGAAAGCGCGAGAGCCATATCGCACCTGCACGCGAAGCACAATGCGCCCGTCCTGCCGCAGGGGCCCCGCCGCCCCACATTGCGGCGGGGGCCGTTCGCTCCTCACGCCGCCTTGGAGACCTCCATCAGCAGCCGCTCGGCCTTGGCATCCTCGATGCGGTTCACGAGGCGGCTGCTCTCATGATTGTCGCGCACGGTCTTGGTCAGGGTGACGCAGGTCTGGATCATCATCACGATGCCCATGGTGAGATAACCCTTCATCCAGAGATCGATCGGCAGGAAGAAGATGCCGATGGCGACGAGGAAGGCGGACGCTGCGAAGGACGCGTAGGTGAAGCTCACCCAGGCGCCGCTGTGGGGCTGGCCGGTTTGATTCATGATCGTCTCCTGTTGTTTCGAATGATGATTGCGTTCGGGTTCAGACTTGAGATCAGGCCGTCGGCATGCGCTTGGACTTCAAGCGCGCCAGCACGTCGTCTGCGGTCGTCTTGAGCCGGGGGCCAAAGCCCTGCTCGGCGAGTTTTTCGGCGGTGGCGAGCGGACCGGTGGCCACGTCGAGCTCGACCAGGGCATCGTCGGCCGCCTGAGCCTCCATCTGCCGCTCGCGCAGACGCCTCAGCGTCCCCTCCGCCTCCGGCAATGTCGATTCATAGGGGCGCGCGGCCTCGATGCCGCTGCGGCGAAGCGAGCGCACCGCGTCCGAGGCACGCGCAATCCGGCGACCACGATCGAGCTCGGTGATGCGGGCCTGCGCGTTGGCGACGTGGCGCTTCAACCGGGCGATCTCGGTCGCGAACAGCGCGCGCGCCGTCATGGCCGCATCGCGATCGGCCTCCAGGGCCGCAATGGCTTCGGCGGCCTCCTTGGCGAGGTCCTCGCGGCCGCCGTCCAGCGCCGCGACGGCGCGGGTCTCGAGATCGGCGATGCGCGCATTCGTGGCCTCGAGCTTGCGGCCCTCCTGCTGGTCCTGCGCGATTGCCAGCGCCAGCGTGCGCTTGCTGCGCTCGACGGCTGCGGCCGCATCGCGCATCTGCTGGTCCAGGATCAGGAGGGCGGTGCGGTCTTCCAGTTCCTCGCCCGCAGCGGCGACGCTGCCGCGGAAAAGAGTCACGACGGTCTTGAACATTGGTTGCTCCCTGTCTATGAGCGTTGCTCACACATGCTTTGTAGCAGGAAACTTGAACTTCGTTCAATAAATATTTGAGCGACGCTCAAGAATTTGGTTAAAGATGACTAAAGCTCTGGAACGGCGAGAGAAATTGCGTGTCGCCCTGATCCAGGCGGCCGAGCGGATGATCGCCGAGCGGGGGTTGGCGGGTCTGAAGACCCGCGATTTGGCCCGCGCGATCGGCTGCGCCAATGGCGCGGTCTACAATCTCGTGGCTGATGTCGACGAGCTGGTCCTGCGGGTCGGCTCGCGCACACTGCTCCGGCTCGACGAGGCGCTGTCTCTTGCGAGGCGTGCGGGCGAGCCATCGCCACGGGAATCCCTGATCCGCATCGCCCTCGCCTATTGCGATTTCGCCGCCGAAAATCTCCAGCTCTGGCGCGCGCTGTTCGAGCACCGCATGGAGACGGGCAAGCTGGTGCCGGATTGGTCGGTGCACGACCAGATGCAGCTGTTCCGTCATATCTACCAGCCGCTGACCGCGCTGTTTCCCGGGCGGAGCCCGGAGGAACTCGGCATCACCGCGCGCAGCCTGTTCTCGGCCGTGCATGGCATGGTGGCGCTCGGGCTGGAGCAGAAGCTGGTGGCGGTGCCGTTGCCGGCGCTGCGCAAGGAGATCGCGGGCCTCGTGCGCGCGATGATCGACGGGCTGGTCGCGCGCGATGTGAAAAAAGGAGCGGCGGCGGCTGACTAAAATTTCACCTGTCGCATCGCCAGTAGCGCGCTTAGCCTTCGAGCCGTCCCTCACCTCTCGGAGTGCCTCATGCCCCTCCTCATCCGCGGCGGCACCGTCGTCAATCACGATCATTCGCGCCGCGCGGACGTGCTGATCGACGGCGAGACCATCGTCGCGATCGGCGCATCGCTCGATGCGCCGACCGGTAGCCAGATCATGGATGCAGGGGGCGCCTACGTCCTCCCGGGCGGGATCGATCCGCACACCCATCTCGAAATGCCGTTCATGGGCACCGTCACCGCCGACGATTTCGAATCCGGAACCAAGGCGGCGCTGAGCGGCGGCACCACCATGGTGGTGGATTTCTGCCTTCCCGATCCCGGCCAATCCATGCTCGCGGCGTATCAAGAGTGGCGGCACAAATCCGAGAAGGCGGCCAGCGACTACGGCTTCCACATGGCGGTGACGTCATGGTCGAAGCAGATCCACGACGAGATGGAGACCGTGGTCAAAACCTACGGCATCAACACCTTCAAGCACTTCATGGCCTACAAGGGCGCGCTGATGGTGAACGATGACGAGCTCTACAATTCGTTCGCGCGCTGCGCCCATCTCGGCGCCATGCCGGTCGTCCATGCGGAGAATGGCGACGTCGTCGCCTTGATGCAGGAGGCGCTGATCGCGCGCGGCGTCACCGGCCCCGAGGGCCACGCCTATTCACGGCCGCCGGAGGTCGAGGGCGAAGCCACCAACCGCGCCATCATGATCGCCGATATGACGGGCACGCCGGTCTATATCGTGCACACCAGCTGCCGCGAGGCGCATGAGGCGATCGCGCGGGCACGCGCCGTCGGCAAGCGCGTCTATGGCGAGCCGCTGATCCAGCATCTGCTGCTGGATGAGAGAGAATACCAGAACAAGGACTGGGATCATTCCGCGCAGCGCGTGATGTCGCCGCCGTTCCGCGGCAAATCGCATCAGGACAGCCTCTGGGCCGGCCTGCAAGCCGGCTCGCTCCAGGTGGTTGCGACCGACCATTGCGCCTTCACCACCGAGCAGAAGCGGTTCGGGCGCGGCGATTTCAGGAAGATCCCGAACGGCACCGGCGGCCTCGAAGATCGCCTGGCGCTGCTCTGGACCGCGGGCGTCGCCACCGGGCGGCTGACGAAAGAGGAATTCGTCGCGGTGACCTCGGCGAACATCGCGCGCATCCTCAACATCTATCCGCGCAAGGGCGCGATCGCCGTGGGCTCGGATGCCGACATCGTGGTGTGGGATCCCAAGGCGAGCAAGACCATCAGCGCCAAGCGGCAGATGAGCCGGATCGATTACAACGTGTTCGAGGGTTTTGCCTGCACCGGCGGCGCGGCCGCGACGCTGTCGCGCGGCCGTATCGTCTGGAAGGATGGCGATCTGCGCGCCGGGGCCGGCGACGGGCGATACGTCGAACGTCCCGCCTTCTCACCGGTGCATGTGGCAAATTCGACCTGGAAGGAACTGACGGCTCCGCGCGCCGTCGCACGCAGCGCGGTAACGCCGTAAGCCATCGCGCTCCAAGGCAGACGTCCGGGCAATCTCGGAGAGACTTAGGAACGAACGGCTGGAGGCCTCGTTGTCGCGCATATTTCCCTCCAGCACGCGAGTCCCTCCATGTATCACCACGTCAAGAAGCTGATGTTCACCGTGCGCGTCGACGAACCCGATCCGCGCTTCGGCAATATGCTCCTCGAGCAGTTCGGCGGCGCCAACGGCGAACTTGCGGCTGCGATGCAATATTCGATTCAAGGACTGAATTGCGAGGATCCCGACCGCAAGGACCTCTTGATGGATATCGGCACCGAAGAGCTCAGCCATCTCGAGGTCGTCGGTTGCCTCGCCCGGATGCATCTTGCGCCCTCGCGGAACGACCGCCAGGCGGCGGAGGCCGATCCGTTGATTGCGATTGCCGGCGGCGGCGGCGTCAATCTGTTCAACTCGCAAGGCAATCCCTGGACCGCCGACTATCTCAAGATCACCGGCGAGCTCGACGTCGATCTCCGCAGCAACATCGCCGCCGAAGCGCGTGCCAAGATCGTCTACGAGCGCCTGATCAATTTCTGCGACGACGCCGGCAGCAAGGACGCGCTGCAATTCCTGATGACGCGCGAGATCACGCATATGAAGGCGTTCGCGCGCGCGCTCGAGAGCCTGTCGAAGCCGGCCTTCAGCATCGGCCGGATCGCCCCGACGCCCGGCCTCGTGAACCAGTACTTCAATGATTCCACCGGCAGCGGTGATCACGGCGAGATCGACACCCGCGGCCCGTGGAACGAAGGCGAGGACTGGGTGTTCACGGAATCGCCTGCGCTTCAGTCCTCCGATCCCGGCGCTGCCCCGTCGATCGTCGCGGAGAGTTCGCCGCCCGTCGACGAGGCCGGCCTGACCGATCTGATGCTCCATGAGCTGCGCGACATCCTCCATGCCGAGAAGCAGCTGACGAAGGCGCTTCCCAAGATGGCGCAGGCCGCCCGATTCGATCAGCTGCGTGAACTGTTCGAGCAGCACCTGGCCGAGACCGAAAATCAGGTCGAGCGCATCAACGAGTGCTTCGAGCTGCTCGGCGAGAACGCTCGTGCCAAGCCTTGCAAGGGCATGATGGGCCTGATCGAGGAAGGCCAGGAGGTCATGAAGGAAGGCGAAGAGAAGGAGGATGCCGCCGCCGACCTCGCGCTGATCTCTGCGGCGCAACGCGTCGAGCATTACGAGATGGCCGGCTATACCACCGCGCGCAACCTCGCGCAGCAGCTGCGTCACAGCGCCATCGTTGCCCTGCTCTCCAAATCCCTCGCCGAGGAAGAGAATGCCGATCTCCTGCTCAACCAGGTCGCGCGATCGCTGATGTCGGTGGCGAAGATGCCCGCCGCGCTGGAGCAGGCCGAACAGACCTAAGCCGATCGCGCAGCGCGTATCCGGTCGAACTCAAGCCGCCTCGCGCCTTCGCGGGGCGGCTTGGCACGTCCTGCCTGTGGCATACACCTTGCCTCTCGATGCCGGACAATCCGGACAGGAGGCACCCTTGAGCATTTCACCCCTCGATTTGAACCGCCGCAGCCTCGTGCTCGGCGGCCTCGGTGTCGCCGGAATGACCGCCATCGCCCCTCACCTCACCTGGGCGCAGGGGCGCGGCGAGACGCTGTTAGTGGTGCAGGAGCTCGGGCCGAACTCGCTGGACATGCAGGGCGTCGGCTCCAACCAGACTGTGAACGGCCTGTCCTGGAATTGCTATGACCGCCTGCTCACCTACGCCTCCAAGACGCTGCCGGACGGCACGTTGTCGTATGACCGCGAGAAGCTCGCGCCCGAGCTCGCCGAGAGCTGGGAGGTCGCGGCCGACGGCATGTCCTGCACCTTCCGCCTGCGGAAGGATGCCAAATTCCACGACGGCTCGCCCGTGACCGCCAAAGACGTCAAATGGTCGTTCGACCGCGCCGTGAAGGTCGGTGGTTTCCCGACCTTCCAGATGTCGGCAGGATCGCTGGAGAAGCCGGAGCAGTTCGTGGTCGTCGACGACCACACTTTCCGCATCGACTATGTCCGCAAGGACAAGATGCTGCTGTTCAACGTCGCCGTCGTCGTGCCCTTCATCATCAATTCCGAGCTCGCCAGGAAGAACGCGACGCCGGAAGACCCGTGGGCGCTGGCCTGGCTGAAGAACAACGAGGCCGGCGGCGGCGCCTACAAGATCGAGAGCTGGAAGCCGGGCAGCGAGACCGTGCTGACGCGCTTCGATGACTGGAAGAGCGGGCCGCTGCCGATGGTGAAGCGCGTGATCGCACGCGACGTTCCTTCCGCCGGCACCCGCCGCGCCATGCTGGAGCGGGGCGATGCTGATATCTCCAGCGGTTTTGCGCCGCGCGATTTCGAGCAGATCATCAAGGAGGGCAAGGTCAAGGTCTCGGGCGTGCCGATCCCGAACGCGCTGTGGTACGTCGCGCTGAACACCGCGAAGCCGCCGTTCGACAATGTCAAGCTGCGCCAGGCGATCGCCTGGGCCATGCCCTACGAGCAGATTCAGACCAGCGCCTTCTTCGGGCGCGCCGTTCCCATGTATGGCGGCGCGGCCGAGGTCTCAAAGCCGGTCTGGCCGCAGCCATTTCCTTACGTCACCGATCTCGACAAGGCCAAGGCTCTGCTGAAGGAAGCAGGCTTCGAATCCGGCCTGGAGACGACGCTGTCGCTCGACACCGGCACCGCCACCGTCGGCGAGCCGGCCGCGATCCTGATCCAGGAGAACCTCGCCAAGATCGGCATCAAGGCTTCGATCGAGAAGATTCCGGGCGCCAACTGGCGCACGACGCTGAACAAGAAGGAGCTGCCGCTTGCACTCAACCGCTTCAGCGGCTGGCTCGACTATCCCGAATATTACTTCTACTGGAATTTCCACGGCAACAACTCGATCTTCAACATCTCCTCCTACAAGAACAAGGAGATGGACGCCTTGATCGACAAGGCGCGCTTCACCACCGATGCCGCGGAATACGACCGGACCGTGAAGGATTTCATCGCGCTGTGTATGCGCGACGTTCCCGTCGTTCCGCTCAACCAGCCGATCCACGACGTTGCCATGCAAAGGGGTGTCTCCGGCTACGAATTCTGGTTTCACCGCGAACCGGACTACCGCCAGTTCGCAAAAGGCTAGTTCCGCCGGGCGACGCTGACGGTGCGTGAGGCAGCTCGCGCCTGCGCCGTCGAAAAGCCGCGCTCCAGGCGCACCGCGCTCGCATGCAGCATCGCCGCATCGAGCCTGCCCTGTCGCGATCCTTGCAGGGCGCAGGCAAAGACCCGGTAGAACTGCGCGCCGTCATAGGCGACCAGCAACAGATCGACGCCGGCATTGATCGCCTCGACCACGGCCTTGCAGACGTCGTTCTGGTAGATTGCGCCCATCACGAGGTCGTCGGTCATCACCGCGCCCTGGTAACCCCATGTGCCGCGAATGATCCCATCGATGACGCGCTTCGAATGCGAGGCGGCGCGATCGGGATCGACGGCGGTGAGCGTGACGTGGCCGACCATGAGCGCGCTGCGCGAATGCGACAGCACCTCGCGGAACGGGAGCCAATCGGTTGCCTCCAGCTCCTTCACCGGCGTGTCGAGCTTGGCGCTGAAATGATGCGTGTCGGTGCGCACACGGCCGATGCCGGGAAAATGCTTGAGCGTGGCGCCGACGCCGGTCTCTTCCAGTCCGCGGACATAGGCGCTGGCAATGGTGCTGACGACGGCGGGATCGGTCGCAATCGCGCGCTGGCCGATCAGCGTGTGGAAATCGAGACGGTTGCGCCGCTGCGGAGGCTTGAGGTCGAGCACCGGGGCGAGATTGAGGTTGACGCCGACCTGGGCAAGCTCGCGGCCGTGAATGCGGCCGAATTCCTCGGCCTTGGCCTGCTGATCGTCGGGGGCGAGCCCCGCCAGCGTCGCCAGCGCCGGCACCTTCGTCAGCGGCGGTGCAAGATGCCCGACGATGCCGCCTTCCTGATCGGCGGCGACGATCAGCGGCGGCAGGCCGGATGCGCGCCTGAGATCCTGGAGCGCCGCGATCTCGGCCCGCAGCGCCTCGATGGTGCGGCCGCGGATATTGTGCCGGGTGACGTAGACGCCGCCGATCAGGCCCTGCTCGGCAAGACGCGCCACCTCGGAAAAAGAGGAATAGCCGACCATGAAGTGGGGCCCGAGCTGCCGCGCCTCGACGGCGCTGGCGCCGAGAACGTCATGCTTGCGCAGCTCGAACGTCAGATGCGCGGCGGACATCAAGACAGGCGGCAAGCACCAGAGCACGACGAGCGCCTTGCCGGCCAAGGTGCGCCAGCGGCCTCTGCGCAGCAAGAGAACGACGATTGCGATGCTTCCGACGACAAGAGCGATGTTTCCGGCGCCGCGCAGCACGAGCAGATACGGATCGTTCTTGTTCGCGGCCAGAAATGCAACGAGCGGCGCGGCGAGCCAGAGCAGGATGAGACCGATGCGGTTGAGCAATTGCATGATGCGCCACTTGCGAAGAGCGATGAATGCTTCGCACCTATCAAAGCACTTCGCGCCGCGCGAGAGCCAAAATCGCGCCTGCACGAAAACTGCAAAAGACTCCTGAAACCGTGCAGACGATGGCCAAAGCTTCTGCGCAAGCGCCGTTCAGAGTTCGTGATGCCACCATTCACGGAGACTCTCTGGACATGACGAGCCTGGTTTCGACGACGACGACGGATATCCAGCCGATCAGGCCTTCTGGGCTGTCGGCCAAGCTTGCAATGGCCCTGCTGCTGGCCGCGCTCGCCGACTGGCTGTTCTACGGCCAGCGGATCGGGGTGTCGCTGACGCTGTTTGCGATCGCGACCGCCTGCGTGTCGGTGCTGTTCAATCATGCGGCCCTGGACTTGCGGCGCGCGGCGATCGGCGGCGCGATCCTCACGCTCGGCGTCGTCCCCGCCGTGGAGGAGCTCAACACGCTGTCCTTCCTGATCCTCGTCGCGTCGCTGACGATTGCGCTGTTGCTTGCGACCAATCCTGATACGACCGAGCTCACCGAACGCGCCCGCACGCTGCGCAATTTTCTCCTGCTCGGCCCCTTCAGGTTCTTCCTCGACGCCCCCCAGGTCTTCAACATGTCGGCGTTCACCCGCGGCGTCGCGCTCTGGCTGATGCCTGCGGCACTCGGCACCGTCTTCGTCGCACTGTTCGCCGCGGCCAATCCTGTGATCGAGCAATGGGTGTCCCTGCTCAATCCCAAGGTCATCCTCGAATATGTCAACACGTGGCGCGTTCTGTTCTGGACCTTGATGCTGGCCCTGGTCTGGCCCTTCATCCATGTGCGCTGGCGGCGCAAGACGATGGTCACCCCCACCGTCGCCGACGGCCCTGTGCCACCGTCGCTGCCGCCCATGGTCTCGGCGGAGTTTCTCGGCCCCTCCACCATCCTGCGCTCGCTGATCCTGTTCAACCTGCTGTTCGCGGCGCAGTCCATTCTCGACGGCATCTATCTCTGGGGTCACGTGGCGCTGCCCGACAACATGACTTATGCGACCTACGCCCATCGCGGCGCCTATCCGCTGATCGTCACCGCCCTGCTCGCTGCTGCCTTCGTGCTGGCGGCAATGCGTCCGGGCGGGCCGGCGGAGAAATCGACGGTGATCCGGCCGCTGGTCTATGTGTGGGTCGGCCAGAACGTACTGCTGGTCGCCTCCTCCATTCTGCGGCTCGATCTCTACGTCGGCATCTACATGCTGACCTACTGGCGCATCGCTGCCTTCATCTGGATGGGCCTTGTGGCGCTAGGGCTGATCCTGATCGTCGCCCGCATCGCGCTCAACCGGTCCAACCGGTGGCTCGTCTGCGCCAACCTGATCGCATTAACGATCGTGCTCTATAGTGTCTCGCTGATGAACTTCGATGCATTCATAGCCGACTATAATCTGAAGCACAGCAGCGAAATGGGAGGGAACGGCGTGAAGATCGATGCCAACTACCTCCTCACGCTCGGGCCGCAGGCGCTGCCTGCGATCGACAAGGTCATTGCGCTTCGCGGCGGCGACTACTGTCTTGCAGGACGTCGCGATCGGCTTGTAGAAAGTCAACGGCACGACCTCGCCTGGCGGGCCTGGGGCGTCCGGAGCTGGCGGCTGCAGCGCCGGCTCGACGCTCAGGTCAAGGTGCAGCCCGGCAATCAGCCGGCGGGGTGAGCGGAGAGTTTCTTGGCGCATCGCATTCTCATCGTCGACGACGAGGGCCATATCCGCGAGGTCATCCGCGTCGCCCTGAAGAAGGCCGGCATGGACGTGATCGAGGCGCGCGACGGCAAGGAGGCGCTTCTCCGCTTTGCCGCCGACAGGCCAGACCTCATCGTGCTCGACATCGGCATGCCCGAGTTCGACGGCCTCGACGTCTGCCGCGAGATCCGCAAAGGCTCCGACGTGCCGATCCTGTTCCTGTCGGCGCGCGATGAGGAGATCGACCGGATCCTCGGCCTTGAGATCGGCGGCGACGATTACGTGACGAAGCCATTCAGCCCGCGCGAGCTGGTGGCGCGGGTCAACGTCATCCTGCGCCGCCTCAGCCCGCGCAATGGCGAGGCCAAGGCCGGGCCCACCGCGCTGGCGCAAGGCGGCCTGCTGATCGATCCCGAGCAGCACGTCGCAACCTTCGCCGGCACGCCGCTGAAGCTGACCGCGATCGAGTTCGGCATCCTGCGCGCATTCCTGACCCGGCCGACATCGGTGTTCAACCGCGAGCAGCTGATGCGCGCGGCCTATCAGCTCAACATCCAGGTCTCCGACCGCACCATCGACAGCCATATCCGCAACATCCGCGCCAAGCTGGCGGCGCTCGCCTGCGACAACGTGATCGAGACGATCCACGGCGTCGGCTTCAAGCTCGGCCGCTGCGAGAAAGAGGCATGAGCGCTGCGCCCGACAAATGGCGGCCCTCGCTCACCCTCGTGATCTTCACGGTGCTGGCGACGGTCGGGATATTGCCGCTGGTCGGCCTGTTCTTCTTCCGCCTCTACGACAACCAGCTGATCCGCCAGACCCAGGCCGAGCTGATCGCCCAGAGCCGCGTGCTGGCGACGATCTATGCGCAGGAGGTCGCGGCCCGGCTCGACGGCGGCCTCGTGCTCGGCGCCGAGGTGCCGCCGGGCGTGCTGCCCGATCCCGGCGACCAGGTCACGCCGATCCGCCCCGCGCTCGACCTCACCGCGAACGACCTCTTGCGGCGGCGGCCCGACGCATTGCCCTCGCCCAAGCCGGCGCAAGCAGCCTATGTCGAGATCGGCGCCAGGTTGACGCCGATCATCCGCGAGACCCAGAAGGTGACATTGGCCGGCTTTCGCATCCTCGATCCCCAGGGCGTGGTGATTGCCGGGCGGCAGGAGGTCGGGCAGTCGCTCGCCCATATCGAGGAGGTCGCGGACGCCCTGCACGGGCAATACCGCGCGACTTTACGCAACCGCGTGCCGGACAAGCCGCCGCCGCCGATCTATTCCTTCAGCCGCGGCCTCGGCGTGCACGTGTTCTCGGCGATGCCCGTGATCGTCAACAACCGCGTCGCCGGGGTGATCTACACGACGCGGACGCCGAGCAACATCTTCGATCACCTCTACCAGGAGCGGGCTAAGTTCGTGCTGGCGGGGTTGGCGGTGATCCTCGGCACGATCGCGATCGGCCTCGTGTTCTCGCGCACCATCACGCTGCCGATGCGCGAGCTGATCGACCGCGCCGCCAGAATCGGCCGCGGCGACCGCGAGGCGTTCCAGCCCCTGAAGCATTACGGCACCCGCGAGTTCGCCCAGCTCTCGCACAGCTTCCTCGGCATGGCCGAGCAGCTGGCGCGGCGCTCCGACTATATCGCGACGTTCTCGGCCCATCTCACCCACGAGCTGAAATCGCCGCTGACCTCGATCAAGGGCGCGGCCGAGCTGCTGCAGGATTCGGTTCAAGGCAAGGCCGAGGGCCTGACGCCGGCCGAGCAGAAGACCTTCATCGCCAACATCCTGTCCGACACCCAGCGGCTGGAGGCGATGGCACAGCGGCTGCGCGAGCTCGCCCGCGCCGAGAGCCTGCCGCAGAACGAGCGCACCGAGCTGGCGCCCGTGATCGCCGATCTCAGGAACCGGTTTCCGGCAAGCGCGATCGAGGCCAGCGGCAGCCTCGACCGGGCGATCGGCATGTCCTCGGAGAAGGCGCTGATCGTGCTGTCGCACATCGCCGACAACGCGGTGCGGCACAAGGCCGGGACGATCAGGCTGGAGGCGGTCGACGCGCGGACGACCGTGCTCGTGACGGTCAGCAATGATGGCGAGCCGATTTCGGCGCCGAACCGCGACAGGATCTTTGATGCGTTCTTCACCACCCGCCGCGACCAGGGCGGCACCGGCATGGGGCTGGCGATCGCGCGCGCGGTGATGGCGAGCCATGGCGGCTCGCTCAGGCTGAAGCCGACCGACGAAGGGGCCGCCTTCGAGCTCCAGTTTCCGGTTGCCTGAGGCGCGATGAGATCATCGCCCCTCAGTTTTTATTTGGGCATGATCTATTCGGAAAACCGCTTCACACTTTTCCGGATCATGCCTAGATCGCAAACACCCAGGCGGCGACGATGGTGCCGATGGTGACGAGACCGGCGATGGTCCAGCCGGCGGCGTATTCCAGCTCAGGATGACCGGTCGCCCGCATGATCTCAACCGGATCGGCGGTATGCTTCTCTGCCATGACAGCCTCGCACGTTTCTTCCCGCGTCATAGATAAGTCGCATCAGCCGCAAAGAGGTTCCATCACGGAAATGCGAGGCATGACGCAGCTAGGTTTGTTCGCCGACCCGCAGGAAGGCCCGGCCGGCCTTCGCTACACGGACGATTTTATCGATCGTGCCACCGAGCAGGATCTGATCGGCCGCATCGCAGCATTGCCGCTCCAGCGCTTTCAGTTCGGCGCCTTCGAGGGCAACCGCCGGGTGGCGTCGTTCGGCTATCGCTACGACTACACGCTGCAGCTTCTAGCCGAGGCCGATCCGGTCCCGGACTGGGTGCGGCCGGTCGCGCGCCAGGTCGAGGCCTGGGCGGGGCTGCCGGAGGACAGCGTCCGGCAGGTGCTGTGCACCGAATACGAGGTCGGCGTCGGCATCGGCTGGCATCGCGACAAGCCGCATTTCGACAAGGTGCTCGGCCTGTCGCTGGGCTCGCCTTGCGCTTTCCGCTTCCGCCGGCGCAGGGGCAAGAAGTGGGAGCGCCACACGCTCGCGACCCTGCCGCGCTCGCTCTACATGATGGACGGCGAGGCGCGGTCGCAATGGGAGCACAGCATCCCGCCGGTCGCGGCGCGGCGCTATTCCATCACCTTCCGGACGATGAAGCGGGCCTGACGGGCCGTCCAAAACAAAAACTGCGAAAACAACCCCATGCACAGTAGAACGCCAGACCTGGCGCGAGCCTCGGCGGCGCCGGACAACGGCTTGACGGATCGGGATAAAACGGCGGCTGCGCGCGGTGTCGGCCAAGGCGCCGCGAATTCGCCTCAAGGCCGGCTGACTAATGAGACGAATTGAAAAGACGGGCCATATCTGCGAGCCAAGATGAGTCCCGCAAGGCCGCCACACCCATGAAGAATTATCTGACATTTTTCCTGTTTCTGACCATGGCCTCGGCCTCCGCGCACGGACCCGTGCCGGGCCGGCTGCCGCCGCCCTCCGATCTCGTGCAAGTGGGCCTCACCGATTCCGACACCACCGCCGGCGGCACCGCGCGGCTGTGCGAGCAGGTGACCTTCTCGCGCGGCCTGCGCTATGGCGAGAGCGAGGCCAACGTGCTCGATGTCGCGGCCAGCGCGACCAAGGCCGATACGCCGCGGCCGGTGCTGGTGTTCGTGGCGGGTGACACCTTCACCGGCGACCGCGGTGCGCCGGAGCTGTCGCGCCAGATCCAGGATCAGGCCATGTGCTTTGCCGCGCGCAACGGCATGATCGGGGTCCGGGTCAATTATCGCCTGGCGCCCGCGGCGACCTGGCCGGCCGGCGCGTCCGATGTGGCCGCGGCGCTGTCCTGGGTTCATGGCAATATCGACCTCTTCAACGGCGACGCCCGCGAAATCGTCGCGGTCGGCTACGGCGCCGGCGCCTTCCACGTCGCCACCCTGCTGGCGCATCCGGAGCTGCAGACCGCCGGCGCCGACGTCGCCGGCGTGGTGCTGGTGTCCGGGGTCTACCGAGCCGGCAAGGACGCCAGCGACAGCGAGAAGGCCTATCTCGGCGGCGATGCCACCCAGTACGACAAGCGCTCGGTGTTCCCCGGTATCCTCAATGTCGACGTGCCGATCGTGCTGGCTTGGGCCGCGGACGATTCCGCCGGCCTCGTGGCGCAGGGCGAGACCCTGAAGAAGACGCTGTGCGGCGCCGGCCATTGCCCGCGCAGCACGCTGCTGCGCAACCGTGACGGCATCGCGAGCGCCTTCGGCCTCGATGGCTCCGGCGACAGCCTCGCCGAGCCGACGCTGCTGCTGGTGCGTCAGCTCGAGGCGCGCGGGTTGCCGTAACGCGTTGCGGCAACACGCCTGCCGCTTTCATCGAAGCGCGCTCCCAGCCACACGATTGCCAAACGCTTGATCTAGATCAAGCGGCCTTGGTGGGGATTGAGCCGACCTCGTTTGGGGGCCAACCACAGGGCATCGAACATGCGCGTCATCGGCAGGATGCTGTTCGTTTCCGTGATTGCAGTTGCATCGCTGGGCGCGATGTCGCAGCAGCCGCACTTGGATCAACCCGCAAGCGACCAGGAGATCCGCATCGGCAATGTCATGCCGTATTCGGGACCGCTGTCGGAATTCGGCGCGATCGGCCAGGCGGAAGCGGCGTATTTCGACATGGTCAACGCGCGCGGCGGCATCAACGGCCGCAAGATCCGCTTCATCACCCGCGACGACAATTCCGATCCGGCGACCGCGCTGGAGCTGACGCGCAAGCTGGTCGAGACGGACGGCGTGCACCTGATGTTCGGCTCGTTCGGCACGCCCGGCAATGTCGCCACGCGCCGGTACCTGAACGAGAAGAAGATCCCGCAGCTGTTCGTTGCCACCGGCGACGAGGAGCTGAGCCAGCCGAGCGCGTTTCCCTGGACCATGGGCTGGCAGCCTTCGTTCCGGTCTGAGGGGCGCATCTATGCCAACTACATCCAGGCCTATTACCCCAGAAAGAAGATCGTCGTGCTCTGGCAGAACGACCAGTTCGGGCGCATACTGTACAAGGGGATTCAGGAGGGCCTGGGCGATCTCAACCGCCACGTTCTCGTCGACATCGCCTTCGACCTTGCCGATGAGCATCTCGACGGGCACGTCTCGATCCTCAAGCGCGCCGGCGCCGATATCTTCGTCTTCCTCGGCGTGCCCTCGACCGCTTCCAAGGTGATCAAGCTGGCAGCGTCGATGAATTGGCGCCCGGTCTTCATCGTCAACGATGCCTCCGCCTCGATCGCCAATGCGATGGCGCCCGCGGGGCTGGAGAATTCCGCCGGCGTGATCGCGGCGGCCTTCCTGAAGGATCCGAGCGATCCGGCCTGGAAGAACGATCCCGCCATGAAGGACTGGTTCGCCTTCATGGACAAATACCATCAGGTCGAAAGCACCAACAACAGTGCGGCCGTCTATGGCTATGCCGCGGCCGAGGCGCTGACGCAGGTGCTGAAGCAATGCGGCGACGATTTTTCGCGCGAGAACGTCATGCGCCAGGCGGCCTCGCTCAGGGACGTTAATCCCTCCCTGGCGTTGCCCAACATCCGGATGAGCACCTCGCCGAATAATTATCTGCCGATCAGGCAGATGCGGCTGGTGCAGTTCGACGGCCGGTCGTGGCAGCCGTTCGGGGACGTGATCGAGACGGCATTCACGGAAGGCGCGGCAAGATGAGGTGACTCTGACCCTCCCTGGAGGGGCAGTGCTGTCGCATTTGAGCGCTTTTCCGTGCGGCCATCCTTCGAGACGCCCGCTTTAGGCGGGCTCCTCAGGATGAGGACGGAGTGCGCGGAAGCAGTTTCAACTCGCACTGACGCCAAATAGCCTCATCCTGAGGAGGCGCGTAAGCGCCGTCTCGAAGGACGAGGCGTGCGCACAGGCCGCCGCCGCGAGTCACATGCGATGGCCCTGCGGGGTAAGACAACCCTCACGCCGGCTTCAGCGAGGCCAGCGCGTCTCCAGCAGAGAGCGCACGCGCAGTGGGTCGAGAGAGGAGCCTTTTCGTTTGATCACGGATGCTTAAGATCGGCAGCGACCTGCAGCCGCTCCGCCGGGAGAGACCCATGACCGAGACCATCCGCATCAAGCGCTTTGTCGCACGCCCCGTGATCGTGCCGATGAACCTGCCGCTCCAGACCTCGACCGGGGCGGTCGCCAAGGCGCCGCTGGTGCTGATCGACTGCGAGACCGACCACGGCGCTATAGGCCATGCCTATCTGTTCTCGATCACGCCCTCGGCCCTGAAGCCGCTGACGGCGATGGTCACGGAAATGTCAGACCTCGTCGCCGGCGACGAGCTGCTGCCGTTCGAGATCGAGCGCAAGCTGAGCCAGCGCTTCACGCTGCTGGGCCTCGCCGGCCTGCAGCGGCTGGCGCAATCCGGCATCGACATGGCGGCATGGGACGCGCTGGCGCGCACACGCGGCCTGCCGCTGGCGCGCCTGCTCGGCGGCGCACCGAAGCCGGTGCGCGCCTACAATTCGAAGGGCCTCGGCATCATGCCGGCGGGCGCGGCGGTGGAGGAAGCCCACAAGCTGCTGGCCGAGGGGTTTCACGCCGCCAAGATCCGCGTCGGCCGGAGCGATGCGCGGGAGGATCTCGCCGTCGTGCGCGCGGTGCGCAAGGCCGTCGGCGACGAGGTCACGCTGATGTGCGACTACAACCAGGCGCTGACGGTCACCGAAGCGATCCGCCGCGGTGAGATGCTCGACGACGAGGGCCTCACCTGGATCGAGGAGCCGATCCGCCACGACGATTATGAGGGCAATGCCCGCATCGCCGACGCGCTGCAGACGCCGGTCCAGATCGGCGAGAACTTTGACAGCGCGTTTTCCATGCAGAGCGCCCTCGCCGCGGAGGCCTGCGACTACGTGATGCCTGACGTGCAGCGCATCGGTGGCGTCACCGGCTGGCTGCGGGCCGCATCGCTCGCCCATGCGGCCGGCATCGAGATGTCGACGCACCTGTTCTCGGAGATCAGCGCGCATCTGCTCTGCGTGACGCCATCAGCGCATTGGCTGGAATATGTCGACTGGGCCGATGCGGTGCTGGCAACGCGGCTGCAGATCAAGGACGGCTTTGCGCTGCCGAGCGAGGAGCCCGGCAACGGGATCGCCTGGGACGAGGCGGCGGTCGCCAAATATCTCGTCAAATAGAACGACCTCCTACGGCCGAACGGTGGCAATCATGTTCAGCTCGACCGGCGCCCCTCGCGGCAACTCGGCGACACCGACCGACGTCCGCGTGTGACGGCCGCGATCGCCGAGGCGTTCGATCAGCCGGTCGGAGGCACCGTCCATGACTTGCGACTGCTGGGTAAATCCGGGCGCTGAAGCAACATATCCAACGAGTTGCAAGACCTGGACGATCCTGTCCTCGCCGCCCGTTGCGTGGTTGATCGCCGCAATGCAGAGATCGGCGCAGAGGGCCGCAGCCTCCTGCGCGGCCGCGATATCGACGCCAGCGCCGACCTTGCCCGCATACAGCAGGTCCTCGCCGCGACGGGGCAGCTGACCGCTGACATAGGCAATTCCATCATGGATGATCACCGGCAGATAGTTGCCGCCGGGCTTGTTGACGCTGCTCATCTCGATAACCTGTCTTCCTTTCACGTCCGGCAAAGCGACACATCGCGCCGAACGCCGCAAGCTCGATCGCGCCGGGCGCATCGCCGAGGCGGATGAGCGGACAATGGCAGGCGGCGAGTCACGGATCAAGGCCGCGAGGCGTTCGCATGCCAAAGGCGGTGCCGATCCAGTCGCACAAGACCTCGCCTGCACGCATTGCACGGCGGCGCCGCGCGCGATAACGATCCCCCATGACCACCTGGCGCCCTCATCCCCACATCCGCGTCGTCGCGATCGGCCTGCACTGGCGGAACGGGCGCCTGCTGGCGGCCGAGGTGCGCGACGATGCGGGGCGAATTAAGGGCGTGCGCCCGCTCGGCGGCGAGATCGAGTTCGGCGAGAGCTGGCGTGCGGCGCTGGTGCGGGAATTCGGCGAAGAACTCGGCATCGACGTCATCATCACGGGCGAACCCTTGATGCTGGAGAACATTTTCGTGCACGAGGGATCGACCGGCCACGAGGTGATGTTCATCGCCGAGGTCGCGTTTCCGGAGAGCGCCTTCAACGGCCAGGACCGCATCGACTTCCGCGAGGATAACGGAGAAGAGATCGTCGCGCGCTGGTTCGATCTCTCCGATCTCGACGGGGATGGAGGGCCGAGCCTCTATCCGACCGGGTTGAAAGGCCTGCTGCTCGGGAACAAGGCCGCGACTTGAACGCGTCGCTGCCTCCACGTCGTCATTGCGAGCGCAGCGAAGCAATCCAGGCTGCTACCCGCGGAAAGATTCTGGATTGCTTCGCTGCGCTCGCAATGACGGAATGTGGGGCGACAGCATGGCCCGCAACACTACCACACTTCCGCGCCCGGAACTTTCTTCCGCACCGCCATGCGCTGGATCCAGATGCAGCGGCGAACGGATCTGTTGGAGCGGCCGACGGCGGATATCCCCTCGCCGGCCTGCAGCAGCGGTGCCACGTTCTGGCGCAGCTCGCGGCAGCGCTGGAGCTCGGCCTGCCAGTCGATGATCGCGGCGTCGGCGCGTGACGCCATCAACGCCAGCGCCGCCATGGCAAGGCAGCTGGTCCGCATCTTTCCCCTCACTGTGATCCACCTCCGCCGCGCCGGTAGCGGAAGTCGCAATGATCGGCGCCCTGCATGATGGTCTGCGTGCGCGTGAGCCTGATGTCGGGGCCGAATCCGTCCGCGGTCGCGAAGTCCGCGGTGCAGATCAGGAGGAAACCGAGCTCCGGCTCGCCCAGGGCCTTGTAGAACTCGGCATAGGCGCAGCGCGTCACGTCGAATGCAAAGGCGTCCGCCGTCTCTTCGATCACGTCATAGGCGAGCGCATCGTCGCGGGCGTAGGTCCTGAAGGCCGACGACACGGCCTTGCCGAGATCGCTCGCGGCGGCAGCACGCCTCCGCCCTTTGGGCTTCGGCGCGGCATCCTTCACTCTGCTATCGCGAGCGAAGGATGGTGGGCACGACAGGGATCGAACCTGTGACCCCTACCATGTCAAGGTAGTGCTCTCCCGCTGAGCTACGTGCCCTAGAGGTCATTTCATCGGTGGGGTCCCTATAACGGCTCAGGGGACCCGGCGCAAGGACGGAACGGGGCCGATTTAGGCCGCCAGCATCTTGTTCACTTCGCTGACCAATTCGCGCAGATGCACGGGCTTGGACAGCACCTTGGCGTTCTTGGGGGCGTCCGAATCCGAGTTCAGGGCGACCGCGGCAAAGCCGGTGATGAACATGATTTTGATGTCGGGATCGAGTTCCGAGGCACGGCGGGCGAGCTCGATGCCGTCCATTTCCGGCATCACGATGTCGGTCAGCAGCATCTCGAACGGCTCTTCCCGCAGCCGCTGATAGGCGGCCATGCCGTTGTCGTGGGACGAGACCTGAAAACCGGCGTTTTCCAGCGCCTTGACCAGGAAACGGCGCATGTCGTTGTCGTCTTCGGCGAGCAGGATCTTTGGCATGGCAGGAAACGTCGAATCCCCAGAGGATATCAGCAGAGGTCACTAAGCCCGACAGAGGGTAAATTTGGGGTGAAAATCTTAACCCTGCGGCGGCCCCGCTTCGGGCTCTTTGTGGACCGTAACGAACTCCGAATCAATCGAGCCGGACCTGCGGGTCCACATCCCGATGCCCGCACGGTTAAGACCTGTTCCAATCGGCCAATACATCTTTTCGCTTGGCAGAATGGTTGCGATTCCGGACAATGACGACACATAAGAGCCGCGTGATCGGCCGAATCATTGAATCCGGAGCTTGTCCGGATCGTGCGGCACGAAGGGACGAAGCCTGAGCAGATGACCCGGTTTGACGGCGACATGTCGCCAGCCTTCGAGATCTTCGAGCCCGCCGAATGGCGTGCGCCTGTCATCTTCAACTCGCCGCATTCCGGCTCGACCTATCCTGAGGAATTCCTGGCGGCCTCGCGGATCGACCTGCCGACGCTGCGGCGGTCGGAAGATTCGTTCATGGACGAGCTGATCGGCCATCTGAGCGCGCGCGGCTTTCCGACGGTGCGGGTCAACTTTCCCCGCTCCTATGTCGACGTCAACCGCGAGCCCTATGAGCTCGACCCGCGCATGTTCACGGGCCGTCTGCCGAGCTTCGCCAACACCCGCTCGATGCGCGTCGCCGGCGGCCTCGGCACCATTCCGCGCGTGGTCGGCGACGGCCAGGAGATCTACCGCGACCGCATCCTGGTCGACGATGCGCTGGGGCGCATCGAGACGCTGTACAAGCCCTACCATCGCGCGCTGCGCCGGCTGATCAACAAGGTGCACCAGATGTTCGGCACGGTGGTGCTGGTCGACTGCCACTCGATGCCTTCGGTCGGCGTCAGCAGGGACGAGCCGCGCCGGCCCGACGTCGTGATCGGCGACCGCTACGGCACCAGCTGTACGCCGCTCTTGCCCGATCGCGTCGAGGAGACCATGAGCGGGCTCGGCTATTCGATCGGCCGCAACAAGCCCTATGCCGGCGGCTTCATCACCGAGCATTACGGCAATCCAGCAAGCGGCCTGCACGCCGTGCAGCTCGAGCTCAACCGCGCGATCTACATGGACGAGCGGCGGCGCGAGCGCAGTGCTCGCTTTGCGCAAGTGGCCTCCGACTTCGGCGTTCTCGCCGACGTGCTGGCGACTACGATTCCGTTCGCCGACCTTGGCCCGTTCCAAGCCGCGGCGGAATAGAACTCAGCTTCTCTCTCCAACGACGAGGCCTTGCGCGCGAGTGCGCTTTCACTTCGCAAGCTTGCGCGCCCCAAAATGAAAACGGCGGGGCTAAGAAAAAAGGGCCGCTCGCGAATGACGCAAGCGGCCCAAGTCTAGGGAGGAAACGCCCAAGGAGGGCAGCGGTAACGCAGAGCGCTACCGCACCGCAACAATATGCGGCCGCGCCGCACAAAGTGCAAGGGCTTTTGCGCCGTTTCCCATGCAAATCGCACATGGCTCAGTTGCTTCCATGGAAACCCAGATTCAGTTTCTTTGATAAGGAAATTCAATGGGTTGATAGTCGTTTGCATACGAACAAGGCAACCTCGGAACTAAGTTTTCAACTCCGTGATCGATATTTGGCCAGCAGATGACTGGAATGGGGCAGCGCGCTTCGGCATCCAAAATACCAGGGCGCAACATCAAGACAGCGCTGCACGCGGCAGGCGAATTGAGCTAGGCAGGAGGCAAGCTTCATCCAACCTTCGCTTCGAGGATTTCGCCTGTGACGGTGATCGACTTCTCCGCCTTCATCGGTCGGCTTGCCACCGCCTCCGGCGAAACCATCCTGCCGTTCTTCCGCACCTCGCTGTCGATCGACGACAAGAGCAAGACCAAGGATTTCGATCCCGTGACGGAGGCCGACCGCGCCGCCGAGGCGGTGATGCGGCGGCTGATCAAGGCCAACTTCCCCCAGCACGGCATCGTCGGCGAGGAATTCGGCAGCGAGCGCGAGGACGCCGACTACGTCTGGGTGCTCGATCCCATCGACGGCACCAAATCCTTCATCGGCGGCTTTCCGATCTGGGGCACGCTGATCGCGCTGTTGCACAAGGGCACGCCGGTTTTCGGCATGATGCACCAGCCCTTCATCGGCGAGCGCTTTTCCGGCGACAACGGTTCGGCCAATTATAAGGGGCCGTCGGGCGAGCGCCGGCTCCAGGTCCGCCGCTGCGCGTCGTTGTCGGAGGCCACGACCTACACCACCAGCCCCCTGCTGATGAACGAGAGCGACCGCGCCGTCTTCGGCCGCATCGAGCGGGGCGCGCGGCTGTCGCGCTATGGCGGCGACTGCTACTCCTATTGCATGCTGGCCGCGGGCCACGTCGACCTCGTGGTCGAGACCGAGCTGAAGCCCTACGACATCGCAGCGCTGATCCCGATCGTGACCGGCGCCGGCGGCGTCGTCACCACCTGGGAAGGCAAGCCGGCCCAGGGCGGCGGCCGCATCATCGCGGCCGGCGACGCGCGGGTTCACGAGGAAGCGTTGAAGCTGTTGAACCAGTAGCAAGCGAAGCGGAGGGCTTGCATGATTCTCTCAAGCAGGCTGCTCGTTACATTGTTCTTGGGATTGTTCCTGCTGCTGCCATCGCTGGCATCGGCGCAGAACTTTCCGGCCAAGCCGATCAAGCTGATCGTGCCGTTTTCCGCCGGCGGGCCCAACGACATCATCGCCCGGGTCGTCGGCCAGCGCATGTCGGAACTGTGCGGTCAGCCGGTGCTGATCGACAATCGCGGCGGACAGGGCGGCGTGCTCGGCACCGACGCCGTCGCGAAGAGCCCGCCCGACGGCTACACCGTCGCGATCTCGTCGGCCGGGGCGCTTGCGATCAGCGCGAGCATGGAGAAGGTCGCCTACGACACCCTCACCGACCTCACCCCGGTGACGCTGGTCGCGATCGTGCCGGAAATGCTCGTCGTCGCCGCCAACGTCCCCGCAAAGGACGCCGGCGAATTGATCGCGTTGGCCAGGGCGCAGCCGGGCAAGCTCAACTTCGCCTCAACCGGCGCCGGCAGCCTGCCGCATCTCGCCGGTGAATTGTTCAAGCTGACGGCCAGGATCGACATCGTCCACGTGCCCTATCGCGGCGCCGCGCCTGCGGTGAACGACCTCCTGGGGCAGCAGGTGCAGATGGCGTTCCTCGATCTCCCGGCGCTGCTGCCGCAGGTCAAGGCGGGCGCCCTGCGCCCCATTGCCGTCGGCTCGGCCGAACGTGCGCCGACCGCGCCTGATGTCCCGACCACCGCGGAAGCGGGCTTTCCCGATCTGCGCATCGTGAACTGGTACGGCATGGTCGCGCCCAAGGGCACGCCGCAGGAGATCATCGCCGCGCTGCATGGCCTCGTCACGAAGGCGATGGCGGATCCCGCGGTGAAGGAGAAGCTCGCCGCCCAGGGCGCGACGCTGATCGGCGATGAGCCGGAGCATTTTCGTCAATTCATCGCGGACGAAACCAAGAAGTGGGCGAAGGTGATCAAGGACGCCGGCGTGGAGACGGGGAAGTAGACTTGCTGACCCTCCCCTGGAGGGACCCTGGGGGGGGAGGGTCGATCGCGCGAAGCGCGAGCGGGGTGGGGTGATCTCTCCACGCGGGCACTGTTGGATGTGGAGAGACCGTCACCCCACCCCGTCTCACATTACGCTGCGCTCAATGTGAGCCGACCCTCCCCCTCCAGGGGAGGGTAAGAATCCCCTCACACCGCCTCGGCCCTGAGATGCTCCACCAGCATCTTGGCCGGCCTTGGCAGCGTCTTGAAGCTGCGCGCGCAGATCACGAGGCGGCGGTTGGCCCAGGCATCGCGCAAGCGAACCATGGCAAGCGGCATGGTCTTGGCGCAGCGGCGGGCGGCGGCCTCGGGCACGAGTGCGACGCCGACATCGGCAGCGACCATCTGGCAGATCGCGTCGAAATCGCGCAGGCGGGCGCGGACATGCTGGCGGATGCCGAGCCGCGCCGCGTGCCTGGAAATATGCATCTGGAGCGCGGTGGCGCTGGTCAGCCCGACGAAGTCGCAGGCCCCCGCCTCCTGAAAGTCGATCTGGCGGCGGCCGGCGAACGGGCCGCGCTTCGAGGTCACCAGCGTCAGGCGATCCTCGCTGAAAGGGAAGCGCTCGATATGCTCGGGCAGCGCATGCTCGGCGGCGAAGCCGAGGTCAGCAGCGCCTGCGGCGATTGCCGCCGCGATATCGGTGCTCTCGCGTTCCTCGATGTCGACGGCGACGTCGCGATGCTCGCGCAGGAAGCCGGCGAGCGCCTTCGGCAGATGCTCCGACAGGCCCGACGTGTTGGCGAGGAAATGCACGCTGGCGCGCACGCCGCTGGCAAAGCCGGCGAGATCGCCGCGCATGG
The DNA here is from genome assembly GCF_028128865.1 of Bradyrhizobium sp. CCBAU 11357. NCBI lineage: Bacteria > Pseudomonadati > Pseudomonadota > Alphaproteobacteria > Hyphomicrobiales > Nitrobacteraceae > Bradyrhizobium > Bradyrhizobium sp. CCBAU 11357. Next base: position 215,534 of record NZ_LBJW01000111.1, on the reverse strand, counting down.
CGTCGATCTGATGGATCACGAGCCTGGCATGATCGAGCAGGCTCTCGCCGGCCGCGGTCAACTCGATGCCGCGGCGCCCGCGCTTGAGCAGTACGACGCCGAGCGCGTCCTCCAGGCCCTTGATGCGCGCGCTGGCCGAGGCCAGCGCCAGATGCGAGCGCTCCGCAGCGCGCGTGATGCTGCGCTGGTCGGCGACCGCGATGAAGAGCTGGAGATCGACGAGGTCGAAGCGCATGAGATGTCTCTTCTTTGTTGTTGGAGTATGATCTTGTCGGAAAACCGCTTCGCACTTTTCCGGATCATGCTCCAGCCTTCGTCGACGACGAAGGCTGTCTCCGTAACCTCCAGATTGTGCGCCCGCGCGGCTTCGGTCAATGTATTGAGATGATCGACCCGCTGCTCATCCTCATCGCCGCCGTGTTCCTGCTCGCCGGATTCGTCAAAGGCGTGGTCGGGCTCGGCCTGCCGACGGTGTCCATGGGCCTGCTGGCGGTCAGCATGGCGCCGGGCCGCGCCATCGCCATCGTCATCGTTCCCGCCATCGTCACCAACATCTGGCAGACCTTCGTCGGCCCGTATTTGCGCGACATCCTGCGGCGGCTGTGGCCGCTGATGATCGGCACCGTGGTCGGCTGCTGGCTCAATGCCGGCGCGCTGACCGGACCTCACGCACGCTACGGCACGATCGTGCTCGGCGCCCTGCTGGTCGTCTACGCCGTGATCGGGCTGAACAAGTTCCACTTCCGCGTCGCGCCCGAGAACGAGAAATGGGTCGGCGGCGTGGTCGGCATCGTCACCGGCGTGATCTCGGCCTCGACCGGCGTGCAGGTGATCCCGTCGATGCCGTTCATGCAGGCGATCGGCATGGAGAAGGACGAGCTGGTGCAGGCGCTCGGCGTGTTCTTCACCACCGCCACGCTGGCGCTCGCCTTCAACCTGACCGCGGTCGGATTGCTGACGCCGGCCAATGCCGTGCCGGGCGCGATCGGCCTCGCCATGGCCTTTGCCGGCATGTTCATCGGCCAATCGGTGCGGGCGCGGATGCCGGCGGAAGCGTTTCGCCGCTGGTTCCTGATCGCGATGATCCTGCTCGGCCTCTATCTCGCCGGCAGCGCGCTGGCGAAGGAGTTTGCCTGAACGAGTTACCGGCTCTCCAGCATGGCGACACGGATGCCGAGATAGATGAAGAGGCCGCCGAGCGCGCGGTTGACCCAGGCAATCGCCGCCTCGGACTGACGCAGCCGGTGCGCGGCCCTGGCGGCGAACGCGGCGAGCACCAGGCACCACAGCGTCCCCGTAAAGATGAAGATCAGGCCGAGCGTCAGGAAGGCGAGCGGCTTGTGCGGCGCATCGGCCGCGACGAATTGCGGCAGGAAGGCCAGGAAGAACAGCGCGACCTTGGGATTGAGCGCATTGGTGAAGACGCCCTGGAGGAAGACCCGCGAGAGCGAGCTGCGCACCGGCTGATCGATGCTTGAAGCCAGCACGGGGCGCGACCACAGCATCTGGACGCCGGTCACGACCAGATACGCCGCGCCGACCAGCTTCAGGATCGAGAAGGCGGTGGACGAGGCCATCAACAGAGCCGAAAGCCCGATCGCCGCGCCCGCGACATGGACGAAGCAGCCGCAACTGATGCCCAGGGCGGCAGCGGCGCCGCCGCGCCAGCCCATCTGCATGCTGCGGCCGATCACATAGACCGAATCCGGTCCCGGCGTGACGTTGAGCAGCACGCCCGAGAGGATGAAAAGCCCGATTTCGTGAATACCCAGCATGAAAGGTGCCCCGCTGCCGTCCTGGCGGTCCCAGTTCCGCTTAGTCGGTTCGCCCGTCCCCGTCCACCGCCGGGATTGCGTAGGATTTACCTCGAATTTGCAATGCGGATCATGCTTCCGCTCCGGCGCATCTGCTCTATAAAGGCGGGGTTCTTGAAATGCGGGATTCGCGGCAACCGCCACGCTGTGGCCGGTCCCGGATTCCTCACCCAAGTCCCCTTGGAGCTCTGCGGATATGGAAAGACGTCTGGCCGCCATCGTCTGCGCCGATGTCGCCGGCTATTCGCGCATGATGGGCAGCGACGAAGCCGGCACCCACGCCGCCTTCAAGGCCCATCGCGCCGCGATTCACCCCATCATCCTCAATCACGGCGGCCGCGTCGTGAAGAACACCGGCGACGGCTTCCTGCTGGAGTTCGCCTCGATCGTCGGCGCCAGCGAGGCGGCGATCGCGATGCAGACGCTGATGGCGGAGCGCAACCGCCATCTGCCGGCCGACCGTGCCATGCAATTCCGGCTCGGCATCCACATGGGCGACGTGATCGCCGACGAGGACGAGGTGTTCGGCGACGACGTCAACATCGCCGTCCGCCTGGAATCGGTAGCGAGCCCCGGCGGATTCGCGATCTCGGCCAAGGCATATCGGGAGGCGAGCAAGCATCTCACCGTGCCGCTGACCGATGCCGGCAACCATCGCTTCAAGAACATCAAGGATGCGATCGAGGTCTTTACCTGGACGCCCGAAGGCGCGCCGGCGCTTGCTCCCGAGCTCCGGGAGGCCTCGGTGCTGTCGCAGCAGTACCGTACCGCGATCGTCGGCGTGCTGCCCTTTGCCAATCTCAGCGACGCCCAGGACGAATATTTCTCCGACGGCCTCACCGAGGACCTGATCCATGCGCTGTCGCTGCAATCCTTCTACCGGGTGCTGAGCCGCAACTCGACCTTCGCCTTCAAAGGAAAGAACGTCGGCACCCGGCTGATCGCGCGCGAGATCGACGCCACCTATCTGATCCAGGGCTCGGTGCGGCGCGCCGGCGCCAAGATCCGCGTCACCGCCGAATTGATCGCGCCGGAGACCGGCGAGCAGCTCTGGACCGGCCGCTACGACCGCGACATCGGCGACCTGTTCGCGATGCAGGATGAGATCACGACCAACCTGTCCGCCGCGATCGCCACCGAGATCGTTCGCGCCGAGGCCTCGGCGCCGGCGCGGCTCTCGACCGACGTCTCCGCTTGGGACCGTTTCCTCAAGGGGCTGTCGCATTACTACCGGCAGACCAAGGAGGATCTGGCGGCCGCCGTCGAGCTGTTCCGCGAGGCGATCCGGCTCGATCCCAAGCTGTCGATCGCGCACGCCTATCTCGCCACGATCCAGATCCAGAGCATTCAGTTCGGCTGGGTCAAGGGCACGCGGGAGATGTGGGCCGAGGCGATGAACCTCGCCGAAACCAGCGTGCGGCTCGACCCGCGCTCCTCCTTCGCGTTCTCGATCCTGTCCTGGGCGCATGCGATGGAGGGGCATCACGAGGCGGCAATGGACGCCGCCAAGCGCGCGGTCGCGCTCAACCCTTACGACAATGGCGCGCGCGGCGTGCTCGGCATCTGCCATTTCATGATCGGCGAGCATCGCGAAGCGATCGAGCTGTTCTCGATGGCCGCGCAACGCGACAACAGCGACCCGCGCTACCAATGGGCGGCGCTGAACGCGTTCAGCCATTATCTGTTGCGCCAATATGACGCGACACTGTCATGGGCGCGCGAGCAGCTCTACATCAACCCGAATCACATGCAGGCGCTGGCGATCCGGGCCGCGGCGTTGGCGCAGCTGGGGCGAAACGACGAGGCCAGCGAAGCCGCCCGCGTGCTGATGGCGAATTATCCAACGCTGAACGTCGACAGGCACTTGCGCAACTTCCACTGGAAGCGGCCCGAGGACATCGCCCATTATCGCGAGGGGCTGCTGAAGGCCGGCGTGCCGCTCGGCAAGCTGACGCTGGTTCAGAGCGACGTGAAGCGGGCCGCCGAATCCTGAGCGAAAGCCCGCTCTTGTTGACAGGACAGTGAAATCCGCCACACTTCGTCACACGCTGAAGTAGTATATCGTGCTGTCGGTTTGTTAGGACTTTCCGCGCTCTAAAGCGCGATGCGATCATCGCGCTTTAGTTGTTGTTTAAGCATGATCTTTTCGGAAAACCGCTGCACACTTTTCCGGATCATGCATAAAGGCGCGCCTGCTTTCCACGATTCGCTGTTTTCAGGATTTGGGCCATGCACGACCCCGCTTCGAAACCGCCCTTCGACCCCTCGATTCAAGTCTCGCCGAACAATCCCTGTCCGTTCCTGCGCGGCCTCGTCGGCGAAGGCTTCGTCGAGGGCGGCACCGTCCCGCTCAACACGCTGTCGCAGACCATCGCCAATGCGAGCGGCGAAACCGGGCTGAAGAAGGTCTCGGCCCGCATCCAGGTCCGCGGCGTTGCGATGATCGCCAACGGCATCAAGCACATCCTCAAGAGCATCGTTTCGGGCGCGCAGCTCGACGCGTTGCGCGGGGGGCCACTGGACAAGCGCGGCGCCGGCTCGCGCATCCTCGGCGTCGACGGCAAGATCAACGAGGACGAGATCGCGCGCCTTGCCAACTTCGGCCGGACCTACACCGACCCGAACACCGGCAGCAGCGAGCCCGGCCTCAATGCCGCGGAAATCAAGACCTTCATGCGCGACAACCTCAAGCGCGCCGGCAGCGCCGCACGCTGGTACTACCCGCTGCTGATGAAGTTCGAATGGCCCGTCCTTTTGAAGATCATCGGCAAGGGCAAGCCGGGTGAAGAGCGTTATCTCAGCGTGGCCGACGTGCGCACGCTGTTCGAACAACGCCAATTCCCCGACCGCATCAACCAGCGGATCGTGTCGCAGCCGCTGCTGTCGTCCTGCCAGCTCCGCTTTCGCTGGGCGGTCGCGCTCACGGCCGTTGTCATCGGCCTTGGCCTCATCGCCTTGGTCGCCGTCGCCGAACTTCCCAATCAGGTTCGCGCCATGCTGCCCCAGAAGGGCGTGCTGGTGAATCTCCTGCCGCCGCCCCTGCCCGCGATGCCCGAGACCAAGGCTGCCTATTGGCTCGAGCAAAACTGGTCGCTGAAGGACCGGCACTGGTTCCACCACGCCAGCCAGGGCACCGCGACGTTCCCGGTGCCCTATGAGTGGTTCGTGGCGCTGGAGCAGCCGCAGCTTCATCTGTTCTCGAAGCCCGGCATGATCAAGGACAGCGCTTATCTCGAGCGCTTCGGCTTCATCCCGAGCCCGCAATCGGTCCAGGTCGACACGGCGACGCTGCGCCGCTTCGGCTACGCCAATGTCTACGAGACCACGCAAGCCTCGGACTGGTCGACGCGGTGGACGCCGGTGGAGAACGTCGACGGCCTGCCGGTCGGCTTCGCGCGCATGACGGGCGTCGTCGATCCCGCGACGGGTCGGCGCGAAGAGGACAAGATCGGGCTGACCTGCGCCGCCTGTCATACCGGTCAGATCCACTATCAGGGCGTCGACGTCCGCTTCGACGGCGGCCCGGCGATGACCGACCTGAAGAAGCTCGAGCTCACAACCGGCCTGTCGATCGCCTACACGCTGTACGTCCCGTTCCGCTTCCAGCGTTTTGCCGATCGCGTGCTCGGCCCCGACGCCAGCAAGACGGACCGCGCCGCTCTCAAGCAAAGGCTCAGCGCGATCGGCAGCTTCCTGATCGACTGGGCCAAGAACTACGAGAAGACCATCGAGGCCAAGAAGACCTGGGACGGCAAGCAGCAGCAGGACACCGAGGAAGGGTTCGGCCGCCTCGATGCCCTCAACCGCATCGGCAACCAGGTGTTTTCGCAGGACCTCGCGCTGAGCGGGGTCAAGGGATTCGAGAAGAATTTGCACGCCCAGGACGCGCCCGTGAGCTACCCCGCGATCTGGACGGTGCCGTGGTTCAAGTTCGCCCAATACGACGCCTCGATCGAGCAGCCGCTGATCCGCAACGCCGGCGAAGCCCTCGGCGTGACCGCCCTGCTCAACCTGTCCGATGCCTACCCGGCGGACAGGCTGTGGCGCTCCTCGGTCAACATCAGGACGCTCGGCTGGATCGAGGACATGCTGAGAGGCCCCGATCCATTCAAGGCGGCTGATACCACAACGGGTCCGAAGTTCGGCGGCCTGCTCGCACCGAAATGGCCCTCGCACATCCTCGGCGACGCCTGGAAGCTGAAGCCCGATCGGGTCGAGCGCGGCCGCGCCATCTATGCGGAGATGTGCTCCGGATGCCATCTGCCTGATGTCAACAGTCCGGCCTTCTGGTCGTCGAAGCGCTGGGAGCCGAGCGGCGACAGCAAGGTGCTGAATGCGGTGACGATCCCGCTCGACGAGATCAAGACGGATCCCGAGCAGTCCCTCGTTCTCAGCAAGCGGACCGTCGACGTGCCCGGCTTCCTGAAGGTCAACACGGCCGACCTGCAGACATGGTGGCAGTGCGAGATCCCGACTGCGAGCGCTTCGCCCAACGAGATGGTCTACGCGCTCGGCCTGATGACGGTGGTCGATTTCGTCGCCCGCAAATGGATGGACGACGAGGACATCCCGGAGGCCGAACGGGCGCACATCTGGAATCTCGCGCGCAAGAACTGTCTCAATCCGGCGCCCGATCCGCGCTATCGCGCGCGGCCCTTGAACGGCATCTGGGCCACCGCGCCTTACCTGCACAACGGCTCGGTGCCGTCGCTGTACTGGCTGCTGAAGCCGCAGAACGAGCGCCCGCAGAAGTTCTGCATGGGCCGCCGCGACTACGACCCCGAGACCGTCGGTTTCGCAGTCACCGCCAACGAGCGCTGCAAGACCGGTGAAACGGAGTTCTCTGCGACGAGCTCCGACGGCAAGCCGATCCAGGGCAACAGCGTGCTCGGCCATTCCTTCGAACGCAAGGACGGCGAGCCGAAACGCCCCGGCGTCATCGGCCGCATGTTCAAGGACGACGCTGAGCGCTACGACCTGATCGAGTATCTGAAGACGCTGTAACGCTTCCCCTGTCCTCTTCCGCTGCTGTTTGCCGAAGCATCAGCGAAGGCGGGAGGGGCCAGAATCCACCTCAGCGTCATTGCGAGGAGCCCTTGCGACGAAGCAATCCAGAATCTTTCCTCGGAGAGATTCTGGATTGCTTCGCTGCGCTCGCAATGACGGAGAGGGGGCCCGCCGTCCTCTCACTTGAACAGCGGCGTGCCTGGCACGAAGGCGTCGAAGGCGGCCCAGAACTGGGCGCGGTAGCGATCCTGCTCCTGGAGGATCTCGTGCTTGGCGCCAGCGATCACGAGATGGGAGCCGGCGCGCAGGTGATAGGCGAATTCCTCGATCGCCGCCGTCGAGACCACGGCGTCGTTGGAGGCCGCCAGCATCAGGATCGGCTGGCGGATCTGCGAGGGGTAGTTCACGCGCTTGAAGGTGTGCATGGCCCGGAAGGCGGTATCAGCCCAGGCGACCGTCGGTGACGCCAGCCCGAGCGTCGGGTCTTCCTCCAGGATCGCGGCATTGCGCGCATAGCGGACGGGATCGCTGGTCAAGGGGTTGTTGATGAAGGGTTCGAGCCCGGTGAGGCGGTCGCTGCCGCCGGGAACGTAGCGGCCGCCCTGCCCGAGCAGGCGCATCGTCTTGAGCAGCGCACGCACCGGCAGCGAGGTGGTGCGCCCGGGCAGGTCGATCATCGGCGCGGACAGCACCATACGGTCGAACCAGCGCTTGCCGGCATGGGCCACCCGCAGCAGCACCGTGCCGCCCATGGAATGGGCCAGCGCGAAGAACGGCGGCGGGCAATCCGGCAGCACCACCTGCTGCACGAAGGTCTCGACGTCGATCTCGAAATCGGCGAAGTCGCGCACATAGCCCTTGCGCGGATCGCGCAGGCGGCGCGACGAGTGCCCCTGCCCACGCCAGTCGATCATCGCCACCGCAAAGCCGCGGTCGCGCAGGTCGCGCACGGTCTCGAAATACTTCTCGATCTGCTCGCTGCGCCCGGTGAAGACGCAGACCGTACCCTTGCGGTTCGCCGGCGGCGCCCAGCGCGCAAAGCGCAGCTCGACGCCATCAGGGGTCTTGATGGTGCCGCTGACGACGTTTTCGGGGACGGGATTGGCGGGAATCGAGACCAGCGTCATTTGGGCGTGCTTGGGCGGGAAGTGCTGCAAAACAAGGGGCCAAAGCGCCGAAAAGGCGCCTGTCCCGCCCTCTTGAACGCCGTCTCGTTCCACCCATATCACCTTCGTGCAGGCCGCTACCAGTGTTTCGGAACCGGAACATCAGGCTGCACACAGACTAAAGCCCGGCCCGATTGGCGGGCGGGTTACCAACAGTCGCTCAATGGAGGACTTGACCATGCGTAGCTACGATCTCACTCCGTTCTATCGTTCCACCGTCGGCTTCGACCGTCTCTTCAACCTGCTCGATCAGGCCAGCTCCGACGGCAGCCCCGGTTATCCCCCCTACAACATCGAGCGCACCGGCGAGAATGCCTACCGCATCACCGTTGCGGTCTCCGGCTTTGCCAAGGATGAGCTCTCCATCGTGGCGAAGGAAAACACGCTGACGATCAAGGGCGAGAAGGTCGCGAACGAGAACTCGAAATCCGAAGTGCTCTACCGCGGCATCGCCGCGCGTGCCTTCGAGCGCGCCTTCCAGCTTGCCGACTTCGTGCAGGTGAAGGACGCCTCGCTCGAGAACGGGCTGCTTCACGTCGACCTCGTCCGCGAGATTCCCGAGGCCAAGAAGCCGCGCCAGATCGCGATCAACGCCGGCGCAAAGGCGCAGGTGATCGAGAACTCGGCAGCGCAGGCCGCCTAACCAGGCGACCACCCCAAACGACTTCCAGGTTGCGAAAACGCCCCGGTGCCCCGGGGCGTTTTTTGCACTGCATCACAGAACGGTGAAGGTGTAACGCTGCGGCCTCGCGCGCCGTCCTTTGGGCATCGACCCCAAAACAAGACGGAGAAAGATCATGTCACTCTGGCGCAGCCTTTTCGTCGCCGCGAGCCTCTTGGCGGCTCCCCTCAACCTAGCTCATGCCCAGACACCGCAGACGGTGAAGGCGAAGAACGTCGTGCTGGTGCACGGCGCCTGGGCCGACGGCTCGAGCTGGTCGGAGGTGATCCCGATCCTGCAGGCTGCAGGCCTGCATGTGACGGCCGTGCAGAATCCGCTGTCCTCGCTCGCGGATTCCGTCGAAGCGACCAAGCGGGCGCTGGCCGAGCAGGACGGGCCGACCGTGCTGGTCGCGCATTCCTGGGGCGGCACCGTGATCAGCCAGGTCGGCACCGACCCGAAGGTCACCGGCCTCGTTTACGTCGCCGCACGCGCGCCCGATGCGAACGAGGATTTCGTGGCGCTGTCGAAGCAGTTTCCGACCGGGCCCGCGCGTGCCGGCATCGTCGAGCGCGACGGCTACACCAAGCTCTCGGAAGAGGCCTTCCTGAAGTACTTCGCCAACGGCGTGAAGCCGGAGCAGGCCAAGGAGCTCTACGCCGTGCAATGGCCGACCGCGGCCTCGATCTTCGCCGGCCGCACCACGGAGGCGGCCTGGCGCTCGAAGCCGAGCTGGTACGCGGTGTCGAAGAACGACTACACCATCAACCCCGATTTCGAGCGCTTCCTCGCCAAGCGCATCAACGCCACCACGATCGAGCTCGATGCCGGCCACCTCTCGCTGGTGTCGCATCCGAAGGAGGTGGCGAATCTGATCCTGGACGCGGCGGGGTATCCGCGGAGCTGACACGCAGTCATTTCACGCAAAAGCGCCCGAGAGTTTCTCGGGCGCTTTCTGTTTGCTGACGCCTAATCCAGCCCCTGCGCGGCCGGCATGTCCTGCGTCGGCAGGATGGTCGGTGCAGGCTTTGCCTGACCGACCGTCGGCGCGGCGGCCTCGGCCGGTTTGGCTTGCACCGCGGCGGCTTGCTGCGGGGCCTGCGCCTGCACTGCCTGAGCCTGCTGCGCCGCGGGCTCGGCCGGCTTCGCAGCGACCGGCGTCTCGGCGCGCCGCGGGGCGGGCTTGGGCAGCGGCACGGCGCGGCTTGCCACATGCGGGATCGACGCCGGCGGGCGGGGCGGGCCGCTGCGGATCACGGTCGGCGGCGGCAGCGCAGTTTGCGGCCCGTACGGCGCGACCGCGCGGTCGTCATAGGCGGGCGCCATGCCATAGGCATCAGTGGCCGGCATGAAGCGGATGATCCGCCCGTCGCGGGCGTCGATCACCAGCCGGCCATCGTCGCCGCTTCTGTCGATCACCGCGATGGTGTAGACGCTGCCGCGCAGGCGCGGAATGCCGAGCGGCGAGAAGCCGTTTTCGCGCAGCACGGCGTAGACCTCGGTCGGCGGCAACACGGCCAGTGCCGGGCCGCGTTCCTCGTAGCCGTAACCGTAGCGCGGCGGCGGAGCGGCCTCCGGCGGGGCGTAGGGCCCGTCGAAATCCGACACCGCGATGACGGCCCCTCTGGCGATACCGCTCGCGGGAACCTGGGCATGCCCCGCACCGGCAGCCAGCGCCAGCGCGGCGGCCGCCACACATCCTGTGAAAAACTTCATGATCGAGACGCTCCTGTCAGGCCCTCCGGCGGCCGCCCTCTTTCGCTTCTCGCGGCGTGGCGCGCCTTCCGAAGGGTTGATCCGAAGCTTCATTGGGGATTTCGGCGCCGCCGGGGCCGGATCAGGGCGCGTTTGCTTCAAAACCGGGGCCGCGCAACTTTTGGAAAGCGATTGATTGACTTCTGCGGAATCGGGACTTCCGCGCGCTTGTGTGCTAGACAAAAATTTGGCAAGGTGATGGTTAGGACAGGAAGACTGTCTCATTTTGCCTGCGGTTCCGGCATAGGGATTGCAGCGAGAACTGGTGCTCTCGAGCGCCGGCAAGGTACCAGGCAAAGCCGTTCTCGGGGACGAAGAACGCCTAGGCCTGAATTTAAGAAAATGCGGCTCGCAGAGGACGAGCGGTGGCCCAGGATCGGGTGCCGCGGGACGCCCAAGGTGCGCCGAAGATGGCGGTGAGGCAGCTTGCCGCATGGAGAGGACAGGAACAATGAACGGGTCGCAATTCGAGCGCGCAAACATCGTGGCAGAAGAGCTGTCGGCGACGGTCGCCTCGAAAACGACCGATCCGATCACCTCACCGATTCAAGAGCACAATTCGCGCCCCAAAGCCGAAGGCCTGTATGATCCGAGCCTGGAGAAGGATTCTTGCGGCGTCGGCTTCATCGCCAACATCAAGGGCAAGAAGTCGCACGAGATCGTCTCGGACGCGCTGAGCATCCTCTGCAACCTCGAGCATCGCGGCGCCGTCGGCGCCGACCCGCGCGCCGGTGACGGCGCCGGCATTCTGGTGCAGATCCCGCACGCCTTCTTCAGCCGCAAGGCTGGGGAGCTCGGCTTTACGCTGCCGCAGCCCGGCGAATACGCCATCGGCGCGCTGTTCATGCCGCGCGACACCGCCTGGCGCAACGTCATCAAGAGCATCATCGCCGACCAGATCAAGGAGGAGGGCCTCACCCTGCTCGGCTGGCGCGACGTGCCGACCGACAATTCCTCGCTCGGCGTCACCGTGAAGCCGACCGAGCCCGCCTGCATGCAGGTGTTCATCGGCCGCAACGGCACCGCCAAGACCGAGGACGAGTTCGAGCGCCGGCTCTACATCCTGCGCAAGTCGATCTCGCAGGCGATCTACCAGCGCCGCGACCGCGGCCTCGCCGGCTATTACCCGTGCTCGATGTCCTGCCGCACCGTGATCTACAAGGGCATGTTCCTCGCCGACCAGCTCGGCAAGTACTATCCCGATCTGCACGAGAAGGATTTCGAGAGCGCGCTGGCGCTGGTGCATCAGCGCTTCTCGACCAACACCTTCCCGGCGTGGTCGCTGGCGCATCCCTACCGCATGATCGCGCATAACGGTGAGATCAACACGCTGCGCGGCAACGTCAACTGGATGGCGGCGCGCCAAGCCTCGGTGAGCTCCGAGCTCTACGGCAAGGACATCAACCGGCTCTGGCCCATCTCTTACGAAGGCCAGTCGGACACCGCCTGCTTCGACAACGCGCTCGAATTCCTGGTGCAGGGCGGTTACTCGCTGCCGCACGCCGTCATGATGATGATTCCGGAGGCGTGGGCCGGCAATCCCTTGATGGATGAGAAGCGCCGCGCCTTCTACGAATATCATGCCGCGCTGATGGAGCCGTGGGACGGCCCCGCCGCGATCGCCTTCACCGACGGCCGCCAGATCGGCGCCACGCTCGACCGCAACGGCCTGCGGCCCGCGCGTTATCTCGTGACCAAGGACGACCGCATCGTGATGGCGTCCGAGATGGGCGTGCTGACGATCCCCGAGGACCAGATCATCACCAAGTGGCGCCTGCAGCCCGGCAAGATGCTGCTGGTCGACCTCGAGCAGGGCCGCCTGATCCCGGACGACGAGATCAAGGCCGAGCTCGCCAAGAGCCATCCCTACAAGGAGTGGCTGGAGCGGACCCAGATCGTGCTGGAAGAGCTGCCGAAGGTGCCGACGACCGGTGTGCGCTCGAACCTGTCGCTGCTCGATCGCCAGCAGGCGTTCGGCTACAGCCAGGAAGACATCACCATCCTGATGACGCCGATGGCGGCCACCGGCGAGGAAGCCGCGGGCTCGATGGGCAACGACACGCCGATCTCGGCGCTGTCGGACAAGGCCAAGCCGCTGTTCACCTACTTCAAGCAGAACTTCGCGCAGGTCACCAACCCGCCGATCGACCCGATCCGCGAGGAGCTGGTGATGAGCCTCGTCTCGATCATCGGGCCGCGGCCGAACCTGTTCGACCTGCAGGGCATGGCCACCACCAAGCGCCTCGAAGTGCGCCAGCCGATCCTGACCGACGCAGACCTGGAAAAGATCCGCTCGATCTCGGACGTGGCGGAGTCGCACTTCAAATCGCGCACACTGGACACCACCTTCCACGCCGGACTCGGCGCGGCCGGCATGGACCAGGTTCTCGACGAGCTCTGCGCGCGCGCCGAAAGCGCGGTGCGCGAGGGCGTCAACATCATCATCCTGTCCGACCGCATGGTCGGCTCCGACCGGGTGCCGATCCCGGCACTGCTGGCCTGCGCCGCCGTGCATCATCATTTGATCCGCGTCGGACTGCGCACCTCGGTCGGCCTCGTCGTCGAATCCGGCGAGCCGCGCGAAGTGCATCACTTCGCCTGCCTCGCCGGCTACGGCGCCGAAGCGATCAATCCGTACCTCGCGTTCGAAACCATCATTGCGATGAAGGACCGCCTGCCTGGCTCGCTCGACGACTATGAGATCGTCAAGCGCTACATCAAGTCGATCGGCAAGGGCCTTTTGAAGGTGATGTCCAAGATGGGCATCTCGACCTACCAGTCCTATTGCGGCGCGCAGATCTTCGACGCCGTCGGCCTCAAGGCCGACTTCGTGTCGAAGTTCTTCGCCGGCACGCATACCCGCGTCGAAGGCGTCGGCCTCGCCGAGATCGCCGAGGAAGCCGTGCGCCGCCATGCCGACGCGTTCGGCGAGGCGCAGGTCTACAAGACCGCGCTCGATGTCGGCGGCGAATATGCCTATCGCAGCCGCGGCGAGGACCATGCATGGACCGCGGAGTCGGTGTCGCTGCTGCAGCACGCCGCGCGCGGCAATTCGCAGGAGCGCTACCGCGCCTTCGCCAAGATCCTGAACGAGCAGTCGGAGCGCCTGTTGACGCTGCGCGGCCTGTTCCGGATCAAGAACGCGGAGGAGGAGAAGCGCAAGCCTGTGCCGCTCGACCAAGTCGAGCCGGCCAAGGACATCGTCAAGCGCTTCGCCACGGGTGCGATGAGCTTCGGCTCGATCTCGCGCGAGGCGCACACCACGCTCGCGATCGCCATGAACCGGATCGGCGGCAAGTCGAACACCGGCGAAGGCGGCGAGGAAGCCGACCGCTTCAAGCCGATGCCGAACGGCGATTCGATGCGTTCGGCGATCAAGCAGGTCGCCTCGGGCCGCTTCGGCGTCACCACGGAGTATCTCGTCAACTCCGACATGATGCAGATCAAGATGGCGCAGGGCGCCAAGCCCGGCGAAGGCGGCCAGCTCCCCGGCCACAAGGTCGACGCGACCATCGCCAGGGTGCGGCACTCGACGCCTGGTGTCGGCCTGATCTCGCCGCCGCCGCATCACGACATCTACTCGATCGAGGACCTGGCGCAGCTGATCTACGACCTCAAGAACGTCAACCCGACGGGCGACGTCTCGGTCAAGCTCGTCTCCGAGATCGGCGTCGGCACGGTCGCCGCGGGCGTCGCCAAGGCGCGCGCCGACCATGTCACCATCGCGGGCTTCGAGGGCGGCACCGGCGCTTCGCCCCTGACCTCGATCAAGCACGCGGGATCGCCGTGGGAGATCGGGCTCGCCGAAACCCACCAGACCCTGGTGCGCGAGCGGCTGCGCAGCCGCATCGTGGTCCAGGTCGACGGCGGCTTCCGCACCGGCCGCGACGTCGTGATCGGCGCGCTGCTGGGTGCCGACGAGTTCGGCTTCGCCACCGCGCCGCTGATTGCGGCCGGCTGCATCATGATGCGCAAGTGCCACCTCAACACCTGTCCGGTCGGCGTCGCGACCCAGGACCCCGTCCTGCGCAAGCGCTTCACCGGTCAGCCCGAGCACGTGATCAACTACTTCTTCTTCGTCGCCGAGGAAGTCCGTGAGATCATGGCGAGCCTCGGCTTCCGCACCTTCAACGAGATGGTCGGCCAGGTTCAGCTGCTCGACCAGACCAAGCTGGTTGCGCATTGGAAGGCCAAGGGCCTCGATTTCTCCAAGCTGTTCGTCAAGCAGAAGGAGGAGAAGGGCCAGAAGATCTATCACTCCGAGCGCCAGAACCATCATCTGGAGGCGGTGCTCGACCGCTCGCTGATCGAGCAGGCAACGCCTGCGCTCGACCGCGGCGCGCCGGTGAAGATCGAGGCCGCGATCAACAGCACCAACCGCTCCGCCGGCGCGATGCTGTCCGGCGCGGTCGCCAAGATCTATGGCCATGCCGGCCTGCCGCACGACACCATCCATGTCAGCCTCAAGGGCACCGCCGGCCAGGCCTTCGGCGCCTGGCTCGCCCACGGCGTCACTTTCGAGCTCGAAGGTGAAGGCAACGACTATGTCGGCAAGGGCCTCTCGGGCGGCAAGATCATCGTCAAGCCGCCGAGGAATTCGGCCATCGTGCCGGAAGAGAGCATCATCGTCGGCAACACCGTGATGTACGGCGCGATCGAGGGCGAGTGCTACTTCCGCGGCATCGCCGGCGAGCGTTTTGCCGTGCGTAACTCGGGCGCGGTCGCCGTGGTCGAGGGCGCGGGCGATCATTGCTGCGAATACATGACCGGCGGCATCGTGGTCGTGCTCGGCAAGACCGGGCGCAACTTCGCGGCCGGCATGTCCGGCGGCATCGCCTATGTGCTGGACGAGGCCGGCGACTTCGACAAGCTGTGCAACATGGCGATGGTCGACCTCGAACCGGTGCTGTCGGAAGAGCTGATCAACGCCGGCACCTATCACCATTCCGGCGACCTCGAGGCGCATGGCCGGGTCGACGTGTTCAAGAACCTGCTCGCCTCCGACGTCGAGCGGCTGCACGTCTTGATCTCGCGCCACGCCAAGGCGACCGGCTCCAAGCGCGCCGCCGACATCCTCGCCAATTGGAAGGACTGGCTGCCCAAATTCCGCAAGGTGATGCCGGTCGAGTACCGGCGCGCGCTGCGCGAAATGGCGGCCAACGCGGACGCCGAGCCGAAAATCGCGATCGGGGCGTAAGGCGTTACACCCCGTCATTGCGAGCGCAGCGAAGCAATCCAGAAACTCTCCGCGGAAACAGACTGGATTGCTTCGTCGCAAGAGCTCCTCGCATCGACGACGACAAAGAAACAGAACGAATCTAAGCGGCAGGGACTTCGGGTTTAATGGGCAAGATCACGGGTTTTCTGGAAATCGAACGGCACGACCGCAAGTACACCCCGGTCGCCGAGCGCGTGAAGCATTACAAGGAATTCGTCGTTCCGCTCTCCGAGAAGGAGGTGCGCGACCAGGCCGCGCGCTGCATGAACTGCGGCATTCCCTATTGCCACGGCACCGGCTCGGTCGCGCCGGGCACGCCGGGCTGCCCGGTCAACAACCAGATCCCCGACTGGAACGACCTCGTCTACCAGGGCAATTGGGAAGAGGCCTCGCGCAACCTGCACTCGACCAACAATTTCCCGGAGTTCACGGGCCGCATTTGTCCGGCGCCGTGCGAAGCGTCCTGCACGCTCAACATCGACGACAACCCGGTCACCATCAAGACCATCGAATGCGCGATCGTCGACCGCGCCTGGGACAATGGCTGGCTCAAGCCTGAAGTGGCCGCGGAGAAGACCGGCAAGAAGGTCGCGGTGATCGGCTCGGGTCCGGCCGGCATGGCGTGCGCGCAGCAGCTGGCGCGCGCCGGCCACGACGTCCACCTCTACGAGAAGTACGCCAAGGCCGGCGGCCTGCTGCGCTACGGCATCCCCGACTTCAAGATGGAGAAGGGCGTCATCGACCGCCGCGTCAAGCAGATGGAGGCCGAAGGCGTCACCTTCCACTACAACAGCCATGTCGGCGCTGAAGGCAATGTCGATCCGCGCGAGCTGCTCAACGAGTACGACGCGGTCGCGCTGACCGGCGGCGCGGAAGCTCCGCGCGACCTGCCGATCCCCGGCCGCGAGCTCGCCGGCATCCACTACGCCATGGACTTCCTGCCGCAGCAGAACCGCCGCGTCTCCGAGGAGCCGCTCGGCGGCGTCCAGGAGATTTTGGCCGGCGGCAAGCATGTCGTCGTCATCGGCGGCGGCGACACCGGAAGCGACTGCATCGGCACCTCGCTGCGCCAGGGCGCGCTCTCGGTGACCCAGCTCGAGATCATGCCCGCTCCCCCTGAGCGCGAGAACAAGGGCCTCACCTGGCCGAACTGGCCGCTGAAGATGCGGACGTCGTCCAGCCAGGCTGAAGGCGCGGTGCGCGAATACGCCGTGTTGACCCAGAAGTTCTCGGGCGAGAACGGCCAAGTCAAGAAGCTGCACTGCGTGCGCGTCGACGACAAGTTCAAGCCGCTTCCCGGCACCGAGTTCGAGCTCGACGCCGAGCTCATCCTGCTCGCAATGGGCTTCGTCCACCCGGTGCACGAGGGCCTGTTGAAGCTGCTCGCGGTCGACCTCGACCCCCGCGGCAATGTCAAGGCCAACACGCTCGACTACCAGACCTCGCGCCCCAACGTGTTCACCGCCGGCGACATGCGCCGCGGCCAGTCGCTGGTCGTCTGGGCGATCCGCGAGGGACGGCTGTGTGCAAGGTCGATCGATACGTTCCTGATGGGGAAGACGGATCTGCCGCGCTAGGGTTGGTCATTCCGGGGCGTGCGAAGCGCGAGCCCGGAATCCATTCATCCGCAAGCACTGAGGCTCGATGGATTCCGGGTTCGCGCAAGGGCGCGCCCCGGAATGACGATTGGAGAGTGCCGCACCTTTCTGCTTCGTCTCGTGAGACGCGCAAGCAAGCCGCCCTCTAATTCTGCAGCCTCACCCCCAGCAACACCACGGTCCCCTGCGAGCTCGAGCCCGGCTGGCTCGAATCCAGGATGTCGTGGCGCAGCGTGCCCTTCACCCAGATGTTGCGGTTGAGCTTGTAGATCAGGCTGCTTTCGAGCGAGTAGGTCTTGTCGTTGCGGTTCTGGCCCTGGTAGTCGAGCGTGCCGTAGGTGAACTTGCCGACCGCGGTGAGCCAGCGGCGGAAGTCGTGGTCGACTTCGGCGGAGTAGGTGCGCACCAAGACGCCGGAGGAGCCGGGGACCGTGGTCTCCGAGATCTGCGTGTCGGTGAAGAACTTCACCGTGGTGAGGCCGCTCGCGCTCCAGATCAGCGAGCCCGTGGTGAGGAAGCCCGAGAGCTGGCTGAGGCGCGGGTCGGTGTAGCTGCGTGCGGAATAGCCGACCGAGATCTCGCCGGTGAGGATGCGCGAGAACTCGAACGACGAGCCGACCTTGGCATAGCCGCCGTTCGAATCGCGCAGATAGCCGTTGCGGTCGGCGGCCTGGTCGTGGACGCGGGTGTCGCCCTGGACCTCGACGAAGGGTTTCAGGCCGGGCTTGAGGTCGTAGGAGAAGCGGCCGACGCCGCCATACTGGTTGAAGTTGCGGTCGTCGTTGCTGAAGGTCGAGCCATCGGTGAGCTTGGAATCGGTGTAGGCGGTGCGATCGATGGTGGCGCCGGCGGCGACCTGGAAGCGGTTGAAGGTCTGGTCGAAGCCGAGCGTCGTGCCGTAGGCGGCGTAGACCGGATATTTCTGCAGGCCGGCCTGCACGTTGGGGCTGCCGGGATTGTCGGTGGCGAGCCGCAGGCGCAGCTGCGAGGTCAGCTTGAGATCGCGGCTGACGTCGAGCCGGCCGTCGACGTGGCCGTTGAAGTCGGGACGGTTGGCCTCGACCGGCGATGGCGAGGCGAAGCCGTTGATCGTCGCCGGCATGTCGTTGGTGTAGCCCGAGAACGAGCCGCGCAGATCGGCGACCAGCGCATGGCGCTCCCAATCGGACGCCACGAGCAGATCGGGCGCGACCACATAGGCGGGCGAGCCGACCGGCTTGTTGAGGCGCGTCGGATTGCTGTCGTAGCCGGCGGAGAGCTCGAGCCCGCCCTTGATCAGGAAGCTGCCGGCATAATCGCCGACCGCGCCGAACGGATCGTCATCGGCCTTGAGGCGGCGGCGCAGCGGCTGGCCGGGCGCGTTGCCCGCCATCGCCGCCGGCACCGGCACCTTGTGCGCAGTATCAGACGGCGGCGGCGCGATGCGCGGCGGGCCGAGCGTCGTGGCCGGCGTTGCGGGCGGCGGCGGCGAACCGGGACCGGCGGCGCGCTTCGGCTTCGGCTGGCCCGGATAGAGCTTGGGCTGCTGCCGCTTGCGGTTGAGCGAATCGTAGCCGGAGCCGCTCGCGCCGGTGGCGGCGGGCAGGCCATAGGTCGGGACCTGACCGACACGCGAGCTCGCCGGCGTCTGCGGGCGCTGGCGCGGGTCGGCATTGGGATCGGGCAGTTTCGGCAACGCGTCGGAGGGCGCCTGCAGAACGCCGGCGGTGCGGCGGGTCGGCAGCGTATCGGGCGAGGCAAAGCCGCCACGGTTGGGATTGAACAGGTCGGGCGTCAGGCTCTGGGCGGCCGCCGGGCTGCTTCCGAGGGCGGTCAGCGCGAGGCACGGCAAAGCGGCGCGCAGGAAATGCGCGACAGTGCTCCGGCCCCTGCCTGGAGACGACCCCACGATGGAATTACCCCAACGAAATCAAACACTTTCTCGATCGTCCCCGCCGGCTGGCGGGAACCATCGTTAATGGAGTTAAAACAATTATGGTTAATGACCCGTTGAGGGCGTTGGGGCGCGCGTCGCCTCGCTGACCGGGGCGTGCTAAGCAGGCGCCAATGGGCGAACGCCCCCCTCCCTGGACCAGATCATGCCGAGCTCGAAACCGCTGATGACCCAATCATCCGGCTCCATTCCCGATAGCGTCGAATCCGCGCTCCGCACCCTGGAGACGGAGAGCGGCGGCATCAACGCGCTCGCCGCCGCGCTGCGCGGCCCGCTCGGCGAGCCCTTCGCCAAGGCCGTCGAGCTGATCCGCAATGCCAAGGGCCGCGTCATCGTCACCGGCCTCGGCAAGTCGGGCCATATGGGCCGCAAGATCGCGGCGACCCTGGCCTCGACCGGCACGCCCGCCTTCTTCGTGCACGCCGCCGAAGCCGGTCATGGCGACCTCGGCATGATCACGCCCGACGACGTCATCATGGCGCTGTCCTGGTCCGGCGAGCAGCCGGAGATGAAGAACCTCGTGAACTATTCGGCGCGGTTTGCGATCCCCATGATCGCGGTGACCTCGAACGCTTCGTCCTCGCTCGGCCAGGCCGCCGATCTCGTGATCGAGCTGCCGAAGGCGCGCGAGGCCTGCCCGCACAATCTGGCGCCGACCACCTCGACGCTGATGCAGGCCGCGATCGGCGACGCGCTCGCGATCGCGCTGCTCGAGGGACGCGGCTTCACGGCGCTGGAGTTCGCGCATTTCCACCCCGGCGGCAAGCTCGGCGCGATGCTGAAATTCGTCCGCGACTACATGCGCACCGGCGCGGAGATTCCGCTCAAGCCACTCGGCACCGAGATGTCGGAAGCCGTGGTCGAGATGTCGGCCAAGGGGCTCGGCTGCGTCTGCATCGTCAACGATGCGGGCGAGGCCGTCGGCATCATCACCGACGGCGATCTGCGCCGCCACATGCGGCCCGATCTCTTGACGGTGACCGTCGACGAGATCATGACCAAGCAGCCCAAGTCCGTTCCGCCCTCGATGCTCGCAACCGAGATGATCGAGGTGCTGAACACGCGCAAGATCACCACGCTGCTGGTGACGGAAGCGAACAAGGTGGTGGGGATCGTGCACCTGCACGATCTGCTGCGCGCGGGCGTGGCGTAGGGCACGGGCACACACGCTTTCCACGCGTCATTCCGGGGCGCGCCACTTGGCGCGAGCCCGGAATCCATTTCACCCCGAAGTCGCTGCCCGATGGATTCCGGGCTCGCGCTTCGCGCGCCCCGGAATGACGGCCGAGAGTGTGGCTCGCAATGACGGCCGCTAGAGCGGTGCCGGAAAGCGCGCCGCGTTCTTCTCCAGCGGCAAGCGCAGCCCGTTCGCCAGATACGACACCGTGCGATAGAAGCCGCCCAGCAGCATGATCTCGAGGATCTGCGCCTCGTCGTAATGCGCCGACAGCGCGGCGAACTCCTCGTCGCTCAAGGTCGCGCGATGATGCAGTGCGTCCACGGCTGCGATCAGCGCCCGCTCGGCCGGCGACCAGCAGGCCGACGCCGCATCACCCAGCACCGTTGCACGCACCTCCTCTTCGGTGAGCTTCGCCGGCCCGGCGAAGATCGCGACATGCACGCCCCATTCGTATTCGCATCCGTTCAGCGCACAGGTGCGGTCGATGACGATCTCGCGCTGGCGCAGCGAGAGCGGTCCCGGATCAAGCAGCCCGCCGGTGCGAAACTTGTCCCACGCCCGGCCATGGCCCGCCATCACCCGGAACAGCACCAGTGGCGGCGCACCGCGCATGATGCGGTCGAACTGCGCCTGGATTTCCGGGGGATAAGGCGGCGAGAGCGGGGCGATGCGCGGTGAGACCTGGGACATGAACGATTTCCATTGCTACATTTATCGTAGCAATACGCTACATTATCCGTAGCGATACGCAAGAGGGCGGCAATGGCGAAACGGCCGACAACAGCAGAACGCAGTGTCCGCGGCTCGCGCACCGGGCGGCCGATCATGGCACTGCTCGACCTGCTCGGCCGCCGCTGGGCCTTGCGGATCCTGTGGGAGTTGCGCGAAGAGCCCCTCACCTCGCGCGCCCTGCGCAGCGCCTGCGACGAGGCTTCACCGACGGTGTTGCAGGCCCGGCTGACCGAGCTGCGCGCGGCGGGCTTCGTGGAGCTGGGTGACGGCGGCGGTTACGGACTGACGCCGCTGGGCCGGGAATTGTGCGAGACGTTCATGCCGCTGCACAGGTTTGCGGAGCGGTGGCACGGCAAGAACGGCGCCTAAGTCCGGCGACGCCGTCTCAACAAACTCGTCATTGCGAGCGAAGCGAAGCAATCCAGAATCTTTCCGCGGAACAAGTCTGGATTGCTTGGTCGCAAGGGCTCCTCGCAATGACGGCGGTTAAGCCGCCGCCACCGTCAAATTCGCGCCGTCCACCTGCACCACCTTCACCCGCGTGCCCGCGGGAGTATCCGGGCCCGCAACGCGCCACACCGTGTCGCCGATGCGCACGGTGCCGGTGCCGTCGATGATCGGCTTCTCCAGCGTGAACTCACGGCCGAGCAAGGCTTCGGTGCGCTTGTTGAGGAACGGGCTGGCGCTCGCATTCGGCTTCGGCTTGGCGAGGTGGCGCCAGACCGGCACGGCAGCGGCGGCGAAGATCGCGAACATCACGAGCTGGATCTGCCAGGAGATGGCAGCCGCGAACGAGATCAGGCCGACCAGCAGCGCAGCCAGCCCGAGCCAGAACAGGAAGATGCCCGGCGCCAGCACCTCCAGCGCCATCAGGATGAAGCCGAAAATCAGCCAATTCCAGTTGCCCAGCGATACGAACATGTCGGTCATGACACGACCTCTGTAAAATACCCCGTTACTGCGGCGGCACTGCGGGCGGGGTCGGGCCCGAAGACGGGACCGATCCGCCGCGGCGCGCGGCAGCGGCTGCGGCACTCTCGCCGAACGTCGCCTTGGCGATCTCGCCGATACCGGCGAGCGAGCCAAGCATGCTCACGGCTTCCACCGGCAGCATGATGATCTTCTGGTTCGGCGCATCCGCGAACTGGCCGAACGCCTTGATATATTTGTCGGCGATGAAATAGTTCAACGCGGCGACGTCGCCCTTGGAGATGGCTTCCGACACCACTTGGGTCGCCTTGGCTTCGGCCTCGGCGAGACGCTCGCGCGCCTCGGCGTCGCGGAAGGCGGCCTCGCGGCGGCCTTCGGCCTGGAGGATCTGGCCCTGCTTGGCGCCCTCGGCGCGCAGGATCTCGGACTGGCGCTGGCCTTCGGCGGCGAGAATGTCGGCGCGCTTGACGCGCTCGGCCTTCATCTGCCGGCCCATGGCTTCGACGAGGTCAGCGGGCGGCACGATGTCCTTGATCTCGATGCGGTTGACCTTGACGCCCCAAGGCGAGACCGCGGCATCGACCACGCGGAGCAGGCGCTCGTTGATCTCGTCGCGGTGCGACAGCACCTGGTCGAGGTCCATCGAGCCCATCACCGAGCGGATGTTGGTCATTGTGAGCACGGTGATCGCCTGGTTCAGGTTGGCGACCTCGTAGCTCGCCTTGGCCGCATCGAACACCTGGAAGAAGGCGACGCCGTCCACCGTCACGGTGGCGTTGTCCTTGGTGATCACCTCCTGCTCGGGGATGTCGATCACCTGCTCCATCATGTTGATCTTGCGCCCGACGCGATCGAAATAGGGCACGATCAGGTTGAGCCCGGGGCTCAGCGTCTGGGTGTATTTGCCGAACCGCTCGATGGTCCAGTCATAGCCCTGCGGCACCGTCTTCACGCCGGCGACCAGCGTGACGATGACGAGCAACACCAGAACGATCGCGAAAATGTCGAAGCCGCTCATTTCTCCTCCAAGGCGGGCAAGACGCCGGGAAAGCCCTTTCCCGCGCTGTCATTGGTCGGGATCACGATCCTACCGGTTCAGCGGTCGCAAGTAACGTCGGTACCGGCGCAATTCCACACAAGACGCACAGCAAGAGAACGGTCACGATATGTATTTGCGACAGGCTCTTGAAAGCGAGCAGGCGCAGGCCTAGCGGCCAACGTTAAGAATTGCGCCGTCACGGCGGGCTCTACTCGATGACGTCGTTCGCGATTGCGAGCAGACCCGGGGCAAGCGTGACACCAAGCGCCTTGGCCGTCTTCAGGTTGACCGCAAGCTCGAACTTGGTGGGATTCTGCACCGGCAGGTCGGCCGGCCGTGCGCCCTTCAGGATCCGATCGATGTAGCCCGCCGCGCGGTGGAGCTGCTCGGCGCTGTCGGTGCTGTAGGACATCAGCCCACCTTCGTCGACGAAGGTGCGGCTCCAGAACACCGCGGGCACGCGCGCCTGTGCAACGGCGGCCAGAAGCTGCGCGCGGTTGGCCATGGTGAAGAAATCCGGCAGGACCAGCAGCCCATCGACCTTGCGCGAGGCCAGCACCGCGATCGAGACCGTGTCATGTACCGGCGCGGGCTCGATCGTCATATGGAGCGCGCGGCCGGCGTCCTCGATGGTGCGCAGCATCAGGGGCGCGAACGGCGCGGTGGCGGGATTGTAGACGATCGCAACGCGGGACACCTTTGGCGTGACCTGCGTAAGCATCTCCAGCCATTTGCCGGCGAGCGGACCGTCGTAGTCGGTAAAGCCGGTGAGGTTGCCGCCGGGATGCGCGAGGTTTTCGACAAAGCCCTGGCTGACGGGATCGGTGACGACGGCGAACACGATCGGGATCGACGTGGTGCGCCGGCGCAGCTCTTCGACCGAGGGTGTGCCGACCGCAAGCAGGATGTCGGGCTTGAGCGCGATCAGTTCGTCGGCGAACTGCGCGATGCGGGCGCGGTCGCCGCCGCCGCTGCGCCAATCAACCTTGAGATTGTCGCGCTCCTTCCAGCCCTGGCCGGCGAGCGCTTCGACCAGGACCATGCTGCGCGTATGGCCGATCGCATCATCGGCAGCCGTGACCGAGAGCACGCCGAGCCGCCGTATCGCGTTCGGCTGCTGCGCCAGGGTCGGGCCCGGCAGCGCTGTGAGCATTCCAAGAAGCGCCAGGCACCGGCGGCGGTTCATGGGACACCCATCAGATCCAGCCCTGAAGCTCGCGCAGCACCAGGGTGCGGATCACGTCCATGCCCGGTCCGCTGTCGTTGAGGCAGGGGATCGCGGAAAACTGCTCGCCGCCATTGTGCTTGAAGATCTCCGCGTTCTCCTGCGCGATCTCCTCCAGCGTCTCCAGGCAATCGGCGGAAAAGCCCGGCGTCACCACCGCGATGCGGCGCACGCCGTCCTTGGCGAGCCGCTGCATGGTCTTGTCGGTATAGGGCTGCAGCCACTCGTCGTTGCCGAAGCGCGACTGGAAGGTCAGCAGCAGTTTTGTTGCGTCCATGCCGAGCCGGCGGCGCAGCGCCTCGGTGGTGGCGATGCAGTGCTGCTGATAGGGATCGCCCTTGTCGACATAGGCTTTCGGCATGCCGTGGAATGATGCCACGATCAGCTCCGGCTTGAACGACAGCGTCGCCAGATGCCCCTCGATCGAGACGGCGAGCGCCTCGATATAGGCTTCGTCCACGTAATAGGGCGGCGTGATCCGCAGCGTCGGCTGGTTGCGCAGCTGCGCGAGCACCCGGAACACTTCGTCGCAGACCGTCGCCGAGGTCGAGGCCGAATATTGCGGATAGAGCGGGACGGCCAGGATGCGCTCGCAGCCTTTCGCGATCAGCGCGTCGATGCCCGACTTGATCGACGGATTGCCGTAGCGCATCGCCCACTCAACGACGACGTTGTCGCGGTCGGACAAGGCGGCTGCGAGCTTGTCGCGTTGCGACCGCGTGATGGTTTTCAGCGGCGACTCGTTCCGATCATTGTTCCAGATCTTCTGGTAATCGAGCGCCTTGGTACGGGGACGGCTGCGCAGGATGATCCCGTTCAGCACCAGCTTCCAGATCAGGCCCTGGTCCTCGATGACGCGGGCGTCGCTGAGGAACTCCTTGAGGTAGACCCGCACGCCGGGGGCATCGGCCGTATCAGGCGTTCCGAGATTGATCAGGAGCACGCCGACCCTCGGCAGGGCGGATCGGGTGGCCGGTTTCGCAGTCTCGAGGGGGACGACGCTGTTCATGGCTGGTTGGGTCGCGCGTTGGTCCGAACTTGTCAAGATAAGGCTGGGTTCGCTAGGGTCGCACCCCAGGGGGAGTGGGACGATGACGCTCGCGGAATGGTGTGTCTTCGGGGCGCTGCTGCTCTATCTGTCTACGATCGCCTCGGTCAAATGGATCAGGTTTCGCCGCTTCGACAATTCCCGGCCGCGCGATCCCGCCTTCTACGAGGACGCCCTGTCGCAACGCGCGCTCGGCGCGCACCAGAACGGCATCGAGACGTTTCCGTTCTTCGCCTTCGCGGTGCTGCTCGCCGAATTCAGGGAATCGCCGCAACGGCTGATCGACGAGCTCGCGGCACTGTTCCTGATCGTCCGGATCGCCTATGTGCTGACCTATCTCGGCAATCGCCCGACGCTGCGCTCGATCCTCTGGAGCATCGGCTTTGCGATCAATCTCGGGATCTTCTTCATGCCGGCGTTGAAGCGGTTTCTGCCGGTGTGAGGCGGCTTCACGTCGAGAGGTGCCGCTCGCGCGTCGCGATCAGCGTCCGCATCGATGCGGGGATCGTGACCGGACGATGGGTCTTCTGGTCCGTGTAGACCCACACGATCTCGCCCGTCACCAGCGCGTCGGCGCCACCCTTCCGGAAGATGGCGAGCTCGAAGACGAGGCTCGAATTCCCGATCCGCGCCACGCGCGCGCCGACGTCGAGCTCCCAGTCGAACCGCACCGGCGCCCTGTACTCGATCAGCGATTTGACGACGTGGAAATCGATGCCGCTCGTCCGCGCATCCGCATATTGGTCAAAGCCCAGCGCACGGAAATATTCGGTGATGGTGGTATCGAAATAGGTCAGGTAATGCGCATTGAAGACGACGCCCTGGCCGTCGATCTCGGAGTAACGCACCCGGAACGGATGGAAGAACCAGAATTTTTCACGCGACATGGAATCCCCCGATCGAGATATTTCAAGCTCGTCATTGCGAGGAGCCCTTGCGACGAAGCAATCCAGAATCCCTCCGCGGAAAGATTCTGGATTGCTTCGCTGCGCTCGCAATGACGGAGCAAGGCGCTCGACCGTCTTGCTCAATTAGCGCCGCGAAGCGCAGATGCGCCCTCAAAAGCACGTGGTCCGTTCGGCGGCGATGTAGCCGAACAGGAGGCCGACGCCGAACAGCAGGACCAGACCCGCGGCGCCGAACTCGATGCCGCGCATGAACAGCGCGCCACCGCCGTTGCGGCCGGCGCTGAGGCGGGCGGCGATGTCCTTGGCGGAGACGGCGATAACAGCGATGGCCGCCACCGTGATCGCGGTGCCCAATCCCATCAGGAAGGTGGCGGCGATCCCGGCCCAGAACAGGCCCTGGGCGAGCGCGAATACCAGGACCAGGATAGCGCCCGAGCAGGGACGGATGCCGACGGTCAGGATCGCCGCGAGGCCGCGCCGCCAGCCGCCGGGGCCGGCGAGCTCGCTCGGGGTGGGGCCGTGGGAATGCCCGCAGTGCTCGTCATGGACGTGATCGTGCCCGTGATGATGGTGCGCATGGCCGTGGCCATGATGGTGATCATGGCCGTGATCGTGGTGATGACGATCATGCGCATCATGATGGTGGTGATCATGGTCGTGCGGCACGCCCGCCATCACCGGCACCGGTTGGGCGGCCTGAAGTGCGCGGATGAACGCGCCGCCCTTGACCCAGACCAGGCGCAGGCCGAACAGCGCGATCAGGGCGTAGCTCGCGATCTCGATCACGCCTTCCGCCTTGCACATGGTCTTGGTCGTCGCATTCAGCACCCAGGCCGAAATGCCGACGATGAGGATCGCGACCAGCGACTGCATCAGGGCCGAGGCAAAGGACAGCGCGATGCCGCGCCGCGCCGTCTCGCGGTTGGCGACCAGATAAGAGGCGATCACCGCCTTGCCGTGGCCGGGACCGGCAGCGTGGAAGATGCCATAGGCGAACGAGATGAAGAGCAGCGTCCACACCGCCGAGCCGTCGGACTTGGCGGCGCGGATGGTTGCCGACATCTGGCGATAGAATTCCGACTGTTTGGCCAGGAGCCAGCCGATGAGGCCGCTCGCTTCAGGCTCGGCCGCCTGCGCCGGTCGCGGCGCGCCGAAGGGGTTTTGCGCAAGGAGATCATGAAGCGCGGCGTCAGTCACGCCGACCACCATCAGCACAGCAGCACAGGCAAGCAGCCCGCGTGCGAGCGGAGAGAGTTGCGGCTTCACGGGCAATCCACCGTGATCTTGTTGGCGAACATCATGCCGAAATTCGAGTTCTCGCCATTCAGGAAAGTCTGCTCGTTGAGCTTCTGGGCGCTCGCGGTGCCGTCGTTCGGCCGCTCCAGCTTCATCTGGCAGCCCGCGGGCGCACCGACCAGCTTGACCGGATTGTCCTTGGCCATCTGGAAGTCGATGAAGAAGGAGCGGTCGAACACTTCGAGCACCAGCTGCTTGGGCTTGACTGGGTTCTTCAGCGGCAAGGTGAAGTGCAGAGTCAGCACCGTGTCCTTGTAGTCGAGGAAATAGTCGACCGGCTCCTGGAATCGCTCCTTCTTGCCGTCGGCTCGCGCAAAGGTGAAGTAGGCGTATTCCTTCAGCGACTCGACGTTGGTCTGGGCCAGGGGCTTGAGCTCCTCGCTCGTGTAGGCGCCCTTGGTCTTGCTCTCGAGCCCCTGCACCGCATAGGCCGAGAACATGTCGTCGAAGGTCCAGGCGTGGCGCACGCCGGTGATGCTGCCATCGGCGGCGTAGAGCAATTCGCTGGTCGCGGTGATCCAGACATGTGGATGCGCATTTGCTGCCCCCGCCGCGAGCGTCATCGCGGCGGCGAGCAGCATTCCGAACAGGGCCCGCATGCTCATCAGGCCGCCTTGGTGTCGTCGAGCAGACCGCGGCGGCGGAGCAGCGCATCCGGCTCCGGCGGACGGCCGCGGAACGCCTCGTAGGCGGCTTCCGGATCGACCGACCCGCCCGACGAATAGATGTCGTCGTGCAGGCGCTTGGCCACCGCAGGATCGAAGATGTCCCCGGCCTCCTCGAACGCGCCGAAGGCGTCGGCGTCCATCACCTCCGACCACATGTAGCTGTAATAGCCGGCAGCGTAGTGGTCGCCGGTGAAGATGTGGCCGAACTGCGTCGGACGATGACGCAGCGCGATCTCCTCGGGCATGCCGATCTTCTCCAGCTCGCGTCGCTCGAAGGCGCGGACATCCTCCGCGGCGGCTGCCGGCTGGGTGTGGAATTCCAGGTCCACCAGCGCCGACGAGACGAACTCGACCGTGGCAAAGCCCTGGTTGAATTTCCGCGCGGCGAGGAAGCGTTGCAGCAGGTCGTCCGGCAGCGGCTCGCCGGTCTGGTAGTGGCGGGCGAACTTCTGCAGCACCTCGGGCCGCTCCTGCCAGTGTTCGTAGAGCTGCGAGGGCAGCTCGACGAAATCGGTGAACACGGAGGTGCCCGACAGCGAGGGATAGGTCACGTTGGAGAGCATGCCGTGCAGGCCGTGGCCGAACTCGTGGAACAGGGTGCGGGCATCGTCGGGCGACAGCAGCGACGGCTCGCCGCCGGCGCCCTTGGCGAAATTGCAGATGTTGAGAACGAGCGGCGCGACGTCGCCGTCGAGCTTCTGCTGGTCGCGCAGCGAGGTCATCCAGGCGCCGGAGCGTTTTGACGGCCGGGCGAAGTAATCGCCATAGAACAGCGCCTTGTGCTTGCCGTCCGGCCCCTTCATCTCCCAGACCCGGACGTCGGGATGCCAGACCGGGATGTCCCTGCGCTCCTCGAAGGTGACGCCGAACAGGCGCGTGGCGCAGTCGAAGGCGGCGGCGATCATGTTGTCGAGGCCGAGATACGGCTTGATCGCGGAATCGTCGAAATTGGCGCGCTGCAGGCGGAGCTTCTCGGCGTAGAAGCGCCAATCCCAGGGGGCGAGCCTGAAATTGCCGCCCTCTTCCGTGATCAGCGCCTGCATCTCGTCGCGGTCGGCAAGCGCGCGGGCCCGGGCCGGCTTCCAGACCCGCTCCAACAGGCCGCGCACCGCGTCCGGCGTCTTGGCCATGGAATCCTCGAGCCGGTAGGCGGCGTAGGTCGGATAGCCCAGGAGCCTGGCGCTCTCCTCGCGCAGCTTCAGGATCTCGACAATGGTCGCGTTGTTGTCGTTGGCGTTGCCGTTGTCGCCACGCGCGATGAAGGCCTTGTAGACCTTTTCGCGGAGGTCACGCCGGGCCGAGCTCTTCAGGAACGTCTCGACCGAGGAGCGCGACAGCGTGACGATGGCCTTGCCCGCCATGCCGCGCTCTTCCGCCGCAGCCTTGGCGGCGGCGACAAAGCTCTCCGGCAGGCCCTGGCGATCGGCCTCCCCGAGCTCCATGAACCAGTCCTGCTCGTCGCCGAGCAGATGATGGCTGAAGCCGGTGCCGAGCTGGGCCAGCCGCTCGTTGATCTCGGCCATCCGGGTCTTGGCCTCCTCCGAGAGGCCTGCGCCGGCGCGGTGGAAGCGGGTGTAGGTGCGCTCCAGCAGGCGGAGCTGCTCGGGCGTGAGACC
Organism: Bradyrhizobium sp. CCBAU 11357; assembly: GCF_028128865.1. Classification (NCBI taxonomy): domain Bacteria; kingdom Pseudomonadati; phylum Pseudomonadota; class Alphaproteobacteria; order Hyphomicrobiales; family Nitrobacteraceae; genus Bradyrhizobium; species Bradyrhizobium sp. CCBAU 11357. Next base: position 185,740 of record NZ_LBJW01000111.1, on the reverse strand, counting down.
GAGACCCGCGCGGTTCTCGTGCAGATGGGCGATGCGGCCGAACAGCACGGCGTTCATCATGATCGGATTCCAGTGCCGCGCCATCCGCAAGGAGACCTCCTTGTCGATCTCCAGGATGGCCGGGTTGGAATGGGCCGAGACGAGGTCGTAGAAGACCGCCGCGACCTTGCTCAAGAGCTTGCCCGAGCGCTCCAGCGCCGTGATGGTGTTGGCGAAGTCGGGCGCCGCGGGATCGTTGGTGATCGCCGCAATCTCGGCGGAATGGTCGGCGAAGGCCTGCTCGAAGGCCGGCAGGAAGTGCTCCGGCTTGATCTCGTCGAAAGGCGGGGTCGCGAACGGCGTCACCCAGGCCTTCAGCAGCGGATTGGTCTCGGGGTCCGTAATTTGGCGGGGTTCTGACATCACAAGTCCCGGATTTCGTGGCTCGATCGTTGCGGCCAGCTATAGCACGCGTGGGGCTTTTTTGGGCCGTTTGCCCTTGCTCCCGGCCGCCTTTTCGGGGAGATTGCGGCCCTCGAAGCCAGGACCCTCTGAAACCATGAACGCGCCTTCTTCATCGTCCCGCCGGATCGTCTGGCCCAGCGTCATCACCGTCATCAGCGCCGCCATCCTGATCGGCGCGGAGGTGTTCGGCGCGGCCTTTGCCGGCGGCTGGGCGCTCGCGATCCTGTTCGGGCTCGGCGACCAGGGCGCCCATATCCTGCAGGCCGTGCTGTTCGCACTCGGCGTGCTCGTGATGACCGCCTTCATCCGCGGCGCTCAGCGCATCGAGCCCTTCACCAAGCGCGGCTGACGCGTCTCGCGCGTGGGCAACACGCGCAGCGCAGCGAAAACTTAACGCGCGTTCATCTCCCGCGTCGCTCGCGCAACAGCGCGCAAGCAGATGTTAGGCAATTCTGTCCGCAGCCTAAAAAAATTCTTGCGAAGCAGAGTCAAAACGCTTATGTGCGGACTTGCCCAATTTCGCACGTGCCTGTGGTCGTGTGTCAGTCGGTAGGTATCCGGACAAGAGGCCGGACAGCCGCCAAGGGGTGAAGAAGCCGAGGGGCTCTTCGGAAGTGCGGAAGTCGGAAGACCGAGGTCGCAAGACCAGAAAGTCGGAAGACGAAGCAAACCCGGAGCGCCCAGCATCTCTCTCAAAGAGATGCCATGTCGAAGGTGACTTCGCTCTTTGCAACCGTGACTGGCAGCCGGAGGCGAACCGGCGCACCCCGCTCTCAACGGGGGACGCGACTTAAAGCAACGACGGATCGGGCTTTTTTGGTCTCTACCGGCAGTCCAACGCCGGCGCGGGCTACTGAAAAGGCTTGTCCTTCATTGCCAGGTGAGCGGGCGGGAAACTCTCCCAACCAATCCACGGCAGCACAGTCTGGTTTGAGTTTTTTGGCCTCGACGCGCCTCCATCGCGCGATGCGGCCGAAGCACTCTCATCAGACGTCATGTTGATACGGCTCCCGTCGCTGGGACCGTTGGAGAGTGCCATGACCGAACGTATCCAGGAATTCCTGCGCAACCGCCGCAACGAAGGCCTCGACATCGAGCCGTGCCTCGTCGTCGACCTCGAGGTCGTGCGCGACAATTACCAGAGCTTCGCCAAGGCGCTGCCCGACAGCCGCGTGTTCTATGCCGTCAAGGCGAACCCGGCGCCGGAAGTGCTGTCCCTGCTCGCGTCCATGGGCTCCTGCTTCGACACCGCCACGGTCGCCGAGATCGAGATGGCGCTGGCCGCGGGTGCGACGCCCGACCGCATCTCCTTCGGCAACACGATCAAGAAGGAGCGCGACATCGCGCGCGCCTTCGCGCTCGGCATTCGGCTGTTCGCGGTCGATTGCGCCGCCGAGGTCGAGAAGGTCGCCCGTGCCGCCCCCGGTGCGAAGGTGTTCTGCCGCATCCTCTATGACTGCGCCGGCGCCGAGTGGCCGCTGTCGCGCAAGTTCGGCTGCGACCCGGAAATGGCGGTCGAGGTGCTCGACCTCGCCAAGCGCCTGGGCCTGGAGCCGTGCGGCATCTCCTTCCATGTCGGCTCGCAGCAGCGCAAGGTGAAGGCGTGGGACCGTGCGCTGGCGATGGCCTCGCAAGTGTTCCGCGACTGCGCCGAGCGCGGCATCAACCTGTCCATGGTCAACATGGGCGGCGGCTTCCCGACCAAGTACCTGAAGGACGTGCCGCCGGTCGTCACCTACGGCCGCTCGATCTTCCGCGCGCTGCGCAAGCACTTCGGCAACCAGATCCCGGAGACCATCATCGAGCCGGGCCGCGGCATGGTGGGCAACGCCGGCATCATCGAATCCGAGGTCGTGCTGATCTCGAAGAAGAGCGACGAGGACGAGGTGCGCTGGGTGTACCTGGACATCGGCAAGTTCGGCGGTCTCGCCGAGACGATGGACGAGTCGATCCGCTACGCCATCCGCACCCGTCACGACGGTGCGGACATGACGCCGTGCGTGCTCGCAGGTCCGACCTGCGATAGCGCCGACGTGCTGTACGAAAAGAGCCCGTATCCGCTTCCCGTCACGCTCGAGATCGGCGACAAGGTGCTGATCGAAGGCACCGGGGCCTATACGTCGACCTACTCGTCGGTGGCCTTCAACGGCATCCCGCCGCTGAAGACGTATCACATCTGATTGCCACATCAGATCCGCCTCTCTTTTCCAGAGGCCTGACGAACCCGGGAGCCGGTCCGCCGGCTCCTCATCCAACATCTCGATTTCTGATGACGTCTTGGACAGGCGTGCTGCGCGCACGCCGGTTCAAGCGGGGACTGACGTGCCATGACTGCTCCTCGGAAGCCGCAAGTTGCCCTCACCTCGAAAGCCGCTCCGTTCGTGATCCGCGCGGAACGTGCTACCGACGTCGCGACGCGCGAAGCGCTGCTCGATGCCTGCTTTGGCGAGACCCGCCACGGCCGCACTTGCCAGCGCCTGCGCGACGGACGCGCGCCCGCTGCAGGCCTTGCCCTGTCGGCGATGCGCGAGGGCAAGCTCGTGGGAACCGTGCGGCTGTGGCATGTCAGCGCCGGAGGCAGGCCCGCTCTGGTCCTCGGACCGCTGGCGGTCGACCCTGCCTGCCGCGAGCTCGGGATCGGCGCCGCGCTGATGCATCAAGCGCTGGCTGCCGCCCGGGCGCGCGGGCATGACGCCGTGATCCTGCTCGGCGATGCCCCCTATTACGCCCGGTTCGGCTTCTCGGCCGACAAGACGGCGGAGCTGTCGCTGCCGGGCCCGTTCGAGCGCGACCGCCTGCTGGCGATCGAGTTCACTGATGGTGCGCTCGATGGCGCCGCCGGGATGATCGTCCCGACCGGCGCGGCTCTGCCCAAACGGAGGTCGGTTCGCGCGCCTGAGGCGCACGCGGCCTGAGGGATCGCTCGCGTAGCGACGACCTAGGCCGCATCGAGCGGCAACGCCCTGCCGCGCCTGCGCGAGGCTCTTCCTTTGGGGTTGCGCAGGCCCGCGAAACGCCCTTTAACCCCGCGAAACACCCCCTCAGCCGAGGCCCATGACCATGTCCCGTCGCCTGATCTCCACCGGCTCCCCGCTCGAGAAGACCGTCGGCTACAGCCGTGCCGTGATCGACGGCGAGTTCGCCTTCGTCGCGGGAACCACCGGCTATGACTACACCACGATGACGATGCCATCAGATGTCACGAGCCAGTCACGCAACTGCTTCAAGACCATCGCCGCCGCGCTGACGGAGGGCGGCTTCGAGATGGCCGATATCGTCCGTGCGACCTACTACGTGACCGACGCCAGCTACATCGACGCCCACTTCGCCGTCTGCGGCGAGGTCCTCGCCGACATCAGGCCGGCGGCGACGTTGCTGGTCGTCAGCGCCCTCGCCAGGCCCGAGATGAAGGTCGAGATCGAAGTCACCGCCAAGCGCCGCGGCACCTAAAAAGCGCCGCAGCATCTGACAAGCACCGCAGCGCCTGATCCATCCCTCACTGCCAGCACTTTCCGGAGAACCCATCCCATGAGCCCTCCCTCGCAGATCTACGCGAAGATCACCGGCCCCGTCGTCATGGTCGGCTTCGGCTCCATCGGCAAAGGCACGCTGCCCTTGATCGAGCGGCATCTCGATTACGACAAGTCGCGCATCACCGTGCTCGATCCCAAGGACGAGGGCCGCAAGGCGCTTTGCGAGAAGCACAATGTCCGCTTCATCCAGAAGGGCCTGACCAGGGACAATTACCGCGAGGTGCTGACCCCGCTGCTCACGGAGGGCGGCGGCCAGGGCTTCTGCGTCAATCTCTCGGTCGATACCGGCTCGACCGACATCATGGAGCTCTGCAACGAGCTCGGCGCGCTCTACATTGACACGGTCAACGAGCCCTGGCTCGGGTTCTATTTCGATCCCTCGAAGGGCCCTGAGGCGCGCTCCAACTACGCGCTGCGCGAAACGACGCTGGCCGCCAAGAAGGCCCGTCCAGCCGGCTCGACCACGGCCGTCTCCTGCTGCGGCGCCAATCCCGGCATGGTCTCCTTCTTCGTCAAGCAGGCGCTGCTCAATGTCGCGGCCGATCTGAAGCTGAATGCACCCAGGCCGAAGACCAAGGGCGAATGGGCGGATTTGATGCGGCAGGCCGGCATCAAGGGCATCCACATCGCCGAGCGCGACACCCAGCGGTCGAAGAAGCCGAAGGAGCCCGACGTCTTCGTCAACACCTGGTCGGTGGAAGGCTTCCTGTCGGAAGGCATGCAGCCATCCGAGCTCGGCTGGGGCACCCATGAGAAATGGATGCCCGAGAATGCGCACACCCATGAAGCCGGCTGCGGCGCCGCCATCTACCTGATGCAGCCCGGCGCCAACACGCGCGTGCGCACCTGGTGCCCGACCCGCGGCGCCCAGTATGGCTTCCTGGTCACTCACAACGAGTCGATCTCGATCGCCGATTATTTCACCGTGCGCGACGCCTCGGGCAAGGCGATCTACCGGCCGACCTGCCACTATGCCTACCATCCGGCCGACGATGCCGTGCTGTCGCTGCATGAAATGTTCGGCCGCGCCGGGAAGATGCAGGAGAAGCACCACATCCTCGACGAGAACGAGATCGTCGACGGCATCGACGAGCTCGGCGTGCTGCTGTTCGGCCATGACAAGAATGCCTATTGGTTCGGCTCGCAGCTGTCGATCGAAGAGACCCGCGAGCTCGCGCCCTACCAGAACGCCACCGGCCTGCAGGTGACCTCCGCCGTGCTCGGCGGCATGGTGTGGGCGCTGGAGAACCCCAATGAGGGCATCGTCGAAGCCGACGAGATGGATTTCGAGCGCCTGCTCGAAATTCAACTGCCCTATCTCGGCCCGGTGAAGGGTTTTTATACCGACTGGACCCCGCTGACGGATCGTCCCGGACTGTTCCCGGAGGATATCGACGGCAGCGATCCCTGGCAGTTCAAGAACATTCTGGTGCGGTGAGGCGGGCTCTCTCTGCCCCGTCATTCCGGGGCGACGCGTAGCGTCGAGCCCGGAAATCCATCGGGCGGCAGACTCCGAGGATAAATGGATTCCGGGTTGGCGCTATGCGCGCCCCGGAATGACGGAGAGAGCTACTTCTTCTCCATCGGCGGCGCGATCTTCTCGGCCGGGGCCGGCGGCAGTGCTGGTTTGGCCGCGCCTGCCGCGCCCTGCGTCTGCGGCTCCGGCCGCGCGGGCTCGGGGGCCGGCGTGGTCGGGCGATCCCCGCCTGGCTTCGCCTCCGCGGGCACCTTGCTCTGTTCGTCGGACGGGGTGCCCTGGAGCGGGGGCGTTGCCTGTGCCAGCTGCATCCGGCTTTCGGCGCGGATTTGCGCCAGCGACATCACCGACACCACAACGCCTGCTGCGAACAGCGCACCGGCGATTGTCAGATTGAGCTTCAGTTTGTGCTTGTCATCTCGGCCGGGCATGTCGATCACCGCCTTTGTCCTGGGGATCAACGAAATTGGGGCGCGCCGGTTCCGGAACCGAAGACGCGGGGAACCCACGCGCCAAAACGCCGCGTCACTCCGTCGTGCTGATTTCCCAGGTCGCATGCCGCACGCCCGGCAGATGCTGCAGATCGGTCGCGACCGCGTTCAGCTCGTTCGGGTCGACCGCGCTCGCAACCAGCCTGGCGGCGATCTCCAGAATGTCCTCGCTGATCTCGGCGACTTCGATATCGGCCACCGCATATTTCGCCGCCTCGAGTTTGTCGACGAGGCGGTCGCGCATGTCGGGCAAAGCGTCGGCCGCAACCGCGAGCTTGAAATAGTAGGTCGCCTCCAGCGCCTTCTCATTCAGCGGGATGCGGTTGATGGCGTTGACCAGCGGGCGCAGCATGGTGTTGCCGGCGATGACGAAGACGGTCAGCGCGGCCGCCTGCGCGACCATGTCGGCGCCGGCGCAGGAGCCGACCGCGGCCGAGGCCCATAGCGTCGCTGCCGTATTGAGGCCGCGCACGTCCATGCCCTGCTTCATGATGACACCGGCGCCGAGGAAGCCGATGCCGGAGACGACGTAGGAGATCACCCGCACCGCGCCGTCAGCGCCGGTCAGGTGCATGGCGAGATCGACGAAGGCGGCGGCGCCAACCGCGACCAGCACGTTGGTGCGTAGCCCCGCGGTGCGCTGGCGGTATTGCCGCTCGGCGCCGATCAAGGTGCCCAGCACGAAGGCCGTGGTCAGGCTGATCAGCGTGTCGGCGAAATCGGCAAGCTGGAAGGTCGTCAGAAAGCGCATGAATTGAGCTGCCGTAGGGTGGGCAAAGGCGCGCTCTTCGCGCGACGTGCCCACCACTTTTGCTTTGCGGAGAGAATGGTGGGCACGGCGCAAGAGCACCTTTGCCCACCCTACGGCCGGAAGGATGACAGTTTAAAGCTCGAGCAGACCGCCGTCCCCATTTTCGTCGGCAAACGCCAGCAGCGTGCCTTTGGCGTTCCAGGCAAGCGCGGCGACGGGAGGCGTGCCGTTGCGACGGACCAGGATCTCCGCGCCGTCATCCATGCGGACCATCAGCACGGTTCCGTCGCTGTAGCCGGCGGCGAGGATGTCGTTCTTGGGATGACAGGCGACCACGGAGACGCGCGCCTGCAGAGGCGCGAGCATCGCGGGCTCCTTGCCCATCGGCCCGTCCTTGCTGCCGAACGGCCAGATGATCACGGTGTCGGCGCCCGAGGTCGCGAGCCCCTTGCCGCCGGCGCTCCAGGACATCGAGCGGACGCGGCCGGGATAGCCGGTCATGCGCATGTGCCTGTTGTCGGCGAGCCGCCAGCCGTGCAGCGCCGGCTCGTGCATCGCGGTGACCAGGAATTTGTTGTCGGGGCTGAAGGCGACCGCGTGATGCGAGCCGGCCCAGGCCAGGAATTCGGCCGATCCCGCCATGTTCGGAAACCACAGCGTCACGCCGTTGTAATGCGCGATTGCGAGCCGCAGACCCTTCGGCGCGAAGGCAAGGCCGCCGACGGTCGAGGGCACGTCGATCGACTTCTCCTCGGCCTTGCCGCTCTTGACGGTCGCGGTCTTGCCGGCGGACCAGGCGAAGGCGCCGTCGGCCTGCAGCGCCACCGCGTCGATCCAGCGCCGCTTGGGATCGGTGGCGAGCAGCGTCACCTCGCCCTTGGCATCGAGCGAGACCACCTTGCCGTCGTCGCCGCCCATCACGATGCGCTTGCCGTCGGAGGCGGTCGAGAGAATGCCGCCGCCATGCACGGCGACCGTGGTGATCTCGCAATTGGCATCGACGAATGCGACGTTCTCCGCGCCGCCGACGAAGACGGCGCGATCCCTCAGGAAATGCACCGAGGTCACGGCTATGCCGAGCGCAATGGGCTTGACGCGGTCGGTGACGGAAACGATCGAAGCGGAATCGGGAGCCGGCGTAAACTCTTTCATCACGAGACGATGCAGCTCTCAAAACCCTTGCGGATCGCCTCTTCGGGCAATTCGCGGCCGATGAAGACGAGGCGGCTCTCGCGCGGCTCGCCGTCTTTCCATTTCCGCTGATGGTTGCCCTCCAGCATCATGTGGACGCCCTGGAAAACGTAGCGGTCGTCGTCGTCATGGAAGGAGAGGATGCCCTTGGAACGCAAGATCTTGCCGCCCTCGACCTGCACCAGGTTCTGCAGCCAGGGCATGAACACGTTGGGATCGAGCGGCTTGTCGGTCTTCAGCGAGAGCGACTGCATGTCCTCGTCGTGATAGTGCTTGAGGCCGTGACCGTGATGATGGTGATGATGGTCGTGGTCGTGATGGTGGTGATGATCATGGTCGTGATCATGATCGTCGGCCTCGAGGAAATCCGGCTCGATGTCGAGGATGCGGTCGAGATCGAACGCACCGCGGTCGAGCACGTCGGCCAGCGCCACCGAGCAGCGCTCGGTGCGGTGCAGCTTCGCATAGGGATTGATGCCGCGGATGCGGGCCTCGACCTCGGCGAGCTCGCCCTTGTTGACGAGGTCGGTCTTGTTCAGAACGATGACGTCGGCAAAGGCGATCTGGTTCTTGGCCTCGGGCGCGTCCTTGAGCCGGTCGGACAGCCATTTGGCGTCGGCGACCGTCACGACCGCATCGAGCCGGGCGTTCTTCTGCACGTCCTCGTCGACGAAGAAGGTCTGCGCGACCGGCGCCGGATCGGCAAGACCGGTGGTCTCGACGATGATGGCGTCGAACTTGCCCTTGCGCTTCATCAGGCCGTCCATGATGCGGACGAGGTCGCCGCGCACGGTGCAGCAGATGCAGCCGTTGTTCATCTCGAACACTTCCTCGTCGGCGCCGATGATGAGGTCGTTGTCGATGCCGATCTCGCCGAACTCGTTGACGATGACGGCGTATTTCTTGCCGTGGTTTTCGGACAGGATGCGGTTCAGCAGCGTGGTCTTGCCGGCGCCGAGATAGCCGGTCAGCACGGTCACGGGAATCTTCTGGGAGGTCGCTTCAGACATAACAACTCCGGACTTCAAGGCTTTTTCGCGCGACGCGAGGCGGGGTGGCCCCTGCCCTAATGGTCAAGCGCGCTGGTCAGGGCCTTTATATTGTGCCTGACCATGTCAATGTAAGTGGGTGCAGGCCCCTTTTCGCCGGTCAAACCATCCGAAATCAGCGTCCCGCCGACCCTGGCCCCGGTCTCGGCCGCGATCCGCCGGATCAGGCGATCGTCGGTGATATTTTCAAGGAACACGGCCGGGATCCTCGCGGCCTTGATCTGGCCGATGATCGCGGCGATATCGCGCGCGCTCGGCTCGGTTTCCGTGGAGACGCCCAGGGGCGCGATGAACTGGATACCGTACTCGGCGGAAAAATAGCCGAAGGCGTCGTGGGTGGAGATGACTTTGCGCCGCTCGGTTGGGATTTTCGCCACGGCCTCGCGGACCTCGCGGTCCAAGGTTTCGAGCTTTTCCAAATAGGCCCTGGCCTGGCCTTGGAATAACTCCGCGTCGTCAGGAGCGGCTGCGGCCAGCGCATTGGCGATGTCCGTGACGTAGATCTTTGCGTTGGGAATGGACTGCCAGGCGTGGGGATCAGCGGCCGAACCTAATTTCAGCGGCGCGATGCCGGCGCTCGCGGTGACCACCTGGGCCTTGCTCCCTGCGGATTGAACGAGGCGCGGCAGCCAGCCTTCGAGCCCAAGCCCGTTGACGATGACGAGCTTCGCCGCCGCGACCCGCTTCGCATCGCTAGGGGCCGGCGTATAGACGTGGACGTCGCTATCAGGCCCGACCAGCGTCGTCAGGTTGATGCGGTCACCACCGACATTGCGGACGAAATCGCCGAGGATCGAGAAGCTTGCGACGACGTTGAGCCGCTCCGCAGCCTCCAGCGGCGAGGCGATCAGCAACAGCGCACAAAGCAGGATGAGCCGCATCGTCATGCTTCCAGATGCCGGCCGGGAAACAGCTGCCGGACGATGCCGCCGACGCGGCCGAACAGGACGGAGACGATGTAAAGCACCGTCGCCACCAGAATGATCGCGGGGCCCGAGGGAACGCGGGTCTGGAACGACAGCACGAGGCCGGCATAGCCCGAGACCCCAGCAGCAATGACGGCGATGCAGATCATCGCGGTGAGGTCGCGCGACCAGAACCTTGCGATGCCGGCGGGCAGGATCATCAGGCCCACCGCCAGCAGCGTGCCCAGCGCCTGAAAGCCGTTGACGAGGTTGATGACGACCAGTGCGAGGAAGGCGAGATGGGCAGGGCCGCCAGCCCGGCTCACGGTGCGCAGGAACAGGGGATCGACGCTCTCGATCACCAGCGGGCGGTAGATCACCGCGAGCACCAGCAGCGTCACCGTGGCGTTGAAGGCGACCACCAGCAGGGTCTGGTCGTCCATCGCGAGGATGTTGCCGAACAGCACGTGCAGCAGGTCGATATTGGTGCCCTTGATCGAGACGATGGTGACACCGAGCGCGAGCGAAGCGAGATAGAAGGTCGCGAGCGAGGCGTCCTCCTTCAGCCCGGTCGAGCGTGCGACCACACCGGCGAGGATCGCGACGGCAAAGCCGGCGATCAGGCCCCCGGCCGTCATCGCGAGCAGATTGAGGCCGGAGAGCAGGAAACCGACGGCCGCACCGGGCAGGATCGCATGCGCCATGGCGTCGCCGACGAGACTCATCCGCCGCAGCATCAGGAACACGCCGATCGGCGCCCCCGCCAGCGCCAGCGCGATCACCGCGGCGAGCGCGCGCCGCATGAACTCGAATTCGGTGAACGGACCGATCAGCGCATCATAGAGCATCGGATATCAGGCCGCCCGCGAGCTGATATCATCGGCCGCGCAGGCTGCCGCGCTGTCGTCGAAGGCCTCGCACATCCGCATCGCGACCAGCAGGTTTTCCGGCGTCAGCACCTCCGCCGTCGGTCCCCACGCGACCGGGCCGCGCGCCAGCACCAGTGTTTCCGTGAAATGGTTGCGCACCATCTCCATGTCGTGCAGCGCGGCGAGCACCGTGCGGCCCTCGCCCTGCCAGCGCTTCACCAGCGCGAGCAGGTCAGTGGTGGTCTTGCTGTCGATGGCGTTGAACGGCTCGTCGAGCACGATCAGGCTGGCATCCTGGAGCAGCACACGCGCGAACAGCACGCGCTGCATTTGGCCGCCGGAGAGTGTGCCGATCGGGCGGTTCTCGAAACCGCTGAGCCCAACGGCTCCGATCGCGCGGAGAATCTTGTCGCGCGCGGCCTTGCCGATGCCGCCGAACAGGCCCGTGCCACGCCACAGCCCGGTGCCGACGAAATCGAACACCGAGATCGGGAAGCTGCGGTCGATCTCCGCATTCTGCGGCAGATAGGCGATGTCCCTGCTGTCGAGCCCGCCGAGATGGATGCTGCCGTCGAGCGGCCTCAGGATGCCGACGATGCCGCGCAGCAGCGTCGACTTGCCGGCGCCGTTCGGACCGATCACCGCAACCAGCGCACCCGGCGCGACCTCGCCGCTGAGATGATGCACGGCGGGGTGCCGGTCGTAGCCGAGCGTGACATTGTGGAAATGCAGCGCTGCCATCCTCACCTCATCGCCAGGAAGACGATGCCCCACAGCACGGCACAGACGGCGAGCGCGGCCGCAAGGCGCCCCGGCATGGTCATGCGCAGGATCGACCAGGGCGCCGCCTGGGCCGGATGCGGCGAGGCCGCATCGTGGACATGGGCGTGGGTGTGATCGTGCCCGTGCGAGTGCCCGTCGCCGTGACCATGGGAGTGGCCATGAGCATGGTCGTGCTGGTGGGCGTGGGACGCGGCGGGAGCCATTTGCGGACGTTATATTATAACATTACGCCTGTCCACGGCTGGACCGACATCCCGGCTCAGGGCTTGCCGATCACCATGGCGATCGCCGCTGCCACGAACGGGAACGGCACCGAGACGGCGCAGCGGAACCAGACGAAACGGGCGGGCATGAACGGGATTTCCCACAAGATCACCCGCTGGAAGGCAAACAGCGCCCAAGCGACGACATAGGCGACCACCTGCGGCATCCCACCGCCCGACTTCAGCGCCACGGTGCCGATGGAGAAGCCGACCACGGGGCCCCCGGGCGTGGCCGCACCGGCGACCACGGCGGTGGCAACCCCGAGCCAGCCGCTTTCCGGGCCGAGCCAGCCGGTGATCACCTCCTGCGGGATGATGGCGGCGATGTAGCCGGAGCCGATCACGCCGAGCGCAATCCGCGGCACGATGTTGACGAAGTCCATCGTGCCTTCGCGCAAGGATGCCTTGAACACCGGCGCGCCGCGGCGAAAGGCGATCAGCCCGACGCCGAGCACCGAGCCCCACAGCAGGATGTCGATCAGAAGCGCTGCGCTCAACTCTCGTCGTCCTTCGCGAGCGGCTTCGGATAGAGCCTGATGTAGACGAAGCGGCCAAGGGCGCCGGCGAGCACCGGCAGCGGCAGCGAGATCAATATCCGCCACAGCGTGAAATCGGTGCCCATGATCGGGATTTCCCAGGCGACCGCCCGGCCATAGCCGATCAGCGTCCAGCTCACGACCATGGCGATGGTTGCGCCGAAATCGGCGCCGACCGCGAGCAGCGCGCTCGCCACGGGATAAGCGGTGAAGGGACCGCCGGGCAGGATTGCGCCGAAGGCGGTGCCGATCAGCAGGCCCATCAGCCCGGATTTCGGCCCGAGCGAGCGCGAGACTTTCTCGTGCGGCAGGATTTCCGAGATGAAGGCGCCGAGCAGACAGCCGGCGAGCACGCGCGGCAGGATGCCCGAGAACAGCGAGAGATCGTGGGTGAGTATGTCCAGAACGCCGTCGGTGCCGTCGCGCCGCCAGACCAGTGCCGCACTCACCGCCACCAGAACTGCGATGATGATGGTCGACCAGCCGATCGGCTTGCGGACCCGGCCCGGCCGCGGCTCGGATTCCGCGTCGCCGCCGGGCGCCGGATTGTTCGGGGAAGGTTCTGACAACGGGCTGGGTCGCTCGAGGATGATGCCTGCCCTGATTAAGGGCCGTGTTCCCCCGATGCAAACGGTACGATGACAGACCCGTGCGCGCTCGGCGCAGGGCAATTCCGCCCAGCAAAAAAGGCGGTCGCGCCTGCGACCGCCCTTTGTTTCTGTCATTCCGGGGCGGCGCGTCAGCGCCGAGCCCGGAATCCATCGGGCGTCACCCGAGCGGACAAATGGATTCCGGGCTCGCGCTTCGCGCGCCCCGGAATGACATCGTCACGCCTTCTCGAACAGGGACTCCACGTATTCCCAGTTCACGAGGTTCTCGACGAACGCCTTGAGATAGTCGGGGCGGCGGTTGCGATAGTCGATGTAGTAGGAGTGCTCCCAGACGTCGCAGCCGAGGATCGGGGTGGCGCCGTGCACTAGCGGATTCTCGCCGTTCGGGGTCTTGGAGATCTCGAGCTTGCCGTTCTTGACCTGGAGCCAGCACCAGCCGGAGCCGAACTGGCCGACGCCGGCCGCCTGGAAGTCCGTCTTGAACTTCTCGAAGCCGCCGAGGTCCTCGTTGATCTTCTTCTCGATCTTGCCCGGCAGCTTGGTGCCGCCGCCATTGGGCTTCATCCAGCTCCAGAAGTGGATGTGGTTGTAGTGCTGGCCGGCGTTGTTGAACACCGCAGGGTTCTTGCCGAACGAGCCCTTGACGATCTCTTCAAGGGACTTGCCTTCCCATTCGGTCCCCTTGAGCGCGTTGTTGCCGTTGGTGACGTAGGCCTGATGATGCTTGTCGTGGTGATATTCCAGCGTCTCCTTCGACATGTACTGGCCGAGGGCGTCATAGGCGTAAGGAAGTGGGGGCAGCGTAAAGGTCATGGCTTCTTGTCCGCAACTGGTGGGGAACGAGTTCTAACGGTCACCCCTTATAGAAGGTTCCGCCGCCATTAAATACCTTAGAATTTGCGAAAAGGCGTGACTGGGCGAGCCTCGCCCGAATGCACAAATTGATCGCAATCGGCCACCGTCTATCAGGCCCGCGGGCCGTGGTAAAATATCATTGCCTTTGAAGCGCTTAAGACAGAACAAGCGCGCCACGAAACGGAGCTGTGGAGGACCATGCCATGAGCATCGAAATCGACATATTGAACGGCGACGCCTCGTGGCCGATCGCCGAGCCGCTGCTTCAGGCGGTCTGGGCACCGCAGTTGGTCGCAGGCAAGCCCTGGGCTCACGTCAAATGGGCCAATGCCGATCTCCGCGTGCTGCTCGAGACGCCCGAGGACGGTCTCGTCTGCCACGTCGGCATCTACTTCCGCACCATCACCTGGAACGGACAGAAGGTTCATGTCGGCGGCATTGGCGGCGTCTCCACGCGCGAGGACCAGCGCGGCCGTGGCTATGCAACCACGGCTATCGAGGCAGCGGTGCATACGATCCGCGCCAACGAGGCGGTCCGTTTCGCCCTGCTGGTCTGCGAGCCGCACAACGCGGCCTTCTACCAGGCCCGGAGCTGGCTGCCCTTCAACGGCGAGGTCTATTGCGAGCAGCCGGAAGGGCGGATCCGGTTCACCTACATGGCGCCCTATGTCTTCCACATCGTGCGCGCGCCGACGCTGGGCACCATCGACCTATGCGGCCTGCCGTGGTGAGCCCTGCGTGAGCCAGAGCTGCGCCGATCGCCTCATCCTCTTATAATATGTCGATCATCATTTAATATTCCGCCCGGTGAACATGACGATCGACGCCCCCGCAGATGCCGTCCCGCCGGTTGCGCCGGTCGCCTCCCCCATCGCGAGCCTCCTGACCGCGCCGATCCTGCCGACATTGCTGCGGCTCGCGATCCCCAACATGATCGCGATGGTCGGCAGCACGCTGGTTGCGGTGGCCGAGACCTCCTATATCGGCCGGCTCGGCACCATCCCGCTCGCCGCGATCGCGCTGGTGTTTCCGTTCGCGATGCTGACGCAGATGATGAGCGCCGGCGCGATGGGCGGCGGCGTCTCCTCTGCGATCAGCCGCGCGCTCGGCGCAGGGGATCGCGACCGCGCCGCGACGCTGGCGCTGCATGCCGCCATCATCGGCCTTTGCGGCGGGCTGTTCTTCACGGTGATGATGCTCGCCTTCGGCCGCTCCTTCTTCGCGCTGCTCGGCGGACGCGAGCGCGTGCTCGAGGAGGCCAGCGGCTATTCGCAGGTGCTGTTCTCCGGCGCAGTCGCGATCTGGCTCGTCAACACGCTGGCCTCGGTGATCCGCGGCACCGGCGACATGCGCCTGCCTTCGATGGCGCTGATCGGAGCGAGCGTGCTCCAGATCGTGCTCGGCGGCACGCTGGGCCTCGGCCTGTTCGGCGTGCCGCAACTCGGCATGCCGGGCGTCGCCAGCGGCCAGCTGATCGCGTTCAGCTGCGCCGCGCTGTTCTTCCTCTGGTATCTCCTGTCCGGCCGCAGCCGGTTGCCGCTCGATCTTCGCGCCTTCCATTTCGAGCGCGCGATGTTCCTGGACATTCTCAAAGTCGGCGCGGTGGCCTGCCTATCGCCGCTGCAGACCGTGCTCACCATTCTGATCTTCACCAAGATCCTCGCGACCTTCGGCACCGAGATGCTGGCCGGCTACGGCATCGGTTCGCGGCTGGAATTTCTGCTGATCCCGATCACCTTCGCCTTCGGCATCGCCTCGGTGCCGATGGTCGGCATGGCGATCGGCGCCGGACACGTGAAGCGCGCGCGGCGTGTGGCCTGGACCGCGGCTGCGGCCTCCGGACTCACGGTGGGCCTGATCGGCCTCGCCGTTGCGCTCGCTCCGTCGCTGTGGGTGGGGCTGTTCACGCGCGATGCCGGCGTCACCGCCGCCGCGCACAGCTATTTCCACTGGGCCGGTCCAGCCTTCGTGTTCTTCGGCATGGGCGTGTCGCTTTACTTCTCCTCGCAAGGCGCCGCACGCGTCGGCGGGCCCGTGCTCGCCTCCACGGCACGGCTTCTGATCGTGGCGATCGGCGGCATCGGACTGATGACCGCGCAGGCTCCGGCCTGGACCCTGTTCGCGCTGGTCGGCGGCGCCATGGTCGTGTTCGGGCTTTCGACCGCCGCCTCGGTCGCTTTCGCGCGCTGGGGCAAATGATCGCAGGCAAAATGTTCGGGCAACTGAACGCAGGAATGTGATTCCATCAGGCGTTGCGCGCGCTCGATTTGCTGCTATGGAGGCGCCTCCATTCCAGGGCTCCTCTCCATGACATTCAGATTTGCCGCTCTCACCGTCATTCTGGCTGCGCTGATTGGTGCGCCTTCCGCCTATGCGCAGAACGCCGAAGGGACCTGGCTCACCCAGGCGGGCGATGCGCGGGTCAAGATCAGCAAATGCGGCGGCGGCATCTGCGGCCACATCGTCTGGCTGCGCGAGCCCATGGACACCGCGACCGGCCAGCCCGCCACCGACAGCAAGAATCCCAACCCCGCGCTCGCCAGGCGTCCGATGATCGGCCTGCCCTTGTTCAGCGGCATGGAGCCGGCGGGACCGAACAAATGGTCGGGCCAGATCTACAATGCCGACGATGGCGGCACCTATGCGAGCAACATCAGCCTGACTGGCGCGGACGCGCTGCGGGTCGAAGGCTGCGTCGGCGCGCTCTGCGGCGGCGAGACCTGGACGCGCACGGGGCGGTAAGCTTCTGAACTCGTGCCCCGGACGCAGCGCAGCGCTCTTGCGGTGCGCTGCGGAGCCGGGGCCCAGAGGCCGCAGACTGGGCCCCGGCTCAGCAGCGCATCACTACGTGCTGCGCTGCGTCCGGGGCACGAGAGTCTTTCACATCATCGCCTTCAACGCCGTCGCCGCCGAGGCATAGCCGCCGCGCGCGCCGTCGATGAAATGGACGTGATCGCTGCGCAGCGCCGACGGCGTGAAGCAGGTCATCATCGCGGCGTCCTGCCGATGCAGGCCGTAGCGCACGATGCCTTCGCGCGCGGCGGCTTTGAGACGATCGTTCAACGCGCGTTCGAGCTGCGGTGTGCAGTCCAGTATCATGCGCAGGCCATCGTCATATTTGCGGAAGTCCGAGTTCTCGACGACCTGGCGCTTGTAGAGGCTGGGCACGAAGCCGCCGATCTTGATGTCGAAGCGCATGATGAGATAGGCGAACAGCGTATAGGCCAGCACGCTGGCTCTGCGCGCGAGCAGCGGCCCCCCGCGCCTGGTGCGGGCCTCGAATTCCACGCCCTGCGGCGGCCACTTCAGCGGCGGCCCCTGCGGCGGCACCGGCCGGCCGCCGTCCGGGCTGCGCTCGACGAGATGAATGATGTCCTCGATCACCCTGCGGAAGGCCACCTGATCGACGCCGCGCGCCGGCATCACCAGCACCGACAGGATCAGGCCGCGCGCCGCCGGCATCACCTCGAAACGGCACGACAGGCCCGAGAGGTCCGGCTGCGTGCCGGCGGGCGCCTCCTCGACGGCAAACTCGCCGCGCTTCATCGCAGCGTCAGCCCAGGCGAGCCCGCCGCCCGAGAACATCGCATAGGACAGGTTGGGCGACGGCCCGAAGCGGGCGACGCGCACGTCGAGGCCCTGTGCGCGAATGACGCTGACCGGCACCAGTGCGACGCGCATGGTCAGATCGAGGTCTTCCCGCACCCAGGTCGCGGTCGCCGCCAGCGCCTCGCGGGCAAGTTCGACATCATCAGGCGCCACCGCGAAGCTGGCGCCGTCGCCGCCGAACACGAAGGGGAATTCCCGCCCCTGCAGCGCATTGGTCACCGCCGCGATCACGGCGGCGCCCGCCATGTTCACGGCCTTGTAGCGCAGCGCCGCGATCGCCTTGGTCGAATCGACGATATCGGCCACACCGATGCTCCAGTCGTCCGGCAGCGGCGCATAGAGCGCGGGATCCATCAGGCTGGTGAAGCCTCGGAAGACGGGAATGCCGCCATAGAAGGACTCGCCTGAGCTCATCGGGATTACCGGATGGTTGGAACGCGAAACAAAATACGTGGCAGGATCGATCCGGGTTCGCTGGCCGGCGCCCGCTTTCGATCATTGGCCGAAACCGGCCCGGACAACAAGATGCGGCCACGTTGCAATGGCGCGACGGGATCATTGATCGGCATCAAACGACCGCCCGGGGAGAGCGGCTATCGACGGTCGGCTCCAAGGGTTGAGGGCCGCCGGAATTTTCACGCGAACGAATCGACTTGCCGAAGCAGCGGCCGTGAGCTGCTAGTGCAGCTGCTCGTCCTCGCGCTTGCGCAGCCGGGATGCAGGCACGTCGTGGCAACCGACGAGACGCACGAATTGCTGCGGATACATCTCGTGACCGTGAGCGCCGGAATTCTGATGCGACATCGGCGGACAGCGAACCTCATCCGGCTTTACACGGACTGGCTCCGTCAGGGCCCGATTTGAAGCGGTCATGTTTGAAGTGGCCATCGACTGCTCCTCTTCGACTAGGGCAGATCGATTGACGTAACCCAATCGATTGCGGGGCATCTTACGACCAAATCCGGCTGGCTGTCATTGCGCCCGATCAACGCAATTGTGGCAGCCGGGTTCCGCTTACGCCGTGTTCCCGGCATCGATGGTGAACACGGTACCGGTGACGTTGCGGCCGCCGTCGCCCAGAAGGTATTCCACCATGCGCGCGACGTCGTCCGTCTCCGGCAACCGGCGCAGCGCGCTGCGGCCGGCGATGCGCTTGCGGCCTTCGTCGGAGAGAGTGTGCGTCAGCTCGGTGTCGATGAAGCCCGGCGCGATCGCGTTCACGGTGATGCCGAGCTTGCCGACCTCGCGCGCGAGCGAGCGGGTGAAGCCGGTCGCGGCGGCCTTGGTCGCGCCGTAGACGGACAGGCCGTTATAGCCTGTCGTCGCGATGATGGAGGAGATGTTGATGATGCGGCCGGCGCCATCGGCCATCATTTGCCGGGCCACGTATTTGGTGAGGATGATCGGCGACAGCACGTTGAGCTGCACCAGCGCCTCGATCTCGGAATTGTGCATGGTGGCGAGCAGGCCTTCGGTGCCGAGACCGGCATTGTTGACGAGGCCGTAGATCGGGCCGAATTCGTCGCGCACGAGCTTCGCGAAGGCCGGGATTGCATCGATCACGGCAAGATCGCAGGCGCGGAAATGCAGGCGCCCGTCGGCGGCAGCGATGGCCGCCTTGAGCTCGTCGCTCTCGCGCCGCGCCGCCGCGATGACATTGAAGCCGGCCGCGACCAGGCGCTTGCCGATCGCAAGCCCGATGCCGCGGCTGCCGCCGGTGACGAGAACGTTATGCATCGGTGCGCGCCAGTTTTCCGGCCGGGGTGACGTCGAGCGCCTCGACGAAGCGGAGCACCGCCGGCACCTTGTGGGACGCGAGATGGGCGCGGCACAGCGCAAGGATCTGGTCGCGGATCTCTCGCGCGCGCGCAGGATCGGTGCCCTCAGCGAGGATCACGTCCGCGACGACGATGCCGCCGGTGATCGGGCTCTTGCGCGACTTCGCGCGGGACATCCGCACGTCGGGATGGCGGTTGATCACCGCCTCGATCTCCTCGGGGTGGACTTTCAGCCCGCCGATATTGATGATGCCGCCGCGGCGGCCGACGAAATAATAGCGGTCGCCACGCAGCTCGACGATGTCGCCGCTGTCGACGAACCCGTCGTCGTCGGTGAGCGCGGCGGCATTGCGGCCGATATAGGCATGGGCGGTGCGCGTCGAGCGGATGCGCAGCGAGCCGTCGACGACCTTCATCTCGACGCCGTTGCGGTTGCCGAGATAGTCGGCCGGAAAGCCTTCCAGCCCGTCATTGACGGCGAAACCAACGCCGGCCTCGGTCGAGGCATAGGCATGGCCGACGGACGCATTGGGAAATGCCGCCTTCAGGCCGTCGAGCACGGCCTGGTCGGCGATCTCGCCGGAGAGGCGGACGTAAGCCGGGGCGAATTGCGCGGCCGAGCCGCTCATCAGGAGCTTGCGCCAGTGCGAGGGCGTGCCGGAGATATGCGAGACATTGCGCGCCTTCAGCCGCGCGACGTGATCGGCGAGCGCCTCGTGGGGATCGGATAACACCAACGAGCCGCCGGAGAGGATGGCGCGGAGAAAGATTTGCAGGCCGCCATAGCGGCGGATGTCGTAGAACGTCGCCCAGACCGGTGCAGGTCCGCGTGCGGGGCCTTCAGCGACGATCGCGCCGGACAGCGCTTCCAGCGTATGGCCGGCGATCTTTGGCACGCCCGAGGTGCCCGAAGTCAGCATCAGCCATTCGGTGGCGCGCTCGGTCCTGGCCGGCGCGGCGGCTTGAAGCGGCAATTGCGCGGTGACGACCAGCGGCACGGCGGACGCAGCCCAGCGATCGGGCTCATCGGTGACGACAGCATCGATCCCGGCGTCCGCAATCAATGCGTCGAGATGCGCCGGATTGAGGTCCGGCGGACACAGCAGCATGCGGCGGACGATGCCGTCTAGCTCGATCATGGCAAGGCCGGACCGGAGCTGGTCCGACAGCTTGAGCAGCACGGCGCGGCCTGACAATTCGTGCAGCCGGCCGCCCAGAACCGTGTGCGACAGGATGTCGGTCAGCGACACGACATCGTGCGCATCGGAGATGGTGCGGCCTTTCAGCTCAGCGCCGAGATGGTCGCGAAGCGCAAAGATCTCACGCGGGGACATTTTCGTAGGCCCGCACGAAATCGCCCACCGTGGCGGGGAACGCAGCGTCCTCGGAAATGGTGAAGGGGTCGACGCCGGTTTCGTCCTCGAGGCGCGCGACCAGGATGGCGAAGGCGAGCGAGTCAAAACCCGTCTCATGCAGGGACAGATCGTCCGACAGGGCGGGAAGCGTGACGTGCTGCTCCTTGGCGATCTGCTGGATCGCTTCAATGACCTTTGACCTTACCGACATGGCTGGCTCGCTTTTGTTATCGATCTCGTTGTTGCGGCGGCTCTTGATGACCGCCTCCCCATGGCGGTCTGTTTACCCGACAGAAGTAAATGGCTTCTTGGACAATTCAGATAAAATTGGACCTATCTCTCGATTTCGGTTGCTCTACAGCCTGATCGTGCCGCCCGAGATTGCCGCATACGCCTTCTCGTCCAGCGAAACGTAGGCGCCGGATGTCGGATCGAGCATGAACAACGGATCGGGGACCGCGGCCGGGTCAAACCCCTCGCGGGCGAGCTCGCCCTTCTTCTGCTTGAAGGTCTCGGTGGCATCGAGCTCGCGCGAGATGCGGATGAAGAGCGGGCGGGCGTAAACCGGCAGGCGCTGCGCCAGATGAGCGGGCAGCGCTTTGATGTCAAAGCCCTCGTTCACGACGATCGCGCTCATGCCGGCCCGGCCGTCGGCGCCGGGAACGCTGACGCCATAGGTGGTGGCATCGACGATGCCGCTGAAATCGCGCACCGCGTCGTTCACCTCGGAGGTCGCGACATTCTCGCCCTTCCAGCGGAACGTGTCGCCGATACGATCGACGAAATGGAAGAATCCCTTGTCGTCCATCCGCATCAGATCGCCGGTGCGGAACCAGGCATCGCCTTTGGCGAAGACGTCGCGCAGGATTTTCTTCTCGGTCTCACCGGCGTCGGTGTAGCCCTCGAACCGTCCCCCGCCCTCGTCCGCGGTGCCGATGCGGCCGATGGCTTCGCCGGCCTCGCCGCGGCTGCAGGCGATGCAGAAGCCCTCGTCATTGCGCAGCGGCGCGCCGCTATCGGGGTCGAGCTTGACGAGACTGGCAGGAAAGCGGTGCGCGAGCAGCGGCGGGATACGGCCGATCGCGCCCGGCTGGCCCTCGACGTTGAACAGCGAGAAATTGCCTTCGGTCGCGGCGTAGAATTCAAGGACGCGCGGAATGGCGAAGCGCGCCTGAAAATCCTCCCAGATGTCGCCGCGCAGGCCGTTGCCGCAGGCGAGCCGCAGGCGGTGCCGGTTCTCGTATTCCGAGGGCGCGGCCTTGAGCAGATAGCGGCAGAGCTCGCCGATATATTGAAACAGCGTGCAGTCCTGCTGGACGATGTCGGACCAGAAATGCGAGGCCGAGAATTTTTCCGCAATCACCACCGAGCCGCCGGCCGCCAGCATGCTGCACGGCGCGACGATGCCGCCGACCGAATGGAACAGCGGCAGGCAATCGTAGAGCCGATCCTGCGGCGTCGCGCCGGTGAGGCCGGCGAACCAAAAGCCCCAATTGAGGATACGGCGGTGGCTGATGCTGGCCGCTTTCGGCAGGCCGGTGGTGCCGGAGGTGTAGATCAGCAACGCACGGTCGTCGATGGTGACCTCGCCGTGCTCCTCCGAAGCGAGCGGGCCGTCATCAAGAACGGCAAGCGCATCATCGATCGCGCGCTCGCCGCGGCCATCGCCATGCGTCCAGACCCTGGCCTGCGTCTTCAGATGGTGCGCCGCGCTGTCCAGCATCCCCGTCAGCGCATGCGCAACGATGAGATGCGACGGCTTCGCCACGTCGAGGCAGTGCGCGAGCGATGGCCCGACGAGCTTGGTGTTGATCAGCGCGACCACGCCGCCGACACGGCTGATGCCGAGCCAGACCGCGACATAGTCGATGCCGTTCGGCATGATCAACGCAACGGTGTCGCCCTTGGCAAGGCCGACCGAGCGCGCCCAGCGGGCGTAGCGGTTGATCCTCCTCGACAGGCCTTCGTAATCGAGGCTTGCCTCGTCCGCCACCAGCGCGACGCGGTTCGGCTGGCGCTGCGCCCAGTCGTCGATGACATCAGCGAACAGTCGGCCCGGCAGCGTTTCGATCCGCGCGGTGAGCTCGATCGCCCTCAACCAGATCTTGGAAGCCGACGGTGCGCGCGCGGCTTTCGGCTGCTCGATGACGCCGGTGGTCATATTGTTCACTCTTTCGGGCGGTCTGCGGTTTCCGGCAGCTTAGCCCGCGCGCCCTGACCCAGGCGTTAAGAGACAAGGTAAAACCCGGTTAGGGCGCGGTTAACTGTCGTCGGCAGCGCGCAGCCAAGGTCGCACCCGCCGGCAGCGCGCCAACGGGTGTGATCAGGCTGAAAGAGCGATGAATGCAGAAGTCCCGGGCTCGCTTACCTAGTGCACCTTCTTGGGACGCCGGCGCGGCGGCGGCGATTCGTTGAAGGCGTAATAGGGATTGAGGTCGCAGGTCGCGGCAAGGCCCGAGGCCGTGGCGCGGCACTGTTCCAATGAGGTGAACGAGCAGTCGAAATAGTCACTGCCTCCGCCACCAGGGCCGCCACCGACGTAGCGGTGCATGCAGACGGGATAGGCCGGATCGTATCGCTGCGCGCTGGCATCCGCTGCGCCCAGCAGCGTGAAGATCGCGGTAAGAGTGAGGAATGACAAGCGCATGGGGAAATCCTCGAATAGTGACGTCGCTTCATATGACACATCATCTCGTGGTTCGCGACTGTTCCTCGGGCCAATTGACGTCAAGTTGAGTGGGACGCGCAGCGCCAGAGCCGATGCGCGCCGAACGGTTTGACGACCCGGGCGGCCCCCGGTCGGAACGATGCTGCGAAGCGGCGCTAGCCGCCGAGTCCCTGCAAGACGAGCCGGTTCAGCCGCGCCGCGAACGCTGCCGGGTCTTCCGGCAATTCGCCGTCCAGGATCTGCGCCTGTTCGAGCAGGAGCAGGCTGAGATCGTCGACGACCTTCGAGCCAGCCTGCGCCTTGGTGACCGCGGTGACCAGCGGATGGCGCAGATTGATCTCGAGGATCGGCTTGGTCTTCATGCCGCGATTCTGCTGCGACAAGATGCGCTCGAGCTCGCGGCTCGGGCCCTGGCTGTCGGCGACGAGGCAGGAGGCCGAGCTGGTGAGGCGCGTCGAGGCCTTGACGTCGCTGACGCGCTCGCCGAGCGCGGCCTTGATCACGGCGATGGTGGCGGCTTCGTCCGCAGCCGGCTCGTCCTTCTTCGGCTCGTCCTTGTCGTCGATACGCGGGATCAGGTCGAGGTTGAGATCGCCCTGGCTCAGCGACTTCAGCGGCTTGCCCTCGAACTCCGAGGGCATCGAGGTCCAGAACGCATCGACGGGATCCGACAGCAACAGCACCTCGATGCCGCGCGCGGTCGCAGCTTCCAGCCGCGGATTGGACTTGAGCCGCTCGATGCTGTCGCCGACGAGATAATAGATCTCGGTCTGGTTCGGCTTGAAATCGGCGATCACCTGCTTCAGCGACCGCTTCTCGCCCGACGTGGTGGTGAAGCGCGACAGCGCGAGCAGCTTTTCGCGCCGCTCGAAATCCTCGTAGATGCCTTCCTTCAGCACCGCGCCGAAGGCGTCCCAGATCTTGGCAAAATTCTCCGGGTCCTTCTCGGCGAGGCTTTCGAGCTCGGACACCACACGTGTCGCCACCGCTTTGCGGATCTGCGCCAGCTGCGGATTGTTCTGCAGCATCTCGCGGGAGATGTTGAGCGGGAGATCCTCGCTGTCGACCACGCCGCGGACGAAGCGCAAATAGCCCGGCAAGAGGTCGGCGTCATCGGTAATGAAGACGCGCCGGACGTAGAGCTTTACCCGCCCCTTGCGGTTCGGCTCGAACAGGTCGAACGGCTTGGTCGACGGCGCGAACAGCAGCACGGCGTAGGAGTAACGCCCTTCCGCGCGATAGTGCAGCGTCATCGCGGGATCGTCGAAGGCGGAGGCGATCTGCTGATAGGCCTTCTTGTAGTCGTCAGCCGTCAGCTCGGATTTGGAGCGCTGCCACAACGCGCTCGCCGAATTGATCTGGCGCGGCTCGCCGTCTTCCGGCACCAGCTCGATCGGAAACAGGATGTTGTCGGAATAGGAAGTGACGATGCGCTCGATCTCGTAGGTCTCGAGATATTTCCTGGCGTCGTCCTTCAGGTGCAGGACGATCTCGGTGCCGCGCGTCAGGCGCGCCGCCTCCTCGTCGCTGGCACGGGCGATCTCGAAGCCGGAGCCGCCCTGGGAGCTCCAGGTCCAGACATCGCTCTCGCCGGCGCGGCGGCTGATCACGACGATCTTATCGGCGACCATGAAGGCGGAATAGAAGCCAACACCGAACTGGCCGATCAGGCCGAGCCCGTCCTTGGCCTCTTTCAGCTTGGACACGAACGCCTTGGTGCCGGAGCGGGCGATGGTCCCGAGGTGGTCGATCAGCTCCTGCCGCTCCATGCCGATGCCGTTGTCGGCGATCGTGAGCGTCTTGGTCGTCTTGTTGGGAATGATGCGGATCTTGAGCGCGTCGCCTTCGCCCAGCAGGGCGGGACTGGCGATGGCCTCGTAGCGCAGCTTGTCGCAGGCATCGGAGGCGTTGGAGATGAGCTCGCGGAGGAAGATGTCGGTTTCCGAATAGACGGAGTGCACCATCAGGTGCAGCAGTTCGGAAACCTCGGCCTGGAAAGGCTGCGTATGCACAGCCGTATCTGACGTCGTCATGCGCTTCCCCGGTCAAACAAAAAGGGAGGGAACCCGGATATAGCGCGAGGCAACGGCGGATCAAGAGGATGTGAAGTCTCGGTCCGCCAAGCCACCCTGGCGGCGCGGGTCAAGTCACGCAGCGGCCGGGCTGGAGCAGCCTTGCGACCTCGGTCAGGGAGCTGACCATCGGCTCACAGGCGATCGTCGGCTTGTTGCGGGGCTTCTTCTGGTTCTGGAGCAGCACCGGCGACTTGGCATTGCCGGTCTCGATGACGGCGGGGACCCGCAGCAGCACCGACGTATCGGCGAGGTCGTTCAGGCGCATCGATACCGTCCGGGTGGGCACGACTGCCGGCTTGATCTCGGCGAGCCGGTCTGCCTTGGCGACACGATTGACGTTGTGGCCCGGAGCCACGTTGGAGCTGCGGCTGGGGATGTCGGCGACCGCCTGCCAGCGGTCGGCGAGATCGTGGCCGGAGGCCAATTGCACGGCACCGAGCGTCGCGGCGATCGCGATGGCGCTCAAAAACACCTTTTGAATCTGTGACATGGCTGTCGATCCCTCGCCCCATGGCGATCGCGGGAACAACTCCGCCGAAGGACCGGGGGTTCTTGGCCGTTACGATCACTTAACCGTGTGCGAAAAATGCAGCAGACCGGCAAAATATTTCGCGACGTGTGGAACGACTTTCGCGCACGGGAGTCGTCTCAGCAGCCGGCTATTCCCCCCTGCCCCATAAGCCGGCGACGTAGGGCGCGACTGTGGTGATGCCAGTCGCGCCTTACTTTTGTCTGGCGTCTACTTCTGTCTGGCGTCTACTTCGCCTTTGCCGGCGAGCCACTCGCGCCCTTCCCTATAGAGCTTCTCGACCTCAGGGCCGGTGAGGCCCGGCATGTCGCGCTTGACCTTGTAGCCGATCAGCTCCTGCATGTAGGCGAGGTGGCGGTAGCCTTCGGGGAGTGCAGCGAGCGCTGTCTGGTCGAGGCGAAGCGTCGCGGCGGGATCGACCGGGTCGATCCGGTCTTTCTCGTAGATCGGCTGGCGACGGACGATGCCCCACTTGCCAATACCTGATGGGTCATGCCTCTTCTCCAGCAAATCGTAGAAGCGTCCGGTGCAAACGACGTCGCAGAGCACGTCGTGCACGAGGCCGCGCTGCGAGATCGTCATCTTGGTCTGCGCAATGGCCCGCTCGCCGGCGAGGTCGATGCTGGTCCCGCCGAGGAAATGCAGGATGCGCACGCCTCTGGCGAACCCCTCCTGGCTGACGCGCATGAAATCCTGCGCCGGCCCCTGAAACCAGGTCGCGGACATCCAGCCTTCTTCGTGCCAGACCGTGGCAAAGCGCTCCCAGTCGCCGGCATCGCGCCACACCGCCCAGTTCTCGACGAGGTCGCGGATGGCGAGACGGTCGAGGAGTTGCTGGTCCATGGGCCCGTCTCCGATTGGCGTGGTCACACGCGCAGCTGCTGCATTGCTATGGGCGGCGAATTCAGCGCCCGTCAAGCGGGCTGGCGGCATGAAAAATCCGGCGTGCCTCGCGGCACGCCGGACCAAACTCGCCAATGGGCAAGCCGCTAGCGCCCTGTTACGCCGCCGGCGCCTTCGGCGTACGGTTGCGCGAGTTGCGCTGGAAGAACAGGGCCTGGCTCGCCACCGCCGACACCATCGCGGGCTGGAACGGCTTTGAGATCAGGAACGCCGGCTCGGGACGCTCGCCGGTGAGGAAGCGCTCCGGGTAGGCGGTGATGAACACCACCGGCACTTCGAAGGTGCGCAGCAGCTCGTTGACGGCGTCCAGGCCCGACGAGCCGTCGGCAAGCTGGATATCGGCGAGGATCAGGCCGGGCCGCCTGTTCTTGGCCAGCGCCACCGCATCGGCATGGGTGCGGGCGACGCCGACGACGTTATGGCCGAGATTCTTCACGAGGCTCTCGAGATCCATGGCGATGAAGGTCTCGTCCTCGATGATCAGCACGTCGGTGGCGATCTCGGCAGCCATCTCGCGTCCGGCTGCGTCGGCAAGACGGCGCGTCTCGGCGACGTCGGTGCCGAGAATGAAGGCGACTTCCTCTTCGGAAAAGCCCTCGAGCGAGAGCAGCAGGAAGGCCTGTCGCGGCAGCGGGGTGATGTTCGACAGCCGCCGTTCCGGAGGCATCGGCAGGGTCGTCACCTCGGCATCGTCATTGATGGAGACCGAATTCCAGATCTGGGTGAACAGCCGGAACAGGCCGGCCCGGGGCCCATGGCTCTCGTCGAGCACCGACGGATCGCCCAGCATGGCCTCCAACATGGCGGCGACATAGGCGTCACCGGAGGCCTGGCTGCCTGTCAGAGCCCGCGCGTACCGGCGCAACAGCGGCAAGTGTTCAGCAACTACCTGTGAACGGGACATCCCCACTCCATTCGTCTTCGGGCCAACCTTGAGGTCCAATCCTGAGGTCAGGCATCACGCGGGGGGCCCAGGTTCCCCTGCTGGGCTGTCTACGCCTCACCTCAACAAAAGTTCCGCCAAGCTGGGAACTTTTTGGCGCAGCTGGAATTGTGCCTATCCAGGGAACGGCTCCCGGTTGAGAAAACTTCTCGATTTTACAGTAACTTAACTCGGGGAAACGTGGAACAGGTCATGAAAGATCTCAAGTCTCAAGCCAGCAGAAGCACGACCCCCGGCAAGGGAGGCCTCACTCCGGAAATTCAATCCCGGATTGGGCACCAGTTGCGCGCCATGTACGACGATGTCGTACGACAGGGGGTTCCGGATCGGTTCGCAGAACTGATCAAGAAGCTTGATGCGCCGGGAGCGTCACCCCACGTGGAAAATGAGGGCGGATCCAACGACAACAACAATGGGAGGGATTAATGCCTCTCACGGACTCCCTGCGTAACGACATCTTGGCGGCCGTGCCCAGTCTGCGCGCCTTCGCCATCTCGCTCAGCGGCAATGCGGACCGCGCCGACGATTTGGTCCAGGAGACGCTGCTGCGCGCGCTCGCCAACATCGACTCGTTCCAGCCCGGCTCCAACCTGCCGGCCTGGCTGTTCACGATCCTGCGCAACCTGTTCCGGTCCGACTACCGCAAGCGTCGGCGCGAGGTCGAGGATGCCGAAGGCAACTATGCCAAGACGCTGAAGACCCAGCCTTCGCAGAATGCTCATCTCGAATTCGAGGAGTTTCGCACCGCGCTCGACAAGCTTCCGCAGGATCAGCGTGAAGCCTTGATCCTGGTCGGTGCGTCCGGCTTCTCCTATGAGGACGCGGCCTCGATCTGCGGCTGCGCGGTCGGCACCATCAAGAGCCGCGTCAACCGCGCCCGCTCGAAGCTCGCCGCGTTGCTCTATGTCGACGGCGCCGAGGATTTCGGCCCCGACGAGACCGTGCGCGCCGTGATCGGCGGCAGCGGCGGCTGACCGCCGGCGTCCATCGAACCGCGACGAGAGGAAGGCGGCCGTTTTGACGGCCGTCTTCGCGCGTCCGACGCTGATGGCATCGGGACTCACGGCGCGCGATCACACATCCACGAAGGTCGCGGTCTCGGCCACGCTCGCCCGCGAAGTGCGGTAGCTGTTGACCTTGTGCGCGTGGTCCGCATAGCCGAACGAGATGCCGCAGACGACGCGGCGGTCGCCGGGCAGATCGAAGTGGCGGCGGATCAGGCCGGAATGCCGCGCCAGCGCGGCCTGCGGAATGGTGCCGAGCCCGAGCGCCTGCGCCGCCAGCATGAAGTTGGAGACATAGGCGCCGCAATCGATCGCACCATAGATGCCGAGCGGCTCGTTGGTGTGGATGATGGCGACATGCGGTGCGCCGAAGAAATTGTAGTTCTCCAGCGCCTGCTTGGCGTAGGCCGCCTTGTCGCCGCGGGCGATGCCGAGCGTGTTGTAGAGCTGGAAGCCGCTCTCGCGGCGGCGATCGAGATAGACGCCGGCATATTCGCGCGGTGGCGTGAAGTCGTAATCATCGCCGAGCCCCTTCGAGGCTTCGGCGTAAATCGCCTTGCGAAAGCGCTCCTTGGCCTCGCCGCTGGCGATGATGACCTGCCAGGGCTGGCTGTTGCACCAGGACGCCGTGCGCTGCGCGGTCGCCAGCACGTGCTCGATGGTGGCGCGATCGACTTCCTTGGGGAGAAAGGCGCGAACGGAGTAGCGCTCGTTGAGGAGCTCTTCGAGCATACCGATGCGGTCATTTTGTTTCACTTGTGCGTCCATCACTCTGCTCGCCCTTTTTTCCGGTTGGGCAAAGGCGCCAGGCGCCGTACCCCCTCGGCCAGACTTACCTCGATGCACCTGCATATGGTAGGCATGCTTCGCTTTGCCCACCCTGCGGGAGCGGTGACCGCGACCACTACTTGGTCAGCAGGGCATAGGCGCCGGTCCAGCCCTCCGGCGGCGGCTCGATCTGGAAATCCTTGATCCGCGCCTCGTAAAGCCTGAACAGCTTCTCCAGCGTGTCGGCGTCCTCGCTTTTGCGGCCGCGCTCGATCGCGTCCAGCGCGCCTTGCCAGTCGCGGCTGCGGTAGCAACCGAGCATCTCGATGGTGATGTTGCGCAGGCGCTGGAACGCGGCCGAATGCATCACGTCCTCGCGGCCGGCGATGGCGTAGATCACTTCCGGCTCGGACTTGCCCTTGACCATGATGAAGTCGAGCTCGAGGATCGCGAACTTTTCCTTGGCGGCGAGCGCGGTGCGCGAGCCCACGATGATCGGAAAGCCGTATGCCTTCGACTGGCCCTCGAGGCGCGAGGCCAGGTTCACGCTGTCGCCGAGCACCGAATAGTTCTTCTTCAGGTCGGAGCCCATGTTGCCGACCACGCCGATGCCGGTGTTGAGACCGATCCCGACATTGAGCGGGATGTAGACGTGGCCGCCATCGGCGGCTTCCTGCTCGCGCTCCTTGTTGACCTCGTCGATCTGCTCCAGCATCTGGATCGCGGCTTCGCAGGCGTTGATCTCGTGCTCGGCATCGTCGAGCGGCGCGTTCCAGAACGCCATGATGGCGTCGCCCATGTACTTGTCGATGTAACCCTTGCGCTCGATGATCACGTCGGTCAGCGGCGTCAGGAAGCGGTTCATCAGCGCGATCAGCCCTTGCGGATCGTGCTTGTAGCTCTCCGAGATCGTGGTGAAGCCGCGCACGTCGGAGAACATGATCGTCATCTCGCGCTCCTCGCCGCCAAGCACGAGCTTTTCCGGCGACTGCGCCAGCTGCTCGACCAGCACCGGCGACATGTATTGCGCGAACTGCCCGCGGATCTGCACGCGCTGGCGCTGCTCGCGCACGAAGCTGGCGAAGATCAGCGTCAGATAGACCGCGGTGGTCGACAGCAGCGGATAGGTGAAGTCGATGAGCTGGCGGTGCTGCACGTAGAAGAACCAGGACACGCCGACCAGGATGGCGGCGAAGGCCCCACCCGCAAGCACCAGGCGGACGGGGCCGAGATTCGGCGTGAAGATGATGACGAGCAGGCCGATCACCAGCGCCGCGATCAGCTCGACGCCGAGCGCATAGTTCGGCTGCGAGATCACCGCGCCACTGAGCACGCTCTCCAGCACCTGGGCATGGATCTCGACGCCCGGCATGGTCGCGGACACCGGCGTCGTCTTGATGTCGTTGAGCCCGGCCGCGGAGGTCCCGACCAGCACCAGCTTGCCGGCGAACTTGCTCGGCGACGCGCTGTTGTCGAGCACGTCGGCCGCGGAGACGTAAATCGAAGGATCCCGGCGGGCGTAGTGCACCCAGAACTGGCCGTTCTTGTCAGTGGGGATCTCGACGCCCTTGAGGCGCACGGCCCGCACGCCGGTCTTGTCGGTCCTGATCAGCAGCGTCGGTGTGCCCGTGACGACGCGCAGGATCTCGAGGCTGAGCGATGGCATGATGTTGCCTTGGGCACGCATGACCATCGGCACGCGGCGGATGAACCCGTCGCGCTCCTTTCTGATCGAGAACAGGCCGCGGCCGGCGGCCGCCATTTCGATCACCGGCACGTTGCGCAGCAGGCCTGGAAATTCGAACAGGAAGCGGTCGGCGCCCTCCTCCCCGACCGTCGCCACGCCCGTGAGCGGAAGTGACTTGTCGGGCTCGGCCAGGATATCGGGCAGACCCGTCTCGCCCAGCACCACCCGCGAGCGCTTGATCGCCTCGGCGAGGATCTGGTCGTTGGTCGGCAGCCCGCGCAGCTTGGCGCGCGTGGCGTCGTCGAGATAACGCATCTGGCCCGCGACCAGATCCGGATTGAGTCGGTCGGGCTCCGAAAACACCACGTCGAAGCCGATCGCCACCGCGCCGTTGTTGGTGAGGCTCTGGATCAGATCGGCGATCCGCGTCCGCGGCCACGGCCATTGCCCGAGCTTGGCGAGGCTCTTGTCGTCGATGTCGACGATGGTGACCGGCCGCGCCGTCTTGTGCCTGGGATCGATCAGCTGGAACATGTCGAAGGTGCGCAGCCGCAATTCCTGGATCGGCGGCGGATCCCAGAGGCGCGCAACGGCGAACAGAACCAGCAGCGCAAGGCACATCAGCCGCGCAAAGCCGAGCTTCCGCGCAAACCACCGCCGCAGGATCCTCAGACGTTTCATGCCAGCCGGACTTCCCGCCCCGCACCACGCCGGGCGCACCGATCATGGAGCCTCGGCCCGCGATTGGCTATTCCCTGACGGTGGTAGACGGTGAATTTTTTGCCGCGGTCAAGCTACGCGCCTGTTGGCCGATAGGGCCGCACGTCCTCACGTGACATGTGTGCCGAAGATGAAATCGCTGGCCTGGAGATTCGCGGCAACCACGTTCTTGAGCAGGAGCGACTCGTGCTCCTGTATCGGTCCGGATTGCTGCGAGACCTCCTGATTCCAGGTGATCAGGGTGTCGCCATTTTGCTGCTGGGCGATGGCGAGGTCGCCCTTGCAGCCGACGTCGGAGAACTGCCGCAGATCGATCTTGTCGAGCCCCACCTTGAAATCGGTGATCGTGTGGGAGAAATCGGTGACGGGTTGCCCGTTGTCGTCATACAACAAGCCCGGCGCGAACACGAACTGATCCTTGCCCTCCCCGCCCGTCAGCGTGCTGTTCGTATCGGTCGCGAAGATGACGTCCTTGCCGCTGGTGCCTTCCAGGGCAACGGCCTGGCTGGTGTCGCCGGCCTCGTGGAAGATGAAATGGACGGTGTCGAACAGCCCCGTGGCCTGGTCCGTCACAGTCAGCGTGATCTGCTCGATGTCCGGCGGCTGGGCTTGAGGATCGGAGCTGGCCGCTGTCGGATTGTAGGTGGCGCCGGTCTCGAAACCGAGGTTGATCTCCTCGAGCGAGCCCGAGGCCGGATAGAAGTCCACCTGACTAAGACCTGGATGCGCCGTCGACATGGTGACGGTGAAGTCGTGGTCCGCTGAGCCGGTGACCATGAGATCGGTAATGATGTCGGAGTTGTTCTCGATGATATGCTCGACTTGGAAGCTCTCGGTGTTGATCACCGGGCCGTCGGCGGGAACAGTCACTTCCGTGCCGATGGTGGCGAGATCCTGCGAGGCCGGAGTCTCACCGCCGGTGCCGGTCACCGAAAGATCGATTGTCGCGGTGGACAGATCAGTCGTGATGGCGCCGGTATAGGTGTCGTCGAGCGCGTGGACTCCCAGCGCGCCTGGCGTGCCGGAAAAGCCGTTGGCGGGCACGAACCGGATCAGCGTATCGGGGCCCAGCACCAGCGCGTTCGTGTTGCTGACCGGCCCGATATCGACCCATTGATCCGTGCCGGCGAGCTCGTACTGCCAGACGCCCTGCGCTGCGGTGGCGGCGTCGGAGGTCACCGCGAGGGCTTTGAATGTCGCACCGGTGTCAGCGTCGTGGAACTTGTCCGTGAACAGGCTGCTGATCGTAGCTCCGCTCGGATCGCTGTCGTTGCCGGCGACGGAAGCCAGCGTCGCGTCATCGAGCGTCGGCGCGTCGTTGCTGCCAGTGATGTCGATCGTGACGGTGCTGCTGGTGCCGGCGCCATCGGCATCCGACGGGACGATCGTGTATTGCAGCGACAGGGTCTGGCCGGCGGCGAGGAAATCGAAGTCCTCCCCCTGCGAGTTGAAGGTCCAGGTGAACTGCGCGTGGGTGGCGGTGCCGTTCAGGATATCGGCGGCCGGAACGGTCAGATAGTTCAGTAGATCGGTGTTCGACAGCGCGCCGACGTCGGTCTGCAACACACCGTCAAGATAGACCGAGAGGTGATCGCGCGCGACGCTCACATGATCGGTGGCGTCCGCGTCGGACAGGGTCAGCGTGCCGGTCTTGTCCAGCCCCGCATTGGTCTCGTCCAGAGTCGCGCCGGCGCTGTCGCCGCTTGCGACCGTGATCACCGGCGCGTCGTTTTTGCCGGTGATGGTGACCGTCACCGCGGCCGTATCGGTCTTGCCCTGATGGTCCGCCAGCGTGATGGTGGAGACCACCGTCACGGTCTGGCCTTCGCCGAGGAAATCCAGCGCGCTGTCGGCGATCGAATAGCTCCAGCCGATCGCGCCGTTGTTCTTGTTGCCGGTCGCAGAGAGTGTCAGCGCCTGCTCCAACGCGGTGATTTCGTCCGGCGACAGCGTCAGCTGCGTGGTGTGGTCGGCGTCGAGCCAAGTCAAGGCATACGCAACGTTCGTCACCGTCGGACGATCGGTGAGGTCGATGTCGGTGAAATGGATCGCGCCCGTCCCACCCGAGACCGGATCGAGCGTCGGATCGCCGGTGGTGCTCTCCAGCTCGGAGAAGCTCACGCTCGGCGAGGCCTCTGCCGCGGTGAAGACCGGTGCATCATCATCCGCATTGAACGTGATCAGGGTGCCGCCATGGCCGTCGCTGCTGCCGGCGAAATGGGCGTTGCTGTAGTCGGCACCGGTCAGATTCAGATCGATGTGGTTGCCATCGGCGTCGGTGACCGTCAGCACGCCTCCGGTCGCAGGGTCGGCATTGGCGACATAGACCGCACTGGTGCCGAGACCGTACTTGATCGTGGACAGGTCGATCGTGTCGCCGGCGGACAGCCCCGCGATCGATCCGCCGAAGGACGACGTATCGATCTGAAGCGCGGCGCCATCACCGGCGAGCGTGACCGTTTGCGTGACCGTGCCTTCGAGCTTCAGGAGCGCGCCGGCATCGACGGTAACCGACCCCGCGCCGGACAGCGAGCCGAACAGCGTCAGGGTCCCGGCGTTGACCTCGATCGTACCGGCGTTGGTGATGGCGCCGGAGATCGTCGCCGTGCCCCAGCTGTCGATCTCATGATAGTTCGCAATGCTCAGGCCGGTCCCGGCAATCGAGGCCCCATCGAGCAGGTCGATATCGCCGTCGTTGACGATCGACGACAGGCTGCCGAACACGCTGGTGCCGGAGACGGTCCAGATGCCGCCCGCGTTGTTGTTGAAGGTGGCCGTGGCGACGGAGATGTTGCCGTTGATGTCGCCAGAGTTGTTGATCGTGATGGCGCCGCCGGTCTCGACGATCGCATAGCTCGTCGAGGTCACGCTGGATGCGTCCGCAGCACCGATCGTGCCGGAATTGTCGATCGTCGCCGTGCCGGTCGCGTTCTCCTGGATGTAGATCGCCGCGTGACCGGTGGGAGCCGAGATCGAGCCGGAATTGGTGATGTGCGTCGAGCCGGTCGCGCCGGCCCCATTCTGCGTGACGCTGATGCCGGCGAAGCTCGTGCTGTCGATGTCGCCATGATTGACGATGGTGACGTCGCCGACGCCGGTGGCGAGGACAGCCACGCCGACCGCGCCGGAGGCCGAACCGTCATTGGTGATGCTGACGTCGCCGCCGCCATGATCGAACGCAGCGATCGCAGTGCCTGCGGCGGAGATCTGTGAATTCTGGCCGGTCGTGACGGTGATGTCGCCAACACCCCAGGTGAACGCCTCGATGCCATAGCCGGCAGCTGCGGTGATGTTCGCATCGCTGTTGACGACGACGTCGCCGTTGACCGCGTTCGAGAAGGTGCCGTTTCCGCCCGGCTTGTAGCCGGCGATGATCGCGCCCGGCGTGGTGCCGTCGTTGTTGAGCGTGGTGCCGGAATGAATCGTGCCGTGCGCTTCGACGGAGATCGTGCTCGCAACGCCGGCGGCAATGGCCGTCGCAAAATTGACGGCCACGATGCCGGAGCTGCCGGAGGTGATGCTGTCGCCTTTCGCCAGGGTGACGCTGATGTCGCCCTGGTCGATGCTGTGGGCCCTGATGCCATAGCTGGCCGCACCCGAGATCGTGACATTCTCGCCGAGCGTGACCGTGACGTCACCGGTGCCGCCGCTCAATGCTGCGGCGTTGATTCCCATGCTCTGCGCCCCGGAGACCGAGATCGTGGTGCCGGCGAAGCTGTTCACCGAGACGTCGCCGCTCCCGTAATTGAAGGCGTTGATGCCGTAACCGGCCGCGGCGGTGATGTTGCCATGGTTGTTGACGACCACCGAGCCGTTGACGCCGGTATTGGCGTGGGTGCCACTGGTGGCGCCGGTGTAGCCGGCTTCGATGCCGGCCGGAACATTGCCGGCCAGGTTCGGGCTGCTTCCCGAATTGATCGTGCCGTAGCTGGTGACCGTAACGCTGCTATCGGCCGCAGCGTTGATCGACGTCGCGCGATTGACGGCGACGATGCCCGAGCTGGCCGACGTGACGATGCTGCCGGCCTCCGTCGTGACGGTCTGGCTGCCGCTGCCATAGCTGCGCGTCCGGATGCCGTAGATGGAGCCGCCGGTGATCGAGCCGCCGGCGTCGATGTCGATGTCGCCGTGGCCCAGCGTCGCTGCATCGATGCCATAGGCGCCGCCCGCGACGCCGCCGAGCTGAGTGATCGAGATGTCGCCGCTATTGGCAGCGTTCAAATTCTCGACGAGAACGCCGACCGAATTCGCGCCGGTGCCGGTCGCCTTGCCGGTAAGATTGTTGACGGTGATGTCGCCGGAGCCGGTCGCACTGTCGCGCAGCGTGATGCCGTTGCCGGCGAGGCCCGTGATGTCCTTGGTTGCGGTCAACGAGACGTCGCCGGCGCCGTTCTGGGTGACGACGAGCCCGTTGGCCGCGCCGGTCAGTGCGCCGGTTGGCGTCAGAATGACGTCGCCATGGTTGCCGCTGGTTCCGCCGGATGCAGCGAGCACGAGCGCGTCGCCGCTCGCGCTGGCGATATCGGCATCACCGGTGACGGTGAAGGTACCGCCGGTCGAGGCCCCGGCCGTAATGGTGCCGGTGAAATCATGGCTCGTGGCATCGAGCCGGAGCGTGTTGGCACCGCCGGCAAAGGTGACGGTCTGCGCATCCGCGCCGCCCAGCGCCAGTGTCGCGCCGTCGTCGACAAGCAGCGTCCCGACGCCGGTGATGCCGCCAGCGAGGTTCAGCGTGCCGGCCTGCACCTCGATCGTGCCGGTGTTGGTGACCGCGCCCGTGATCGTGCTGCTGCCCGAGACGCCGTAGAGATGACCGGCATTGCTCAGGGTGCCACCGTTGATCGAGACGTCGGTCAGATAGAGCTTCGAGGCGCCGTCGACCGCGATCGTGCCGCCGGCATTGCTGACGGTCGCGGTCGCGAGCTTGAGGATGCCCCCGCCCGCCGCCTCGATCAGGCCGAGATTGGTGATGGCATGAAGCAGGCCGGGATCGATCGTCAGCGTGCCGCTGGTCACGGAGATCGTGCCGGTGTTGTTGAGGTCGGCGCCGTCGACTGCGCTCGTGCCGTTCGATTCCAGCGTGCCCGCGATCGTCACCGTGCCGCCGCTGATGGTCGAACCGGCGAGATCGAGCGACGAGCCCGATGCGACCGACACGGTGCCGCCGGTGTTGGTCACCGTCATCGCGGTCAGCTTCAGCGTGCCGCCGTTGATCGCGGCCAGCGTGCCGGTGTTGGTGACGGCCTGGTGGTCGATATCGAGCTCGACGCCGTTGGCGCGGAGGGTGCCGGCATTGGCAATGGCGGCCGAGGTCGTGGCGGCGAGCGTCAACACGCCTCCGATCGCCTCGATCAGGCCGTTGTTGGTGATGGACGCATTGGTGACGGTGCTGGCGCCGGACGAGGCCAGCGTACCGAGCACGTTGAGCTGGCCGCCGGTGACGCTCGCGCCCGAGAGCGTCAGTTTCTTGCTCGCATCGATCTTGACGGTGCCGCCATTTGCGATCGCGGTCCCCGCAACGGTGACATCGTCGAGCGTCAGCGTCACCCCGCTTCCGACCGCGACGGCGCTCGTGCTCAATGTCGCCCCGCCGTCGATCCTGCTGGCGCCGGTGACGTCTATGTTGCCGCCGCCGTCGATCGTGCCGCCGCTGATGGTTGCGCCGCTGATCGACAGCTTGCCGGAGGCATCGACCGTGACGTGGCCGGCGTTGGCGACGCTGGATCCCTGGTCGATCGTCAGCCAGCCATTCGCCAGTACCCTGATCGTGCCGGCGGAGGTGTTGGAGACCGTCTCATTGGCAAATTCGACCGTGCCCTCGACGTTGACCGTACCGGAATTGGTCAATGTGCCGTTCTCGATCAAGCTGGCGCCGTCGAGTTCCAGTGTCCCGAGAATCGTGACCGTGCCGCCGTGGACGGCCGCATTGTCCACGATCAGCGTCGTGGCCGCGTCAGCCTTCAGCGTGCCGCCGGCATTGGCAATGTCGGCCAGCATCTTCAAGGTGCCGCCCGACAGCTCCAGCGTGCCGGAATTGGTGATCGTGGTACCGGCAGCGAAATCGCCGCCGCCGGCGAGCGTCAAGTGGCCCGCATTGGTGAGCACGCTCGTGTCCGATATCTCAGCCTTGCCGCCGACCGACATCGTGCCGGTCGCGGCGTTGGTGAGGATCGAGTCCGCGCTCATGTTGAGCGCACCGGCGATGGTCAGCGAGCTCTGGTTGATCAGCTTCGGCGGCGGGCCGCCGAAATCGTTCATCGTCAGCGATTTCGCATAGGCAGCCGCGTCGATCGTCACCGGATAGGAAGGCGTCAGACCGTGCAGCTGATCGGTGATGACGATGACGTCGTCATCGATGGTCGGGACGGTCCCGGTCTCCCAATTGGCCGCGTCCTTCCAGTACCCGCCGGAGGGCGCGCCCGCGTTGTCGGTCGCGATCCAGACCACGGCGGGCGCGTCGGTGCCGGTGATCGTGACGGTGATCGTCTGCTGGGCTGTCGCACCTTGCGAGTCCGTGACGGTGACGGTGTAGACCAGCGTCAGCACCACGCCCTTCGGGATGAAGTCGGCGAGATAGACCGGAAGATCGGCCAGCGACCAGTTGATGGTGCCGGTGCCGTCACCGGTGCTGTCGGCGCCCGCAGCGATCGCGACCGACATCGCGCTCTGGAATGCCGCGAGCGGACCGGGCGGAACGGTGCCGCCGGGCAGGGTCGCGCTGGTCAGCGCCACCGACACCGTATGCTTGTCGGTGAGATCGACGTCATCGAAGCTCAGCGTGCCCGAGGTTGGAACGTCGCTGGTGAGCGGGCCACCCGGCACGCTGGTGCCGCCTTCGAAAGTGATGACGGGAACGTCGGTGGTGACCACCGGCTTGTCGTTCGTTCCCGTGATCGTGATGGTGATCGGGATGAACTTGGACTCGGGGTTCACCGAGAAATTGGTGTCGACGCGGACCATGTAGGTCAGCGTCAGGGTCTCGCCGGCCGCGAGGAAATCGAAGACCTTGTCCGGGATCGTGTAGGTCCAGACCGCCGAGCCGTTATTGTTGTTGGCAGGGTCGGCGACGACACTGATCTGAATCTGCGTCGCCGCGATGTCCTGCTTCTGCAGCGCGGTGAGCGAGCCGGTGACATCCTGCTGGCCGGCGCTCTTGTAGACGTAGTTCGGCGCCTCGGCCAGGCTCACGCTCACCGTCGGCAGGTCGCCGAGGTTTTGATCGAGGAATCTGATCAATCCGGAAATCGTGTCGGCGTGCGTATCGCCGGTGGTGTCCGCCCGTTCGGTCAGCGCGAACGCCGTCTTCACGTTGCCGCCGAGGTCGAAGCTTTGCGCGATCGGCTGACCGGGAATGCGGCCGGGCGTCGGCGTCGACGTGGTCGGGCCTTCCTGCGTCTGCGGATTGAGATTGACGAAGGTCGCGGTGACGATCGGGCCGGCCCCCGACTTGAGCACCACCTCATGGCCGAACGGCGTGATCGTGTCGGTGTAGTTCGTGGTCAGCTTGGTGTTGGTGTTGTTGTCGGTGAACTTCAGCGTGAACACGTCCGTGATCAGCTTCTGCACGTCCGGCGACATCAGTGCATTGGTGACCGAGACGTTGCCGCCGCTGATCTGGATCATCTGGCCGGCCTGGTTGACCGTCGCGATCGGCAGCAGCGTGACCTTGTCGAACAGGATGTAGGAGCCGGTCGTGCCGTTCGGCTCGACCAGCACCTGGAAGCTCGCCTGCGGCTGCGGATCGCCGCCGCCGGCGGGAACGACGAAGTTGATCTGTGTCAGCACCGCCGTGCCGCGGATGCCCATGGTGGCGACGGGCGTGTCGACCTTCATGTCGCCGTGCTTGGCGGTTTCGCCGGCGACGAAGGTGATGGTGCCCGCCACCAGGCTGAGCAGCGATGAATTGTTCGACCCGTTGGGGTCGTAGACCATCTCGTTCAGCACCATCCGCGCATTGGAGGACAAGCCGAACACGGTGCCGTCGATGAAGGTGATGCCGAGCGTCGAATCGGCGCCGGTCGACACCACGTCGCCCTTCTCGACGTTGTCGCCGTTGTTCAGGATCACCGAGACGCCGTTGCGGATGGCGGTCGCGCTGCCCACGAGCTTGGTGACGTGACCGATGACCTGGGCCGCACCGGCACCGGGCGCGGCCTGGGCGACCTGGACGTGGCCGGTGAGGGCGTTGACGACGTCGCCGCTGAGGTGGGCGCCGTCGGGCGAAGCGATCGCGGCGCGCTTGTCGCCCCTGAAATAATCGTGAACGACGAACTCGTGACCGTCGTGCGACAGCACGAGGTCGAGCCCGGCACGCTTGAACTCGCCGTTGAAGATCAGATTGGGGTCGGGAACGACGAATGCACCGTCGGGCACATGGCCATGCGCCTTGGCAATGAAGGGCTTGGCGGCAAAGGAATCGACGTGGACAAAGACGGGCGAGTTGGAACCCTGGCCGTCCAAAAACGTCGCGGCGTCAAATTTGCCAGCGTAATTCAACCGGGCACCGTAAAAAGGGTTAAAATTTATGTAAGTATCGACGACCTAAGCTTGCTTAGCATTACCAAGTCCTTAGCGAAACCATCTATTGCTTGTGTGATTTCGCGTCACTTGGCCGTAAGAGCCTGCGCCGGGCGGTGCATTCCCAGAGGAACGGAAGTCATATTCCAAGAATTCGGAAGTCGAAACAGGGTTAAATGCACGCATTTCCTGCCGCCCCAAGTCATTCGAAGTAAAACTGGTAGAACAGATACTTGCGTCATCTTTTGTTCGTGATGCCCTGCAACATCCTGCGGCAAATACGGAGTTAAATCTGTGACCTAACTAACAGAACCCGTGAAAAAGCGGATCGTTAGCCATAGGGGCGAGATTCGGCGCCCGTCGCAACTTTTGCCTGCAATTGGTTCCATTTCGCGGCAGGAGGCTCTCCTAGCCGTCGAATCGTAAAATTTTACGCAATTCGGGCGGGTCCGATTCAGCCTGCCACCCGGTTTTGAGACCCCTGCCGGGCGCGTTAAGCAGAACAAAATGGCCCGTCTCGCACTATCTCCGCGAAAGCAACAAAGCCCGGCACGACGAGATCGAGGGGGATCTCGCGAAGCTTGGGAAGGGGATGTCAGATGGAGACCGCTGCTCGCTCGCGCGCCTTTCGCGCAATCCTTGTCATGTGCGGCTTGATCCTGCTCGGATCGGCCGCCGAGCTTCGCGCCGGCACGCTGCTCTCGCCGGGCGCCGGCGTCCTCGTGCGCAAATCCGCCGAACCGTTTGGCGTGTTCGCCTTCGCCATCTCATCCGGCAGCCTGCAGCAGAAATGGTCCGCGCTGAAGGACAAGCTCGACGACGACATGGTGCAGCTCGCACTGTGCGACGGCGACCGGGACAATTGCGCTTCACCCGCGGCGCTCGAGCTACTCGCCATCGTCGATCAGGCCCGCGCCCGCGACGGCCGCGCGCGGCTCGGCGAGATCAACCGCGCCATCAATCTCGCCATCCATGCCGCCAACGACGGCAGCGCCGACCTCTGGAGCTCGCCGCTTGCGACCTTCGCGCGCGGCGCCGGCGATTGCGAGGACTATGCCATCGCCAAGCTGGCCGCGCTGCGGCTGGCGGGAATTGCCTCTGAAGACCTCCGCATGGTCGTGGTGCGCGACGTCAGGGCCGGCGAGGCGCACGCCATTGCCGCAGCAAAACTCGACGGTCAATGGCTCATGCTCGACAATCGCCGCATGGCGATGGTCAGGGACGACGCGACGCGGAGCTATCAGCCGCTGTTCGTGCTCCACCAATCGGCCGTGCTGAAATATGTCGACGAGCCGGTACAGGTCTCGATGGCGGCCGCCGAGGCGCGTTGATCGAATCGGCCTCCTAGCCCGGCTAGAGCGCAGCGAAATCCGGGACTCTTGCCACTCGCACCGGCCCCGGACTACGCTTGCGCACCATGCGGGCTACAGACCTCCCGCTGCTCTTCCGCACAAACCCATTTCACCGCGCAAGACCAGGCGCTAGCATGGCGCCTTCCGTGCGGGGGCGACTGGAATGCGGTTCATCGTGCTGTCTGTGCTTGCGCTGGCATTGCCGGCGGCGTCCGCGTCCGCGCAATCCGAGCGCGCGATCGCCGACAGGCTGCCGCTGTTCTCCAGGAACAACTGCCAGCAGATTCGCGACCCCGGCAATCAATTGTTCTGCGGTGATGCGACCCTTGCCGCCGCCGCCGAGAAGCTGAGCGTCGCGATCGAGGCGCGGCTCGCCCGCCTGCCGGATCGCCTGCCTGGAATCGAGGAGAATGCGATCTGGGTCCGCCAACGCAACCTCAGCTGCGGCATCGTCGGCCAGACCGCGATCCGCCCCGACGAATTCGACCAGGTCAAGGCGTGCCTGCTCAAGGTCACCGAGGAGCGCGCCGCGATCGTTCGCGATCCGGATTTCGACTGCCTTGCAGCCAACACCGCGGCGGGCGCGGTGATCTGCGCCGACCCGACGCTGGCGCTTGCCGAAACCGAGCTCAATGGCCTGGTGCTCGGCCTGATCGGCAAATTGGACCCGACCGCGGCACGCTTTGCCTTCGCCGAATATGGACGGTGGACACGCGAGCGCGACCGCAAATGCAATCTGGTCGGCAAGGAGAACGTGCCGCTGCATGAGCTGGAATCCGCGGAGGACTGTCTCGCCGAACATTTGAAGCGCAAGACCGACGAAATCCGAGCCGCAAAAGGCGATCCCAAGAAGGTGTTCGGCCGGCAGGTCGCGGCCCGATCACCCGACACCGACGCGGTCGATTTCTGCGCCGCGCGGATTCATGCGGCCAATTCCTGCGGCAATTTCCTGCGCATCAACCGCGTCTATGCGCTCGACAGCCAAG
Source organism: Bradyrhizobium sp. CCBAU 11357 (assembly GCF_028128865.1). Lineage (NCBI taxonomy): Bacteria > Pseudomonadati > Pseudomonadota > Alphaproteobacteria > Hyphomicrobiales > Nitrobacteraceae > Bradyrhizobium > Bradyrhizobium sp. CCBAU 11357. The sequence goes on along the minus strand of NZ_LBJW01000111.1, from coordinate 143,088 downwards.
TGAGCGACCAGGAGGCGCAGGTCACCGGCGAAATCGAGATGGCCGTGCTGGCCCCCTTCACCGTGTGCAGCAAGATCGCCTCCATCTGCACCGGCACCTGCTGGGACGCCACGACAGGCCGTCCGCAGCCGGGAACCGGCAACAAGGAGCGCGCCGCAGACGCCTTCAACGTCACGCGCCGGCTGAGAATCCAGCGAACCTTCGCCTTCGTCAAAGCCGACGACGGCTGGCGCTGCCGGGAAGACGAGCTCGCCCCGGTGAGCTCGGGCACCGCAGGCGGGGGATCGTAGGGTTCTTACCGCGGCACATCTTCCTTCTCCCCTTGTGGGAGAAGGTGGCGCGCGCAAGCGCGCCGGATGAGGGGCTCTCTCCACACGCAAGACCTTCGTGAGGATAGAGACCCCTCACCCGGCTCGCCGCTTCGCGGCGATCCACCCCTCCCGCAAGGGGAGAGGGTGCACCGTCCGCGCCGCGAGAGATCAAAACATCAGATTGTCCTTCACCAGCACCCAGCGACCGTTCTTGACCTGCTGGACCTGGGTGACGGTGGTCGCGAGATGGTTGGTCTTCGAGAACACCGTCGGCGGCGAATTGAAGATGTCCTGGAACTTGTCGCCGGACTCCAGCGCGTCGAGCATCTTCTGGCCAGTCAGATCCTTGCCAGCCTTGCTGGCATAGTGCGCGAACGTCATCACCGCGTTGTAGCCGATGATGGCCTGGGTGTTGGCATCGGCGCCAAACATCTTCTTGTAGTTGACGAGCCAGTCCTTCACCTTTCCTTTTGCGGTGTCTTCATAGGGAATTTCGAAGTTCGAAGCAGCATACAAGCCTTCCACCGTTTCCTTGCCGAGCGCCGGCACCTCGAGCACGTTGACGGGCGTGGCGCCGAGGAAGGTGACATCCCAGCCGAGCTTCTTCGCTTCACTCATCGTGCCGATCGGCTCACGCAGGACCGCGCCGAGCACGACGAGGTCGCAGCCGTCGGACTTCATCTTGGCGACCTGCGCCGAGAAGTCGGAGGCGCCGCGCTTGTAGGTCGTGACCGAGGCCGGCTGCACCTTCATGGCGGCGAGCTGCTGGTTGAAGCCATCGAGCACGTTCTTTCCGTACTCGTCGTCCTGATGCATGATGCAGGGCTTCTTGAAGTTCTTTGCCTCGATCATGTATTTGAGCGCCGCCCGCGTGCTCTCGACGTAAGGAAGCAGGTTGTTGAACTTCAGCCGCTCCTGCGGCTTGGCCGGGTCGAACTTGAAGGTGAACTCGGCCGCCGTCAGCGGGAAGAGCTGCATGACCCCGGCGTCGAGCAGGATATCCTGCGCGGCGAGCACGGTGGGCGATCCCATCGGCCCCACCATCGCGAAGATCTTGTCGCGCTCGATCAGCTTCTGCGATGCCAGCACGGCCTTCTTCGGATCGTAGCCGCTGTCCTCGACCACCAGGCGGATCTTGCGGCCGTTGATGCCGCCGGCGGCGTTGACCTCCTCGACGGCCATCTTCATGCCGTTGGAGACCGGCACGCCCCAGCCCTTGATCGGACCCGACAGGTCCTGATGGGTGCCGATGACGATCTCGGTTGCCGAGATGCCTTCATTGGTGATCTTGGTTTGCGCGACGGCCGGCAGACAAGTGAGCGCGATAGCGCCCATAGCAAGGCCGAACGCGTGGAACGACTTCGACATTGACGTCTCCTCTCCTTTTGGGCCCGTATTGTGCGAAGGGCGGGGCCATCGCTCCCTCGCTTTTTCGAAAGCTATTCACGCCACCGCACGCTCGCGATACATCGCCTCGATCTCGGCGGCGTAGCGCTTGTTCACGAAGCCGCGCTTCAGCTTCATGGTCGGCGTCAGCTCCTCGTCCTCGGGGGTGAGCTGGCGCTCGATCAGGTAGAACCTCTTGATGGTCTCGACGCGGGCAAAATTGCCGTTGACCTGTTCGATCTCGCGCCCGATCAGGTCCTGGATCTCCCTCGCCCGGCACAGGCTGGCATAATTGGTGAAGGGGATGTCGTGATCCTGGGCGAACTTCTCGACGTTCTCCTGGTCGATCATCACGAGGCAGGTGAGATAGGGCCGCTTGTCGCCGACCACGACGGCGTCCGAGATGTAGGGCGAAAACTTGAGCTGGTTCTCGATCTCGGACGGCGTGATGTTCTTGCCGCCGGCGGTGATGATGATGTCTTTCATCCGGTCGGTGATGCGGACGAAGCCCTCGTTGTCGATGGTGCCGACGTCGCCGGTGTGCAGCCAGCCGCGGGGATCGATCGTCTCTGCGGTTTTCTCCGGCTGGTTCAGGTAGCCCATGAACAGGAAGTCGCCCTTGATCAGGATCTCGCCGTCGGGCGACAGCGCGACCTCGCCCCACGGCACCGCGGTGCCGACCGAGCCGAGCTTGATCCTGTCCGCGGGCATCATGGTGGCGACCCCGCAATTCTCGGTCTGGCCGTAGACCTCATGCATGTCGATGCCGAGCGCCAGATACCAGCGGATCAGCTCCGGCGCGATCGGCGCTGCGCCGGTGAATGCGATGCGGCAGCGGTCGAGCCCGATCATGCGGCGGATGTTGCGGAACGCGATCACATAGGCGATGCGGTTGGCGATGCGCAGCGACAGCGGCGGCGCCCTGCCCTCGAGCCGGCAATCGACCATGCGGTAGCCGATGCCGATGGCGCGGCGATAGACCCATTGCTGCAGCGGCGTCGCATCCTTCAGCGCGATGGTGATGGCGGAATAGAATTTCTCCCAGACGCGCGGCACCGCCAGAAAGGCGGTCGGCTGCACCTCGCGCAGATTGTCCGGCACGGTTTCCGGGCTTTCGGCAAAATTCATCACGGAGCCGAGCGCGACCGAGATGTAATAGCCGCCGACGCGCTCGGCGACATGGCACAGCGGCAGGAACACCAGGCGATCCTCGTCCTCCCGCGCCGGGATGAAGTCGTTGGCGTGCCGCATCTGGTGGGTGACGCTGCGATTGGCGTGCATCGCGCCCTTGGGCGGACCGGTGGTGCCGGACGTATAGACGAGGATCGCGAGATCGCCGCCGACACGGCTGTCGATCATCTCCTGCCACAGCGCCTCGCGGCCGACCATGTGGTTGCGGCCAAGCGCGCGAAACTCGTCGAGCGACATCACCATGTCGTCGGAGAAGCCGCTGAGGCCCTCCATGTCGAACACGATGATCCTCTGCAAGCTCGGGCAGCGCGCGCGGCAGGTGAGAATCTTGTCGAGCTGCTCCTCGTCCTCGGCGAAGATCACCCGGGTCGCGGAATCGTTGACGAGATACTCGACCTGGGACGCAGAATCAGTCGGATAGATTCCGGAGGAGACGCCGCCGGCGCACAATATGCCCATGTCGGCGTAGACCCATTCGGGGACGGCATTGGCGATGATGGAGGCGACGTCGCCGGGCATGAAACCGACGGCGCGAAGCGCGTAGGCGATCTCCTTCGAGATCGCGAGCCACTCTCGCCAGCTCGTCGGCTGCCAGATACCGAACTTCTTCTCGCGGATCGCCGGCCTGTCGCCCCGCGTCTCGGCGGCGCGCAAGAAGCTCTTCGCGATCGTATCAGCGACCGTCAGCACCGCCGCTCCGGCCATGCACCTCTCCTCCTTCGCCTACCCCCGCTGCCTGCCTTGCCGGCGGTCTTTGCTTAGCGTTGGGCAAGCTCATCTTACTGCCAGCTCGCCCTCACCGCCACGTCTTCTTCTTCTTCCAGCGCCGCTCGCCGCGCGCGCCCGCTTCCTTGGCGCCAAGGTAGAATTCCTGGATGTCCTGGGAATGCATCAAGCGGTCGCAGCTGTCGTTCATCACGATACGGCCGATCTCGAGCACATAGCCGTAATGGGCGGTTTCCAGCGCCACCTTGGCGTTCTGCTCGACCAGCAGGATCGACATGCCCTGCTCCTCGTTGACCCGGCGGATGATGGTGAAGATCTCCTTCACCAGCAGCGGCGAAAGGCCGAGCGAGGGCTCGTCGAGCAAGAGCAGCGTCGGCCGGTTCATCAGGGCGCGGCCAATCGCGAGCATCTGCTGCTCGCCGCCGGAGAGCTGGCCGGCCGGCTGGTTGATGCGCTCCTTCAGGCGCGGGAAATAGCCGTAGACACGCTCCAGATCCTCGGCGACGCCGTCCCGGTCCTTGCGCGGATAGGCGCCCATCATCAGGTTCTCGCGCACGGAGAGGAACGGGAACACCTCCCGTCCCTCCGGCACGTGGCTGAGGCCGAGCCGCACGATGCGGTCGGCCTCCATGCGCTGGATCGGTTTGCCCATGAACTCGATCGCGCCCTTCTGCGGATCGAGGATGCCGGAGATCGTCTTCAGCACCGTGGTCTTGCCGGCGCCGTTGGCCCCGAGAAGCGTGACGATGCGGCCGCGCGGCACCTCCAGCGAAATGCCGCGGATCGCCATGATCGGCCCGTAATAGCTCTCGATGTTGGAGAGTTTTAAGATGATATCCGGAGTCGCCGCGGCATCCATCGCTTCAGGCTCCGAGATATGCGGCGACGACGTCGGGATGCTGCTGCACTTCAGCGGGCGAGCCCATCGCCAGCACGCGGCCATAGTTCAGCGCGATGACGCGATCGGAGACGCGGTTGACCAGCGACATGTCGTGCTCGACCATCAGCACGGTGACGCCGAGCTCGCTCTTCATGTCGCGGATCCAGAACGACATGTCGTCGGTCTCCTCGACATTGAGGCCGGAGGACGGCTCGTCGAGCAGGATCAGCTTCGGCTCCGAGCACAGCGCGCGCGCCAGCTCGATCACCTTGCGCACGCCGTAAGGAAGGCCCGAGATCAGCTTGTCGCGATAGGGTTCGAGGTCGAGGAATTCGATGACCTGCTCGACCCTGCGCCGGTGCACCTTCTCGTTGGCCCGCACGCTCGGCAGGAACAAGAGCTCCTGCCAGAGCTGCGTGGTCGAATGGCGGTGGCGGCCGACCAGAAGATTCGACAGCACGGTCGCATTCTCGAACAGCTCGATGTTCTGGAAGGTGCGGGCGATGCCGAGCTTGGCAATGTCGTAGGGCGGCTGCTCGGTGATGTCCTGGTCCTCGAAGAAGATGCGGCCCGAGGTCGGCCGGTAGATCCGCGAGATCAGGTTGAAGATCGAGCTCTTGCCGGCGCCGTTGGGCCCGATGATCGAGAGAATCTCGCCCTTCTCCACCGCGAACGAGACCGCATCGACCGCCTTGAGGCCGCCGAAATGCAGCGACAGGTTCTCGGCGCGGAAATAGCTCATCGATTGCGCTCCGACTTCACGTAGATCTTCTGCCGCTTGAAGGTGGCGCGCTTGTAGAGCGGGAACAGCTGGAAGAAGAGCTTGATCTTGAGCCAGCGGCCGTAGAGGCCGAGCGGCTCGAACAGCACGAACAGCACGATGATGATGCCGTAGATCGCGCCCTTCAGGCCGTTGAGCGAGGCGAAGGCCGCGACCTTCGCCTGGATGTTGCCCGCCGTCGCCGTGCCCGCCCCGAACGTCGCGGCAATGCCGGCGATGATGCCGGGCATGTCGTCCTTCAGATAGGTCAGGAACGGATCGATCATCACGATGAAGATCGCCCCCAGCACGGCGCCGTGCAGGCTGAAGGTGCCGCCGATCAGGATCACGATGATGAACTCGATCGAGAGCTGCAGCGTGAACATCTCCGGCGAGATGAAGGAGAGCTTGTGCGCGAACAGCACGCCGGCAAAGCCGGTGATCGCGGCCGAGATCGCGAACGACTTCACCTTGTAGAGCGCAACATTGACGCCCATGCTGCGCGCCGCCGTCTCGGAATCGCGGATCGCGACGAAGGCACGTCCCGTCGGCGAACGCAGCAGATTGAGCGTGCCGACGATGGTCAGCACCAGCACGGCAAGGCAGAGATAATAGAAGGTCGGGCTGTCGCGCGGCACGGCGACGCCGAGCAGCGACAGCGTCTTGACCCGCAAGCCCTCGTTGCCGTGGGTGACGCTCTCCCATCGCGCCAGGATCTCCTCCACGATCAGGGCAAAGGAGATGGTGGCGATGACGAGATAGATGCCGGTGAGGCGCAGCGCAGGAAAGCCGACCATCGCGCCGATGATGCCGGTCAGGAGCCCGGCGGCGAGGAAATAGACCGGGAACGGCACGTTGTACTTCTGCAAGTACGCCGCGGTGTAGGCCCCGATGGCGAGGAAGGCGGCATGGCCGAGCGAGGCCTGGCCGGTGAATCCGGTCAGGATCAACAGCGCCACGCCGACGGTCGCATAGATGCAGACGAAGACCAGCTGGCTCATCAGATAGCTGGAGAGCACGTAAGGCGCGATCAGCAGCAGCGCGAGCAGGACGCCGTAGGTGACGACGTAACCGGAATGCGGGAACAGCTTGATGTCGTCCTCGTAGTCGGTCTTGAACATGAAGCGCATGGCGTTCAGACCTTCTTGCGGACGTGCAGGCCGAACAGGCCCTCGGGCTTCAGCAGCAGCACGGCGAGCAGCACGATGTAGGGCGCGACGTCCTTCCAGCCCTCGGGCAGGTAAAAGCCGGCCATGCTCTCGATCACGCCTATCAGGACGCCGCCGACCACGGCGCCCGGGATCGAGCCGAAACCGCCGAGCACGGCGGCGGGAAACGCCTTCAGGCCGAGCACGAGGCCGACATTGGAATGGATGAAGGTGATCGGCGCCAGCAGCACGCCGGCACAGGTCGCGACCGCCGCGCTGATCGCCCAGACGACCGACACTACGCGCTTGACCGGAATGCCCATGTAATAGGCTGCCAGCATGTTCTCGGAGCTGGCGCGCATCGCGGTGCCGAGCGTGGTCTTGTTGAAGAACAACCAGAGCAGCGTGCACAGGATCATCGTCGCCGCGATCACCGAGAGCTTGTCGTAGGCGAGCACCAGCGAACCCATGCGCAGCACGCCCTGGCTGAAGGGCGTCTCGATCTTCAGGTCGTCGGTGCCCCAGATCATGCCGGCGATCGAGCGCAGGAAATAGCCGAGGCCGATCGTGGCCATGATGATGGAGAATTGCGGATAGCCGAGGATCGGCCGCACCACCACGCGCTCGGCCAGCATGCCGAATAGCGCCATCGCCGCCACCGCACCGGCAAAGCCGATCCAGTAGTTCAGGCCCATCATCCCGATGAAGGTGAAGGCGAAGAAGCCGCCCAGCATCATCAGGTCGCCCTGGGCGAAATTGACGACCTCGGTGGCCTTGTAGACGAGCACGAAGCCGAGCGCGATCAGGCCGTAGACGCAGCCGAGCGCAACACCGCTGACCAGCTGCTGAACGAAATCCAGCATCGCCGCGCATCCTCCCGATGCATCCGGCGGGTTCTTTTGGCCGCCTTGCCGCATCTTGTGTCCAGTCGCTACGCAGTCGTTTCGCTGCGTTCGCGCCATTTGTCCGGAAGCAATTCAGCCTGAACGCCCGCGCGCTGTCAACAAACGGTGACTTGTCGGGATGCCTTGTCTTTAGTCCAATCCGGTTGACGGAATTTGCGGCAGTGCGATTCACGGTGCCGAAATATCTTCGGGTCATGGTCGCGGGCGATGCAACCGGATGGTATGGCCGTCATGAAGCCGGACAACTCGGCGCTGGAAGTGGTGGGGTTAACGAAGCGTTTTGACCGTCTGGCGGTCGACAGCCTCGATCTCACCATTCACGCCGGCGAATTCTACGCGCTGGTCGGCCCCAACGGCGCCGGCAAGACCACCACCCTGCGCATGGTTGCGGGCCTGCTCAGGCCCGATGCCGGCGCCGTCTCCATCTTCGGCATCGATGCGCTCCACGATCCCGTCGCCGCCAAGCAGGTGATGGCGTGGGTCTCCGACGAGCCCATGATCTACGACAAGCTCACCCCGCTCGAATATCTCGAATTCGTCGCCGGCCTCTGGGGCATCGCGCCGTCGATCGCGCAACCGGTCGCCGAGGACCTGCTCGATTCGCTCGGGCTAGAGGCGCACCGGCACGAGCGCTGCGAGGGCTTTTCCAAGGGCATGCGCCAGAAGGTCGCTCTCGCAGGGGCGCTGGTGCACGACCCCCGCCTGATCATCCTCGATGAACCCTTGACGGGCCTCGATGCCGTCTCCGCCCGCCATGTGAAGGGCCTGCTGAGCGCGCGTGTCCGCGCCGGCTGCACCGTCATCATGACCACGCATATCCTCGAGGTCGCCGAGCGCATGGCCGACCGCATCGGCGTGATCGCCTCCGGCCGCCTGGTCGCCGAAGGCACGCTTACCGAGCTGCGCCAGCAGAACGGCCATGCCGACACCAGCCTGGAAGATCTCTTCATCGCGCTGGTGACGCTTCAGGAAGCGGCATGAGCTCGGCCACCGCGCTGTCCTGGTTTGCCCGCCACGAACTGCGGCTCGCCTGGCGCGAATGGCTCGCCATGATGACGGGCGGGCGGCGCAAACGGGCGCGCGCGGCAATGATCGGCCTCGTCTGCTTCGCCGCGCTGCTGCACCTGCCGGCCTGGGCGGTGATCGGCCGTTTCGCCGACCTGCAGCTGCCGCTCGACAAATCCTCGCTGATCGTGATTTCGGCCACGATCTTTCTCGCCTGGACCTTGATGCTGTCGCAGGCGATCGAATCGGTGACACGGGTATTTTACGCCCGCGCCGATCTCGACCTGATCATGTCCTCGCCGGCGCGGCTCGCCAATCTGTTCTCGGTCCGCATCGCCGCGATTGCGCTGACCGTCACCGTGCTCGCGCTGCTGTTCTCGACACCCTTCATCGACGTGCTGGTGATCGGCGGCGGCGCGCGCTGGCTCGCGGCCTTCGGCGTCGTCATTGCGATGGGCCTGTCGGCGGCGGCGACCGCGATCGCCGTCACCATTCTCCTGTTCCGGCTGATCGGCCCGGCGCGGACGCGCCTGATCGCCCAGATCCTCGCAGCGATCATCGGCGCGGGCTTCGTGATCGCGCTTCAGGTCGCGGCGATCATGTCCTACGGCACGCTGTCGCGCTTCACCATCCTGACCTCGGGCAGCGTTGCCGCCTACGCCCCCGACGTCGACAGCATCTGGTGGTGGCCGGCGCGGGCAGCGATGGGCGACAACGAGGCGCTGTCGCTGCTTCTCGCGCTCGCGCTCGTGATGCTCGGCAGCGTGATGGCGATCTTCTCGCACCGCTTTGCCGACACGGCGATCGATGCCGCGGCCTACGCCACGTCGGGCCGCGTCCATGCCAAGGAGCGCGCGTTCCGCGGCGGATCGCGCCAGCAGGCGCTGCGCCGCAAGGAATTCATGCTCCTGTGGCGCGATCCATGGCTGATCTCGCAGACCTTGATGCAGCTGCTCTATCTGGTGCCGCCGGCGCTCTTGCTCTGGCGCAATTTTGCCGACAGTTCCGCGGCGCTGACGCTGATCACACCTGTCATCGTCATGGCGGCCGGACAGCTCGCCGGCGGGCTCGCCTGGCTGACGATCTCGGGCGAGGACGCCCCCGACCTGGTCGCGACCGCGCCCTTGATGCCGTCCGCCGTCATTCGCGCCAAGATCGAGGTAGTGCTGATCGCGATCGCCGTGATCTTCGGTCCGCTGCTCGCGGCACTGGCCTTTGCCTCGCCATTCCAGGCCGCGGTCAGTGCCGGCGCGATCATCGTCAGCGCGGCCTCGGCGACCGCGATCCAGCTCTGGTTCCGGGTGCAGGCAAGGCGCAGCCAATTCCGCCGCCGGCAGACCTCATCGCGGCTCGCGACCTTCGCCGAGGCCTTCTCCTCGATCGGCTGGGCAGCCAGCGCCGCATTGCTGCTCGCCCTGCCGCTCGCCGGCCTGATCAGCGGACTGATCACCGCAGGCCTCGTCGCGATCACCTGGAAGTTCAGCCCGAAGCGCGAGCAATAGGTGCGACACTGACGCGCTGTTGATCCCGCCCCATTGGCGAGGCTCCGCATTGCACGCTAGACTTCGCCGTGAAGTCATCGGGGACGGATCCATGCGGCGACTGGTTTTGGCGGCTATCGCGCTGTTCGGCGCATTCCTGACCCCTTCCCTCGCCCAGCAGCCACAGCGCAGCGAATGTCTGGCGATGGCCAACGCGGCACCGCGGGCCATGCCGGTCGCGTTCCGGCCGGCCGCCGGCTCTGCCGAGGTCGAGATCACCTATGCGGGCCATTCCACCTACTACATCGACACGCCCGGCGGCTTGCGCATCGCCACCGATTATAGTGGCGCCTATCAGGTCGGACGGCTGCCCGACGTCGTCACCATGAACCGGGCGCACAGCACGCACTACTCCTTATACCCGGACAAGCGCATTCCCCACGTGTTGCATGGCTGGAGCGACGACGGCAAGCCGGCCATCGTCTCCGAGCGCATCGGTGACACCTTCATCCGCAACGTCACGACCGACATCCGCCGCTATTACGGCGACGACGTCGGCGCGGACATGATCCGCGACGGCAATTCCATCTTCATCTTCGAGGCGGCCGGCCTCTGCATCGGCCATCTCGGCCACCTCCACCACAAGCTCGACGACAGCCATTTCGCCCAGATAGGGCGGCTCGACATCGTAATGGTGCCGATCGACGGCACCTATACCATGTCGCTCGAAGGGATCTCGGACATCACCAAGCGCTTGCGCGCCTCGGTGGTGCTGCCGATGCACCGCTTCGCCACCCCGCTCGACGACTTCATGCGCCGGATCGGCCAGCAGTTCGAGATCGACCGGCGCATCGAGCGCTCGTTCCGGATGTCGCGGGATACGCTGCCGACGAAGCCGACTGTTATCATCCTCGACGGGGTCTGAGGCGCAATTTTCTCCAAGCCGGCCATCGGCGGGTCATGCTGATCTCCCTGCAACAGGAGAGCGATATGACCGACTTTGCGAGACTTCTTCACGCCAGCGCGCCGCATCCAGAACACGCCGCGGCGCTCCAGCTCTACGGCCGCTTCGTCGGCGACTGGGACGCCGAGATCACCGCCTTCGGGCCGGACGGAACGAGCCACACCGCGCCGGGCGAGATCCATTTCGGCTGGGTGCTCGAAGGCCGCGCGGTGCAGGACGTCTGGATCATTCCCCGGCCCGCGGGCGGCGCGGCCTTTCCGATCGCCGGCAATTGGTATGGCACGACACTGCGCGTTTACGATCCCGGTATCGATGCGTGGCGGATTTCCTGGTTCGATCCGGGCCGCCGCGTGTTCCGGCAGCAGATCGGCCGTCCCCGTGGCGACGACATCGTGCAGGAAGGCACGACCGAAGCCGGCGACCTGACGCGCTGGAGCTTTACGGAGATCACCGGCGACTCCTTCCTTTGGCGTGGGGAGGTCAAGCCAGCCACGGCAGCGGACTGGCGGTTGATGGTCGAGGTCAGAGCAAGACGGCGCAAGGCCTAAGGCAAACAGATCTTGATTGGATCGATCGGGCGGCAAACAACCTCTCCCGCTGGCGGGCCCGCAAGCGGGAGGGAGCGCACCTCCTCCGCCGCCGCTATGGTGCTCTGAACAACGCGCGCTGCTGTGCGTGGGAAGGAGGTGCTAAGCTCCGGGTACAAAACGTCAGGGAGCGAAGGCCGATGGCAGCAAGCGGTATGCCCGCAAACACGAGCGGGCTGTTCGTCGATCCGCGCGAGAACTGGCTCGCGCTGCATCGGGAGGAGATCATCGATCCCTTGCGGCCGATCGTCGATCCCCATCACCATCTGTGGAATCGCGGGCACCGCTATCTGATCGAGGAGATGGCCGCCGATATCGCCTCCGGTCACAACGTCATCGCCACCGTCTATGTCGATTGCCGTTCGATGTATCGCGCGCATGGGCCGGAAGCATTCCGCCCCGTGGGCGAGGTCGAGTTCGCCAACGGCGTCGCCGCCATGAGCGCGAGCGGTGGCTATGGCAAGGCCGCGATCTGCGCCGGCATCGTCAGCCACGCCAATCTGCTGCTCGGCGACGCCGCAAAGGGCGTGCTGGAAGCCGAGATCGCCGCCGGCAACGGCCGCTTTCGCGGCATCCGGCATTCCTCGGCCTGGGACGAAGATCCTGTCGTCGCCGGCATGTATGCGAACAGGCCGAAGGGATTGTTGCAGGACCCGACCTTCCGCAAAGGCTTTGCCTGCCTCGCGCCCCTCAAACTCAGCTTCGATGCCTGGCTGTTCCATCCGCAGATCGGCGAGCTCACAGCGCTGGCGCGCGCCTTCCCCGACACCAGGATCGTGCTCGACCATTGCGGCGGCCCGGTCGGAACCGGCCGCTTCGCAGGGCGGCGCGAGGAGGTGTTTGCGCAATGGCGCGCCTCGATCCGGGAGATCGCGAGATGCGAGAACGTGGTGGTGAAGCTCGGTGGTCTCGCGATGTGCCTGCTTGGTTACGACTTCCATTTGCGCGAGAGGCCGCCGACATCTGAGGAGCTTGCCACGGCCTGGCGGCCCTATGTCGAGACGTGCATCGAGGCGTTCGGCCCGAAGCGCGCAATGTTCGAAAGCAATTTCCCCCCGGACAAGGGCCAGTGCAGCTACCAGGTGATCTTCAACGCCTTCAAGCGTATCACCTCAAAGCTGAGCGAGGCCGAACAGACGGCATTGTTCTCGCAGACCGCGATCGACGTTTACCGGCTCGAGCTGCCGTCATGACGAAAAGAGGGGCCGGGACATTGATCCCGACCCCTCTTCGTCGTGGCCGCTGGGAAGCGTCCTTGAAACGCGCTTGCGAGCTCTAGCCGGCGCCCATCAACGAGGCCGGGCGGCGCTCGCCGGTGGGGGTGAAGATCTTCTTCAGCTTGTTGACGACGCGGATCAGGAAACCGATCATCACCGGATTGGTCTTGCGGCAGAAGGCGATCTTCTTGACGTGGCCTTCGACATGCCATTTGGCATGCGCGCCGTCGCGGAAGAAAATGACGTCGCCGGGGCCGTAGCGCTTGGGCGGCATCCCGTCGCTTTCGAGCACGATTGATCCTTCCATGATCATGATCGTCTCGTCGATGTCGTAGTACCAGTTGAAGCGGCCTTCGGTGCAATGCCAGATGATCGTCTGCGCGGTGCCGTCGGCGCTGGTCGACAGGACGCGCGAGCGGGATACCGGATTGCCCTCGATGATCCAGGACGGCTCGATCGGCCGCAGCTCGAGGTCGACATTGCAACTACCAATTTCAATCAATGCGCGCGACATCTGCTTCCCCAGGAGATATAATATGAATGACCGGGTCTCGGCCCGGATTGTTTCGAAAGAAGCTGGGACGCTAGTTGCCGGTTTTTAATTCTTTCTTACGCGGGGCTCGACAATCAGCCCTGAGTTGCAGCTGCGAAACGGTTAACGTCACGATTTCCTCTGCGAATTCGCACACATGAACCGATCCTGTCCGGGGTGCGACAAAGTGCGCAAAGTATTGGGAAGGAGCCGCACCGATGCCCCTCACGCCCGAGATTCTGACAGCCAACAGCGAGGTCGTCGCCAGGCTCCGCAGTCTCGATGTCTTCTTCGCGCCGGACGAGGAGCCCTGGTTCACCATCGACGGCGTCGAAGGTCCACGGCACATCGGCAGTGACGGCTCCGGCAGCGCGTTCGTGCTGCTGCCGTCGCAGACTGTGCTCTATGTGTCATCGGAGGGCCGCGCAGGCATCATCGCGGAGAGCTTTGAAGCATTCATCCAGCTCGTCCTCGCCCGCCCCTACTGGCGCGACATCCTCAAATTCTCCGGGGGCGGCGACCTTGCCGAAATGCGGCGCGCGGCGGATGCGCTGGAGGCGACGCTCGACGACGAGGACGAGCTCAACGAGGCCCGCGAAGACATCGGCGGCGCGCTCGCACTGCCGGGAGCGGACGATCCGATCGGCGCGCTCTACGAGGCGGTGGCGGCGTCCGACGCGATCGTGCGAGCCACCGACGGCAGCCCGTTCACGACGCTATTCAACCGCTTCAGCATCGACAACAACCCCACCCTGCGCAACGCGGCGGCGTGAGAGCGCGCTTCACGTGAGTCTACTGAAGTCTATAGGCCGATCCTTACCTCTCCCCAGCGGGGAGAGGTCGGATTGCGCAGCAATCCGGGTGAGGGGCCGCGGCGTTCGGTGAGACCGTAACCCCTCACCCGGATCGCATCTATCGATGCGATCCGACCTCTCCCTACGGGAGAGGTGAAGGCTACTTCGCCCATTCGCCCTTGCGGAAGACGGGCACCTTGCTGCCGTCGGCCAAGATGCCGTCGATGTCGGTCTCGGCCGAGCCGATCATCCAGTCGATATGGATCAGGCTCTGGTTGCCGCCTTGCGCCGCGATCTGCTGCGGCGTCAGATGGGCGCCGTTGACGAAGCATTTCGAATAGCATTGGCCGAGCGCGATGTGCGAGGCTGCGTTCTCGTCGAACAGCGTGTTGTAGAATAGCAGCCCGCTCTGCGAGATCGGAGAGGAATGCGGCACCAGCGCCACTTCGCCGAGGCGCCGCGCGCCCTCGTCGGTATCGAGCACCTTGTTCAGCACTTCGGCGCCGCGCGAGGCCTTGGCGTCGACGATCTTGCCGTCCTCGAACCGCACCGCGATGTTGTCGATCAGCGTGCCCTGGTAGGACAGCGGCTTCGAGCTCACGACATGGCCGTAGACGCGGCGGCAATGCGGCGTGGTGAAGACCTCTTCGGTCGGGATATTGGCGTTGCAGCTGATGCCATTCTTGGAGAGCGAGGCGCCGCCTTCCCATTCATGACCGTCGGCAAGACCAATGGTGAGGTCGGTGCCCGGCCCCGAATACTGCAGCGCGCGAAAACGCTGGCCGTTGAGCCAGTTGGTGCGCTCACGCAGCACCGCATTGTGGCTCGCCCAATTGCTGATCGCCTCCTCGCGATCGACCCGGGACGCCGCGAAGATCGCATCCGCGAGCTTGCCGATGGCGATGTCTTCCGGATCGTTCGGGAACACCTGCTTGGCCCAGGACGGACTCGGATAGGCAATGATGTTCCAGTTGGTGTCGAAATTGACGATCTTTTCCAGCGCGGGCTGGTAGGCCATCGAATTGGCCTTGCTGGCGCGCGCGACCTTGGAAGGATCCTCGCCCGACAGCAACATCGGGTTGTCGCCGACGATGGCGAGCCGCGCGGTGTTGTCCGAGAACGCCTTGGCCATGCCCTCGTAGAGCCAGCCGGCGGCACGATCGAAACTATCGTCGTGGCCGTGGCGGTAGCGCGCCAGCGTCATCTCCTCGTCCGACAGGATTGGCGTCACGAGGCCGGCGCCGGCCTTGTAGGCATGCACGGCGATCCGCCGCACCAGCGGCAGCGCGATCGCGGGCGCCGTCAGAAGCAGATCCTGTCCCGGCCGCAAGCCCAGGCCCACCTTCACCGCCACCTCGGCCAGCCGGTCGAGCTTCGCGGGATCGATGGGAGTGGAAGTATTGCGTTGGTCAGTCATACCGGGCCCTCTGCCGAAAGTCGCTCACTCAATTTAAGCCTAGCACCGCGAGACACAAGTATGCGAGCGTCTTGCGGCCTTGGAAAGATACGCGGTTTCACGCATTTTGGTTTTCAACGCGTTGCCGATTTCAGCACCCGGTCGACCATCGCCGGTGCAAGGCCGAGGTAATTTTTCGGTGAGGTGAGCGCCTCGATTGTGGCGCGACCGATGCGGCTCGATATCCGTGAATCTGCGGATAACGCATCAGCAAGGCTCATTCCCTTCTCGTTGGCCTGACGGCAGGCGTCATAAACCACGTCATGCGCCTCCTGCCGGCCGATCTGCGGGGCGAGGCCCATCATGACCGCTTCGGCCACAATCAGGCCGCGGCTGATGGCGAGATTGTCGTTCATCTTCGCCTCGTCCACGATGAGGCCTGCGAGCGCGAACTTCGCCTGGTGCAGCGCGCCGGCGGTCAGCAGGAAGCTCTCCGGGATCGCCATCCATTCGGCGTGCCAGGGACCGGTGGCGCGCTCGAAATCCTGCACCATGGCGTCGAGCATCAGGCCGGCGTGCTGACGCACCGCCTTGGAGGCCGCAAGCATCAGCTCCGAGGAGATCGGGTTGCGCTTCTGCGGCATGGTCGAGGAGGCACCGCGGCCCTTGACGAAGGGCTCGTAGACCTCGGCGAACTCGGTCGAGGCCATGATCATGATGTCGAGCGCGACCTTGCCGAGCGAGCCGGTGACAAGCGCGAGGAAATTCACGGCCTCGGCAAAGCCGTCGCGCGCGACGTGCCAGGTCGAGGCGGGAACGCCGAGCTTCAGCTCGGCACAGAGCGCCTCCTGCACCTCGAACCCCTTGTCGCCGAGCGAAGCCAGCGTGCCGGCCGCGCCGGCAAACTGGCCGACCAGCACGCGCGGCTTCAGCTGCGCCAGCCGCTCGGCGTGGCGGTCGAACATCGCAAGCCAGATCGCGGTCTTGTAGCCGAAGGTCACCGGCAGCGCCTGCTGCAGATGGGTACGGCCCGCCATCGCCGTGTCGCGATGGCGCTTCGACAGATCGGCGAGGATCTTGCGCAGCTCGGCGATGTCGCGCTCCACGATCTCGAGCGCAGCGCGCAGTTGCAGCACCACGGCGGTGTCCATGACGTCCTGCGTGGTGGCGCCCCAATGCACATAGCGGCCCGCCTCGCCGCATTGCTTCACCATCTGATGCACCAAAGGCAGGATCGGATAGCCGACGACATCGGTCTCTTGCCTCAGCAGATCGAAATCCAGCGCGGCAACGTCGGTCCGTGCTGCGATCGCTGCGGCCGCCTCCTGTGGGATCACACCGCACTTCGCCTCCGCCTTCGCCAGCGCCACCTCGACCTCGGCATAGCGCGCGACCGTCGCGACGTCGGAGAACACCTCGCGCATCTCGGGCGTGCCGAAGGCGTCGCGAAACAGCAGGGAGTCGAGCACGGTGGTGGCGGCGGGAAAAGCAGGCATGGCGTTTCTTCGTGGTTGGTGTTTTCTGTGAGCGGTAACTTACGCAGGCCACTCAATTCGGCAAAGGGCGTTCACCCTTCGCCACATCTATTGTCGGGGCATTGTGCCCAGGCACCTGAGGATGACGTTCGGCGAAGCAGATTTCGGTGCCCACGGCCGCAACATTCCAGTTGCGGTTGTATTCCCGTCAGAAAACGGCATGGCTGCCATCACGCGATTGCGATGAACCAAGCGCCCCCTTCGGCAGACACACGGTTTTCGACCCAAATTTCATTTTGTTTGTTTGCCCCGATTTCGCAATGAGGCCTGAGTTTTCGACGTGCAGTTTCTGTTCCAGGACCACCTTCTCGACACCGACCGGCGCGAGCTGAGCCGCGAGCAGGTTCCTATTGCCGTGGAACCGCAGGTTTTCGACCTCGTCGTCCACCTCATGCAGAACCGCGACAGGGTCGTCAGCAAGGACGAGCTGATCGACAAGATCTGGCACGGGCGCAGCGTCTCCGAATCCACCCTGACCAGCCGGATCAACGCGGCGCGCAAGGCGATCGGCGACAACGGCGTGAGCCAGTCGCTGATCCGCACCATCACGCGCAAGGGTTTTCGCTTCGTCGGCGATGTCCAGACACAAATCGGCGCGGTCGCGCCGGGGCCGGTCCGTATCAGCCCGCCCCAGGCGGCCTTCGCGCTGCCCGAGCGGCCCGCGATCGCCGTGCTGCCCTTCACCAATATGAGCGGCGAGGCCGAGCAGGATTATTTCTCCGACGGCATCAGCGAGGACATCATCACCGCGCTGTCGAAGCTGCGCTGGTTCTTCGTCGTCGCGCGCAACTCCTCCTTCGTCTACAAGGGCCGCGCCGTGCACATCCACGAGGTCGCGCGGGAGCTCGGGGTGCGCTACGTGGTCGAAGGCAGCGTGCGGCGGAGCGGCGAGCGGGTGCGTATCTCGGCCCAGCTCAACGACGTCTCGACCGGCAGCCATCTCTGGGCCGAACGCTACGACCGCGAGCTCGCCGACATCTTCGCCGTGCAGGACGAGATCACGGAAGCAATCGTCGCCGCGATCGAGCCGCAGCTCTACGCCGCCGAAAGCTTCCGGGCCCAGCAGAAACCGCCGGGCAGCCTGGATGCGTGGGACCTCGTGATGCGCGCGCTGTCGCATTATTGGCGCATCACCCGCGAGGACAATGCAGCCGCCCAAAAGCTGCTGGAAGAAGCCGTCGCGGTCGATCCAGCCTATGGCAAGGCGCTCGGCCTGCTCGCGACCAGCCATATCTTCGGCGCGCATATGGGCTGGGCCGACATGGCCGCCACCGTGCCGGTCGCGGAGCGTGCGGCGCTCGCGGCGGTGGAGGCCGATCGCGAGGATGCCTGGGCCCATCACGGCCTTGCTTACACCTACCTGTTCCGCCGTCGCTTCGACGACGCGCTGGCCGAATTCGAGCTGGCCTTGCAGCTCAATCCGAATTTCGCGATGGCGCATGCCTTCCACGGCGTGACGCTGTGCTATGCCGGGCGTTGGCAGGACGGCGATGCCGCCGCCCGCCGCGCGCTGCGGCTGAGCCCGCGCGACCCGCTCGCGGCGATCTATTGCGGGGTTGCGGCCTATGCCCGGTTCGTCGGCCATGACTACGGGGGCGCCGTGCAGATGGCTCGGGAATCGATGCGCCAGCGCGGAGATTTCGTCGGTGCGCACCGCGTGCTGACGGCGGCTGCCGGCATGCTCGACGATCCGGCCCTGGCGGCATCCGCCCTGGAAGGCCTGCGCCGCACCCAGCCCGAGGTTTCGCTTGCCTGGATCACGCGCGAGCTGCCCATGCTGCGGGAAGAGGATCGCACGCATTACCTCCAAGGCTTGCGCCGTGCGGGCATGACGTAGGGCAACATGCCGACGGCGTAACCTCCCCCTGTGGATGGGAGAGGAATTGCAGTGTGCCGATCCGCAAAGCACGAAACTTGCAAGCACTCCGCGACGTGAATGATCGCGGAGCGCTCGTCTATGTACGACACCATCATCGTGGGCGCCGGCTCGGCCGGCTGTGTACTGGCCAATCGGTTGTCGGCCGATCCAAATCGCAAGGTTCTGGTGCTGGAGGCCGGTCGCGCTGCCCCGCCCGCCTCGGACATTCCGTCCGACTGGCCGACGATGTTCAATACGGCGGTCGATTGGGGGTTTCATACCGAGCCGCAAGCAGGCTGCCGCGGACGACGCATCTTCTGGCCGCGCGGCAAGATGGTCGGCGGCTCCGGCGCGATGAATGCGATGATTTATATCCGCGGCCTGCCGTCGGATTACGATGCATGGGCGCGGGCGGGCTGCGCAGGCTGGGCCTGGAGCGACGTGCTGCCGAAATTCATCGCCTTCGAGAACAATGCCCGCTTCGTCGACGATCCCTTCCACGGCACCAGCGGGCCGCTGCACGTCGCCGACGTCCCTTTCGTCGATCCCAACGAATTGAAATGGCTGGAGGCAGCCCAGGCCGCAGGCCTTCCGCACAACCCCGATTTCAACGGCGCCGCCCAGGAAGGCGCCGGCTTCTTCCAGTTCGTCATCAGGGACGGCGAGCGCTTCGGCACCGGCAAGGCCTATCTGCGCCCGGCGCTGGCGCGTCCCAATCTCGTCCTGAAGACCGGCGCACGCGTCACGCGCATCATCATCGAGCGCGGCCGCGCGATCGGCGTGACCTTTCTCGACAATGGTGAACTGAAGAGCGTCTTCGCTACCACCGAGATCGTGCTCGCCTCCGGCGCCATTGGCTCGGCACAACAACTCCTGCTGTCAGGCGTCGGCCCGGCTGACGAATTGAAGGCGGTCGGCGTCGACGTCCTGCATGAGCTGCCCGGCGTCGGCAAGGATCTCCAGGACCACATCAACATTCCCATCACCTTCTACACCAAGGAGAGGATCGGCGTCGGCGCCTGGACCGACGAAAGTCTCGCGGCGAGCCTTGCAGAGTGGCAGGCGCATCGCAGCGGTCCGCGCACCTCGCCCTGGGTCGCCGCCGGCGCCCATGTGCGCAGCCGCCCCGACGTCGAGCCCGATCTCCAGCTCTATGGCGCGATCAGCCCGCACCGCGACTATGTCCGCTTCCTGTCGTCCAGGCCGGGCATCACCCTGCACGCGACCTTGCAGCGACCGAAGAGCCGCGGCGAGATCACGCTGCGCTCGTCCGATCCGATCGAAGACCCCGCGATCGACCCCGGCTATTTCGCGTCGGACCCGAACGGCAGCGACATCGCGACCATGATCGAAGGCGTGCGCATCAACCGACGCATCGCCGCGCAATCACCGCTCAAGGAGATGATCGACACCGAGGTCACGCCGAGCGCGGAGGCGATCAGCGATGCCGAGATCGCCGATTATATCCGCGGCCATTGCACGACGCTCTATCATGCCGCCTCGACCTGCCGGATGGGCATGGACGACCTCGCCGTCGTCGACCCCAAACGATTGCAGGTGCGCGGCATCGATGGTCTGCATGTCGCCGATGCCTCGGTGATCCCGATCATGATCTCAGGAAATATCCAGACGCCGACGATCTTGATTGCCGAATGCGCCGCGGCGGCGATCCTGGGCTAGACGCTAATCGTCGTCAGGCCCGAACAGCTTGATCTGGGGGAAGCCGCCACGCGGCCGGCTCGCGACATCGCGCGCATCCGAATCCTCGCGGATATTGCGTGCGACGTCATCCCAATCGGTGCGGTCGCGCATGCCGCGCGGCTCGCGGGACTCGTAATAATAGCGGCGCTCGGCCCAGCGCTCGCGACGCTCGGCTCGGCGCCGTTCGGACGCCGCGCGCTTCACGTCGGAATCCCTCGCCTTGGCATAGGCGTTGCTCGAGGAGGACGACGGCTCCGTCGCAGCCTGCTGCTCGGCAGGCTTTGCGGCCAGTGGCGACGATGCAGGGGCGGGCTTGGGCGGCTCCTTGGGCGGCTCGACGGCGGCGGCCTGCGAGGGCTGCGGCGCCGCCGGCCCAGCATTCGCCTGCGTCGCTTGCGTGTCGGGCTTTGCGGCTTCAGGCTTTGCTTCGGCCTGCGCGGGCGCTGCGATCATCGCGCCGAAGGCTTGCGAGCCGGTGAGATAGTTCACGCGCTCGGAGGGAGCGTTCGTCGTCGCCGGAGCTGATGTCGCCATGCGCTGCGCCACCTTGCTGGTGTCCGGCCCCTGCTTGGACGCCACGGGATTCATGATGTTACCGGCAACGATACCGCCACCGAGACCAATGGCGATGGCCGCGATGATGGTTCCGGCACCGACAAAATAGGCTGTCGAGGCGCGCATTCATCCACTCCCTCTTTTGGAGCGGGCAACGCGTGGGGATTGCCAGATGTTCCTGATGGCCGCGGCTCCTCGACAAGGAACCGCGCGGTTCAGATCTGCTGTGCGACCTTTTCGAGCCCGATCAGGCGGGCGAGCTTGCGCACTTCTTCCTTCTGGTCGTCGCGAAGCTGGAACAACAGCGGCATCGCGGCCGACTTCAGCTGCTGCACCTCGTCGCAATTCGGATCGATCTGCGCGCTGGGCGGCGCATTCGGATTCGACAGCCTGTTCGCCTGCATCCTGCGGGCAACGTTGCGCAGCGCGGTCTCGACCGAGGGCCAGTAATATTCCTGCGACGAGGAGAGTTTCAGGCGATCCCTGATGCCCGCGATCTGCACGTCGGACAGCAGCGAATAGGATTTTTGCGGCTGCGGCTTGGCGACGACTTTCGGCTTGGCCGGAACTTCGACGGCCGGAACCTCGGCAGTAGCAGGCGCCTCGTGCGCGCTCGCCTTCGGCATCGGGAAATCGGAGGGCGTGGCGGCGGCGAAGGCCTGACGCAGCGGCTCGGTCAGGACCGGTGCCTGCGCCAGCTTGTCGGCGGCGACCTGGACCGGCTCGATCGCGGCCGAGGCCAGTGCGAGCGTCGGAACCAGGCGGTCGGCCTTGGCGGCGCGGTTGGTCGCGAGCGGCTTGGGCGGGGGCGTCGCGGCGATCATCTCGGCGCTGACGCTGGGAACGCTGTCGCGGCCGAGGATGGCGGCTGTGGCGGCGCCGAGGACGAGGAAACAGGTCAGCGCGACGATGGTGATGGCTTTGGACAAACGTCTCTCCGCGTCCGACTTCAAGTCCACGTGATCACTGCCCGGTAACTGGGCGATAATTAAGGCTGAACCGTGCCAATGCGGCGGCAATCGCGCGGACTACGGCGACATCGCCCGGAAATCCCAACGAAATCAGGCCGCCGCCGCAAGATCATAGGCGTCCTGGATGTCGGCCACGATCTCCGAGGCCTCCCAGACTGCACGCGGCTCGACCGATTGCAGCGTCACCGTCCAATTGCCGCCGCGGCGGGTCTGGGGGACGCTGACGATGTCGAAGCGGACGTTGCGGCACAGGGGGTGGCGGGCCAGTGCGTGGGCGACGCGGACGCGGATCTCGTCCATGGTCGCAGCCGTCTTGCTGTTGAGATAATTGAAGTCCATCGCCTGTCCTCTCGTCCTGATTGGCGGCCACGAGGGGGATTCTTGGCTGGCGATGGTTAATCCGCCGTTAAGTGGGGCGGACTGGAGGCATGCGGGATTAACCGTGTGCGATGCACCGGCGTTCTTTGGAGAGGCGAAGACCTACCGCCCACCCGCCCGGTGATATTCCGCGACGGTCCGCGCGACGAGATCGTCGACCGCGAGCACCTCGGTGACACCAGAGGTCGAATGCCCGCCGCTCCAGACGTCGCGCCAGCGCTTGGGACGGCTTTCGCGCGCGGCGACGTCGATATCCTCAGTGATATCGATCGCGCCGCGCGCCGGCAGATCGTCGGGATCGAGCCCGGCGACCATAATGGACGGCCTCAGCATGCTGGTCTGAAGTCCCGTGAACGCGGTGGTGAGCAAGATGTCGTCGGCGCTGCTCTCGACCAGCATCTGCTTGTGACGCTCGTCGGCCATGCTCTCGCGCGTTGCGATGAACTTGGTGCCCATATAGGCGAGATCGCAGCCGAGCACTTCTGCCGCGTGCAGCGCGCAGCCGTCGCCGATGCCGCCGGCGAGCACGATGATGCCGTCATAGAACGCGCGCACCGCGCGGACGAAAGCGAACGGGTTGAGCCAGCCGGTCTGCCCGCCCGCGCCCGCGGTGAGCAGCACCAGCCCGTCGGCGCCTGCTTCTGCCGCGCGTTCGGCATGGCGAATGGAACCGACGTCCGCCAGCACCAGCGCCCCGGCGTCGTGCAGCGGCTTCAACACGGGCGCGGGCGAGCCGACCGATGTGATGACGATCTCCGGCCTGTGCCGCAGCAGCACGGCAAGATCCTGCTCCAGCCGCGCATTGGAGCGGTGCACGATCAGATTCGGACAAAGCGGCGCGGCCTTGCGGCCGGCCTGATCTTCGTACCGGCGCAAGCGCGTCTCGATCGCGGTCAGCCATTCATCGAGCTGGTCCGCGCCACGGCAATTCGCCGTGGGGAAGCTGCCGATCACCCCGTTGCGGCAGGCCGCGACCATGAGCTCGACGCCTGAGACCAGAAACATCGGCGCCGCGATCAGCGGCAGCGCGAGACGATCGCGGAAGCGTTGCAGTCGATCCGATGGCATGCGTGCCTCCCTCTCGCGGGCGTTTCGTGTCCTCCCGCAGTCTCTGTGCCAGCGTCGTCCCCGGCTTGTGGCAAAGGTGCTGCGCGCCGGCTTCTGGAGCGGGCAGTACCGGATGGTAGAGCAAATACTCCGGAATTCTACAGTGTCATTGTTGCTCCGGCACCACAGCACGCAACGGAGTCTACGGCGACGATGCCCGCGCAATTGCCGGCGAATCAGGGAATCAACTAGACCGCTGACGGGGCTGGGGAAGCGGAGAGTGAAATGAGAGTCGCTTCCCTGGAAAGTGCGGTCGCCGCGATTACGTTGATCACGGCTATCATCGTGGTGCTGTGGGGGATCAAGATCTTCTACGGTGTGTGAACTGGCAGGATGCCGAGCATCCCTTCCGCGGCGGCGGAAGCCTGCCGTTCATTCGGAAGGAGCGATCGCGGCCCCGCCGTCACGCTCACCGCTTCTCGATCACCAGACTCTGCACCGCGCGCCCGAAATAGCCCTGACGGTCGGCGAGGCGCGACATCGCAAGGCCCGCGCCGTCGGGGCCGATCCAGGAATCGCCGTCGAGCAGGATCCACTCGCCGACCGGCTGGCGCGCAAAGCTCACGGTGAGGTCGGCGTTGATGTAGGTCCAGGCGCGAAAGTCGAGCGTCGAGGCGGTGCCGTTGGAGAAGTCGGCAGCGACCACGGCGCGCATCGCCTGCGAGATGGCCTCGCCTTCGATCAGCGGATGGTCGACGCGAAACCAGATCGCACCGGCGCCGGCCTGGCCGAAGCGGCCGCGCGCGGCGCGCATCGAGACCGATCGCACGAACGGGCTGGTGGCGGCGTGACCGTCCTCGACCAATGATTCCTCCGGCGCGGGCAACGTGACTGGCAGCTCCTCGACCTCGTCCGGCAGCGTCAGCTCCTGGCGCCTGATCTTCAGCACGGTGGCGCCGACCACCTGCACGCCATCGGCGAGCAGCTTGATTCCGCAGAGCTGGATCTTGCGGCCCTCGCGCAAGACCTCGGTCGCGATCGTGAGCGGCGCCACCGGCACCGGGCGCATCAGATCGATGGTCACGCGCGCGACGTCCATCGGCGCCGCTGTCGGGATGCGCTCAGCCGCCCACGTCACCAGCGATGCCGGTGCCGAGCCGTGCTGCATGCGCCGGTCCCAGGGGCCGGCCGCATCGGGGCTGGTGACGACGTTGTTGCCGTCGACGCGGTAGATGGGGTGCATCGTTTCAATCGGTCTCAGTTGACGTTCCCCGGACGCTGCGCAGCGCGTAGCGGTGCGCTGCTGATCCGGGGTCCATGCGTTGCGGCGGTGGGTCCCGGCTCTGCGCGGCAGCGTTGCACGCTGCAGCGCGTCCGGGACACGAGAGCGATCACAGCGGCGGATCGATCGCTTCGTCGTATTCCTTCTTGAAGCGCGCGATCAGCTCGGCGGCGGGCACGATGCCCTCGACGCTGCCGATGCCCTGGCCGCTTCCCCAGATCTCCTTCCAGGCCTTCGGCTTGGCGCGCTCGCCTGAGGCGTCGGTGCCGAAGTTCATCTTGGAGGGATCGGACGTCGGCAGGTTTTCCGGGTCCATGCCTGCGGCCAGGATCGAAGGCTTCAGATAATTGCCGTGCACGCCGGTGAAGAGGTTGGAATAGACGATGTCGTCGGCGCTCGCGCCGGCGATCATCTCCTTGTACTTCTCGACCGCATTGGCCTCCTTGGTCGCGATGAAGGCCGAGCCGATATAGGCGAAGTCGGCCCCCAAGACGCGCGCGGCGCGGATCGCCTTGCCGTTGCCGATCGCGCCCGACAGCGCGATCGGGCCGTCGAACCACTTGCGCGTCTCGGCCACGAAGGCCAGCGGCGAGATGGTGCCGGCATGGCCGCCGGCGCCGGCCGCGACCAGGATCAAACCGTCGGCCCCCTTCTCGATCGCCTTGTGCGCGAATTTCTGGTTGATCACGTCGTGGAAGACGATGCCGCCCCAGCCGTGCACGGCCTGGTTCAGCTCCTCGCGGGCGCCGAGCGAGGAGATGATCATCGGCACCTTGTACTTGGCGCAGAGCTGCATGTCGTGATCGAGCCGGTTGTTCGACTTGTGCACGATCTGGTTCACCGCGAACGGCGCCGACGGCCTGTCGGGATGGGCGCGGTCATGGGCCGCGAGCTCTTCGGTGATCCGCGCCAGCCATTCGTCGAGCAGCGCGGGCGGCCGCGCATTCAGCGCCGGAAACGAGCCGACCACACCCGCCTTGCACTGCGCGATCACGAGATCGGGCACCGAGATGATGAAGAGCGGCGAGCCGATCACGGGGATCGACAGGCGCCCCTTGAACAAGGCAGGCATGGACATTGCGGAACGATCCTTTGTTGGCCGGTCGAATTGAAAGCTGGGAGCCATACCAACAAGGCAATCTTTCCACGGTCAAGTATTGCGTTTTGGCGCCGTGGCGGATGCCGCTGCCGCAATTCCAAGCAGCGGAATTCCTCTCCGTCATTCCGGGGCGCGCGAAGCGCGAGCCCGGAATCCATTTCCCTATTCGCGCTGAGGCGCGATGGATTCCGGGCTCGACGCTGCGCGTCGCCCCGGAATGACGAGAGGAGAGACCGTCGCCTACCCGATCAAATCCGGATTGATCAGCCGCTCGAACGAGAACATCTCGTCCCACTTCTCCTGCGTCAGCAGCTTGCGCTCGGCCACGACGATCTGGTGCAGCGACTTGCCGCTCTTGTAGCCTTCGCGCGCGATCTCGGCGCATTGCTTGTAGCCGAGCAGCGGCTTCAGCACGGTGACGATGCCGAGCGAGTTCAGCACCATGTTGCGGGTGTGCTCCTCGTTGGCGGTGATGCCGACGACGCAATTCTCGCGCAGGCTGTTGACCGCGCGCTCCATGGTGCGGATCGAGAAGAACAGCGCGAACGAGATCACCGGCTCCATCACGTTGAGCTGAAGCTGGCCGGCGCTTGCCGCCAGCGTCACCGTCGTATCGAGGCCGATCACGAGGAAGCTGGTCTGGTTGACGACCTCGGGAATGACCGGATTGACCTTGCCCGGCATGATCGAGGAGCCCGGCTGAAGCTGCGGCAGGTTGATCTCGTTCAAGCCGGCGCGCGGGCCGGAGGCGAGCAGGCGGATGTCGTTGCAGATCTTCGTCAGCTTGCTCGCGGTGCGCTTCAGCACGCCGGAGAGCTGCACATAGGCGCCGGTGTCGGAGGTCGCCTCCACGAGATCGCCGGCTAGGATGAAATCGACACCCGTGAGCGCGCTGAGGTGGCGGACGGCGAGCTTGGGATAACCGACCGCCGCCGTGACGGAGGTGCCGATCGCGGTGGCGCCGAGATTGATCTCGCGCAGCAGCGCGCGCGCTTCCGAGATACGGTCGACCTCCTCGCCGATCGTGGTGCCCCAGCCCCGGAATTCCGCGCCGAGCGACATCGGCACCGCATCCTGCAGATGCGTGCGCCCCATCTTCAGCACCCGGTCGAACTCGCGCCCCTTGGCGAAAAAGGCTTCCTGGAGCTGGCGTAGCGCCGTCATGTAGCTCTCGAGCCGCAGGATCAGGGCGAGGCGAAAGGCGGTCGGATAGGTGTCGTTGGTGGACTGGCCGTAATTGACGTGATCGTTCGGACTGACGTGCTGGTAGTCGCCCTTGTTGAACCCGAGCGATTCCAGCGCGAGGTTGGCGATCACCTCGTTGGCGTTCATGTTGGTCGAGGTGCCGGCGCCGCCCTGGATGAAGTCGGTGACGAACTGGTCCATCATGTCGCCGGCTATGACGCGGTCGCAGCCGAGGATGATGGCGTCCGCGACCTTGGCGTCGATCGCGCCGAGATCGCGGTTGGCCATCGCGGCGGCCTTCTTGACGTAACCGAGCGCCTTCACGAAGTAAGGCTCCTGGTTCATCGGAATGCCGGTGATGTGGAAGTTCTCCTTACCCCGGATGGTCTGGACGCCGTAATAGATGTCGTCGGCGATCTCACGCTGTCCGAGGAAGTCCTGCTCCGTGCGGCTCATGGGCGCTCCTTGGTTCTCGCGCGAGGGCCTTCAGTTCTGGCACAGCGCGCTGGTCACGAAAGTGTCGGTGCGGCAGTCGTCCGGCTTACGTTGCCGGCCGGGGATCAGGACCTTGGCGGAGCATTTTTCCGCGGAATCGGCGTTCAGGCTCTTGCCTTCCTTGTAGCCCTTGCCCTGGCAGAGCTGGTCGGCCGCCTGCTTGCAGTCGGGCGCGCCGTTCGCAGAGACCGGGCAGATCACGCGCCCCGACACCATGGTCGAGGGCTTGGCCAGCCGCGACAGGTCGTTCATGGTTTCGCTGGGGCTTTTGATCGGCGGCAGGATCGAGGGCAGCTTGTCGAACAGCTTGCCCATTTCGTTGATCAGCCCGGGATTCTCCTCAGCTGCCGGCGGCGCCGATGGAGCGGGCGTCGACGGCGGCGGGGCGGCCTGCGCCCCCTGCTCCCGAAGGCCGAGCGTCGGCAGGGCGGATTGCGGCCGGGCTGTTCCGCCGGCAGCGAGAAGGAGCAGCAACGCAGCTGACATCAGCGTCCCAGACCGTGCGGCCGGATTGCCGGATCGAACCATCATGACGGCAACCGTAACCGAAGCCAGCGCGGCGGCAAAGCCGCCGCCCTAGATCAGCTTGACCGCAATGACGAAGCCGAGCACCAGCACCGCGGCCCCGATCGCAACCCAGAGACCGAGATGCTTCTCGATCCGAACCCGGATCCAGTCGCCATAGCGGTTGAGCAGGATCGCGACGACGAAGAAGCGCCCGCCGCGCGCGACGATCGAGCACAGGATGAACAGGATGATGTTGTAGCCGGCAAAGCCCGAGGTGATGGTGACGAGCTTGTAGGGGATCGGCGTCAATCCCTTGAGCAGGATGATCACCGCCCCCCATTCGGCATAGGAGGCCCTGAAGGCGTCGACCTTGTCACCGAGGCCGTAGACCTGGATCAGCCATTGGCCGACCGAGTCGAACAGCAGCGCGCCGATGGCATAGCCGACGACGCCGCCGATCACCGAGGTGATGGTACAGACCGTTGCATACACCCAGGCGCGCTGCGGGCGCGCCAGCGACATCGGGATCAGCATCACATCCGGCGGGACCGGAAAGAAGGAGCTTTCGGCGAAAGACACGATGCCCATGATCCAGAGCGCGTAGGGCTTGTGGGCGGCGTCGATGCACCAGTCGTAGATACGTTTCAGCATGGCGCCGCGATGAAGCACCATGGGACGGATTTGTCCATCGCCAGTTTTTAAGCGATTTGTGACGTTTCTAGTGGCGCTTGCGCGCGGCGCGGCCGTCAAGCGCGACAATAGGCCGCCGCGAGGCCATGCGCGGTGACGCGACTTTGGGCAATTTCGCCGGCGACTTCGGCAGTTTCTCGGCAATTCCGAGCATGTCCTCCCGCCGCGTCATTTCCCGCCAGACGTCCTCAGGGCGTACTCCGGCCGAAGCCCACAGCACGGTGAGATTGTAGAGCAGGTCGGCGCTTTCCCGGATCACGGCCTCACTGTCGCCATTGACCGCGTCGATGACGACCTCGATGGCTTCTTCGGCCAGTTTCTTCGCCATTTTTGAGGGCCCACGCTGAAACAGCCGGGCTGTGCGCGATGTTGCCGGATCAAGATCTCTGGCCGCGAGCACAGCCAGATATAGCCGCTCAAGCGAATCACTCATGGTACTCAAAACTACTCGAAACAAATGGCCGGCGTGTTAACACGCGGCAATATAAGCAAAAAACAAGCCGCCGCGGCAAGCGCGACGGCCTGTTCGCCGATGACGTATGGCCGATCGGTTAATAGCAGCTATAGCCGGAATAGCCGTGGGCGCAGGGGTTTTTGTAGCCGCCATAGGTGTAGCGGTTGCCCGAGTCGTAATAATAGGGACCATAGCCGGGGCCGCTGTAATAGGCCGGGCCGCCCTCGTAATAGTAAACCGGACCCGGATCATAGGCGTAGGCATTGCGGCTGGCTGCGATCGCGAGGCCGGTCGCGGCCAGGCCGAACATCGCAGCAGCGGCGGCGCCGCCACCACCGCCATGCCAATGACGACCGCCCGCGTAAGAGGCGCTGGGGGCAGCGGCGGTCAGGGCCACCACGGCAGCCGTGGCAAGAACGGCCTTGCGGCCGACGAACTTCGAAAAGCTGTCAAACATGATCTGGACCCTCCTTGGGACCTCTGATTGTGCCTGACGACAGGCTGATGTCTGTCAAACACTCGCCCCCTAAGTAGGTTCCCCAACCCCAACACAAGCTGAACGAGGTTGCGTAACGATGCCGCAAGCCCGCTCATCCGCCGTTCATGTTCGCGCGCGCACGCTCGTCGCGGGCCGGCGCTGCAAGCCGTCACGAAACCATAACAATGCGGGGCCGGCGCGACCGATGTCCGGATTCAAGACGATCGCCCTTCAGTGCCTGCTGGCCCTTGCAATCTCGTTCGCCGCATTGAGTGTGCGCAAGGCCATTGCGGCCGAGAGCGGCACCCCCTCGACTGCCCTCCACTTCACCTTCGACCGTCCGATCGATGCGAGCATGGCGCCGTTCTTCCTTGCGGCGAAGGACGGCAGGTTCGGCGCCGAGCGTCTCAACGTCTCCTTCAACAGCGCGAGCGGATCGCCGGAGGCGCTCGCACGCATCGCCAAAGGCGACAGCGAGCTTGCGCTCGTCGACATCAACGAGCTGATCCGCTTTCGTGACAAGGACGACGCGGCGCCGGTCAAGGCCGTGTTCGTGCTGTTCGACCGCGCGCCTTACGCGATCGTCGCGCGCAGGAGCCGCGGTGTCCGCGTCCTGCCCGATCTCGACGGCAAGACCGTCGGCGTTGCCGACGGCGATCTATCGATGCGGCTGTGGCCGGCACTGGCGCAGCAG
This sequence comes from Bradyrhizobium sp. CCBAU 11357, assembly GCF_028128865.1. Lineage (NCBI taxonomy): Bacteria > Pseudomonadati > Pseudomonadota > Alphaproteobacteria > Hyphomicrobiales > Nitrobacteraceae > Bradyrhizobium > Bradyrhizobium sp. CCBAU 11357. The sequence continues at coordinate 112,876 of NZ_LBJW01000111.1, read as the reverse complement.
AACGGCATCACGGCATCGCACGTCAAATTCCACAAGATCGGCGCCGCGGTGCGCGAGCCGATCCTGTCCGCAGGACAAGTCGATGCCGTCGCCGGCTTCAGCTACCTCTCGGCGGTGAACCTGCGCGATCGCGGCGTGCCTGAAGCCGATCTCGTCGTGCTGCGCTACGCCGACTACGGCTGCGAAGCCTACGGCTTTGCCGTGGTGGCCAACCCCGGCTTCGCCGCGTTGAAGCCGGATGCCGTGAGGGGCTTCGTCCGCGCCTTGATCGCGGGCATCAAAGCGACGGCCAGGGAGCCGGCGCGGGCGGCGGAGGAGGCCGCGAGCCGCATCGACGACGGCGACCGCATTCTGGAGCTGGAGCGCCTGCACGCCGTCCTTGCCGACAACATCCTGACCGACGAGGTCAAGCGCAAGGGTCTCGGCGGCATCGAGCCGGCGCGCCTGGAGCGCTCGATCGATCAGATCGCGCAGGACTTCAAATTCCGCAAACGGCCGAGGGCTCGCGACGTCTTCGACGACCAGTTCCTGCCGCCGCTGGCAGAGCGGCTGATCAACTGAGCAAAACTGCAAGCTTGCGCTGTATCTCGCGGCGGTCCCTGCTTAGAATGTGGGCTCCCTCGTCGCCGAGTCCCTCGCCCACATGTCCATTCTCCGTCTCTACACCCGCGTTCTCGAGCTGCTCGGCAAGGAGGCGCGGCTCGGCTGGGTGCTCGCGGTCGCCAACCTCCTGCTGGCGGGATCGCAGTTCGCCGAGCCGGTGCTGTTCGGCCGGATCGTCGACGTACTCTCGGGCAAGGCCGTGGCCGGCTCGAGCTCGGCCTGGCCGTTCCTGGCCGCCTGGGTCGCGTTCGGGCTGTTCACCATCGTCTGCAGCGCGCTGGTGGCCTTGCAGGCCGACCGGCTCTCGCATCGCCAGCGCCAGGCGGTGCTGACCGATTATTTCGAGCACATCCTGCAGCTGCCGTTGACCTTCCACTCCGGCACCCATTCCGGCCGGCTGATGAAGGTCATGCTCAACGGCACGGACGCGCTGTGGCGGCTGTGGCTCGGCTTCTTCCGCGAGCATTTTGCCGCGATCCTTTCGGTCCTGGTGCTGCTGCCGCTGTCGCTCTACCTGAACTGGCGGCTGGCGATCCTCTTGTTCGTGCTCTGCATCGTCTTCACTGGCCTGACCACCTTCGTTGTGCGCAAGACCTTCGGCATGCAGATGGAGGTCGAGGAGCATTACAGCGAGCTCTCCGCGCGCGCGTCGGACGCGCTCGGCAACGTCGCGCTGGTGCAGAGCTTCGTGCGCGTCGAATCCGAGGTCAAAGGACTGCGCTCGGTCGCCGACGAGCTGCTGGCCGCGCAGATGCCGGTGCTGTCGTGGTGGGCGCTGGTCACGGTGATCACGCGCGCGTCCACCACCATCACGGTGCTGGCGATCTTCACCCTCGGTATCGCGCTGCACGACCAGGGCCTGACCTCGGTCGGCGAGATCGTGATGTTCGTGAGCTTCGCGACGCTGCTGATCCAGAAGCTCGAGCAGGTGGTGAGCTTCATCAACAGCGTGTTCATGGAAGCCCCGCGCCTGCGCGAGTTCTTCAATGTGCTCGACGCCGTGCCCGCGGTGCACGACCGGCCCGACGCAATCGATGCCGGCAGGCTGTCGGGCCTCGTCGAGTTCAACGACGTCACGTTCTCCTATGACGGCAAGCGGCCGGCGATCGAGGACCTCACCTTCACCGCGCTGCCGGGCCAAACCATTGCCCTGGTCGGCCCAACTGGCGCCGGCAAGTCGACCGCGATTGCGCTCCTGCATCGCGCCTTCGATCCGCAATCCGGCGTCATCAAGATCGACGGCATGGACGTGCGCGGCGTCACGCTGACCTCGCTGCGGCGGAACATCGGCGTGGTGTTCCAGGAAGCACTGCTGTTCAACCGCTCGATCGCGGAGAATCTGCGCGTCGGCAAGCCGGATGCGACCGAGGCCGAGATGCGCAAGGCGGCGGAGCGCGCGCAGGCGCTGGAATTCATCGAGCGCAGCGGCGGTTTCGAGACCAATGCCGGCGAGCGCGGCCGCATGCTCTCCGGCGGCGAACGGCAGCGGCTGTCGATCGCCCGCGCCCTGCTGAAGGACCCGCCGATCCTGATCCTGGACGAGGCGACCTCCGCGCTCGACGCCGTCACCGAGGTGAAGGTGAATGCCGCTCTCGACGAAGTGATGAGGGGCCGCACCACCTTCGTGATCGCCCATCGCCTCTCCACCATCCGCAACGCCACCCGGATCCTGGTGTTCGAGAATGGACGCGTGATCGAAACCGGAACTTTCGATGAACTCGTGGCCAAAGGCGGCCATTTTGCCGAGATGGCCAAGGCCCAGTTCATGGTGCAGGAGAACGCACGGGCCAGCGTGACGGCCGCCGAGGCTGCCGCGACAGCTGCCAAATCCCCCTAGCAAGTCCCGAGAGGACCGTCGAAATTCGGCCTACTTCGTTGCGGAATACCCGCCCGAAGCCCCTATTCTCGACGCACCAGCCGGTATAGGTTTGCGACGCCGCAAGCGGCGGCGCTGGATTTCAGAACCGACAATCAGATCACGAGAACCGACCCTCTCGGGCGCGGATCTCCAAGGACCGGAATCGGATAGTGCACGCCCTTCGCCCGCTGCTTCGCAAATCCCTGTTCAACCTGGTCGCTGCGACCCTCGCCTGTGCCGCGTTGCTCGCACCGCGCGCGGCGGACGCCGAAGCGCTCCTGCTGATCGAGGCCGACAGCGGCAAGGTGTTGCAGGCCGAAAACGCGACCATTCCCTGGTATCCGGCCTCCGTCACCAAGATCATGACAGCCTATGTGACGCTGAAGGCGGTCAAGGACGGCAGGCTGACGCTCGACACGCTGCTCACGGTGTCGCCGACCGCGGCCTCGCAATCGCCCTCGAAGATGGGGTTCCGCCCGGGAACGCAGGTCACCGTCGACAACGCGCTGAAGATGATGATGGTCAAGTCGGCGAACGACATGGCCGTGGTGCTCGCCGAAGGCGTCGGCGGCTCGGTCGACGGCTTCTCCGCGGTGATGAACGACACCGCGAGGAAGCTCGGCATGACGCAGACGAGCTACGTCAATCCGAACGGCCTGCCCGCCGAAGGCCAGGTCACCTCGGCGCGCGACCTCGGCATTCTGGCGCGCTCGTTCCTGCGCGACCTGCCGGAATACGAGTACTTCGTGCACATCCCGGCGATCCGCTTCGGCAAGCGCGTCACCGGCAATTTCAACAAGCTGATCGGCCGCTATCCCGGCGCCGATGGGTTCAAGACCGGCTTCATCTGCGCCTCCGGCTACAACCTTGTCGCCTCGGCCACGCGCAACGGCCGCCGGCTGATCGCGGTGGTGCTCGGCGCCAATTCCGGCACGGCGCGCGCGGTGAAGGCGGCGCAGCTGCTGGAGCGCGGCTTCGCTCAGGACAACCTCACCTGGCTGCGCCCCTCGCTCGGCACCGTCGACAATCTCGTGCCGGTCGATGCCACGCCGCCGAACCTGCGCGACGAGATGTGCGGACCCAACCGCAAGCGGCCGGCCAGCGACGACGACGATGCGCTGATTGCGGCCAATGGCGGCGCGACCGGATCCGCCTCCGCCACCGGCGGCGCCGCCCAGTTCACCTTCTTCACGGCCGGCCTGCAGCCGCCGCTGATGAAGGCTTCCGAGCTGATGGCCTCGGCCCCCGCGGCCACAGAGCCCGTGCAGGTCTATACCGGCCCGACCCGCACCGGCACGGCCCTGATCGCCGCGGTCGCGGCCGATGCCGACCAGCAGGCCGCGTCCAAGCCGCGTGGCAAGAAGTCGCGCGTCGCCAAGAAGCCGGATGCCGCCGACAAGCCCAAAGACAGCAACAAGGACGCCGGTACGAAGACCGCGGCGGCGAAGCCCGACGCCAAGCAGGCTGACGGCAGGGGCGACGGCAAAACCGCAGCCAAACCGGCCGCTGCCAAGCCGGCCGGCGCCAAGCATGCTGCGGCCAAGCCCGATGCGGCCAAACCTGCCGAGAGGCCTGCAAGCGGCGATCAGGCCGCCAAGCCCGCCAAGCCCAAGGCTGCGAAGCCGGCCGCTGCCGCCAAGCCGGCGAACAACAGTTAACGCCTCCCGGATTGAGCCAGCCCGCGCTTCGCACCTGCGGCAGCGCGGTTTTGCGACGATTCCAGTAGCGACACCCCGACCTTTGCCCTAAGCCACGATGGCTTGCCACCCGTTCCGGCAAGCTGGATACTGGCGGCAACGAGGCAAGCCCGAGGACAACGGGCCCTGGTCAATGAGGGGAGTCTTCCATGGAGCGCATCTGGCTCAAGCAATATCCGCCCGGCGTGCCCGCCGATATCGAGCCGACGCAATACGCATCGCTGGTCGACCTGCTGGAGGAGAGCTTCACCAAGTTCGCCGACCGCAAGGCGTTCATCTGCATGGACAAGTCGATCAGCTATCGCGACCTCGACCAGATGTCGGTCGCGCTCGCCGCGTACTTGCAAGGCCGCGGGCTGCAGCGCGGCGCGCGTGTCGCCATCATGATGCCGAACGTGCTGCAATATCCGGTCGCAACCGCCGCCGTGCTGCGCGCCGGTTTCGCGGTGGTCAACGTCAACCCGCTCTATACCCCGCGCGAGCTCGAGCACCAGCTCAAGGATTCCGGCGCCGAAGCCATCATCGTGTTGGAGAACTTCGCTCACACCGTCGAGCAGGTGATCGCGAGAACGCAGGTGAAGCACGTCATCGTCGCCAGCATGGGCGACCTGCTCGGCTTCAAGGGCGTGATCGTCAACCTCGTCGTCCGCCGGGTCAAGAAGATGGTCCCGGCCTGGTCGCTGCCAGGCTCGGTCTCCTTCAACGACGCGCTATCCGCCGGCCGCGGCATGACGTTCAACAAGCCGAAGCTGTCGCCGGGTGACGTCGCCTTCCTGCAATATACCGGCGGCACCACCGGCGTCTCCAAGGGCGCCACGCTGCTTCATCGCAACATCGTCGCGAACGTCCTGCAGAACGACGCCTGGCTGCAGCCGGCGCTCAATGCGCCGCCGCATGTCGAGCAGCTCATGATCGTCTGCGCGCTGCCGCTCTATCACATCTTCGCGCTGACGGCCTGTTATCTGCTTGCGGTGCGCGCCGGCGGCTGCAACCTGCTGATCCCGAACCCGCGCGACATCCCCGGCTTCGTCAAGGAGCTGGCGAAATACCAGGTCAACAGCTTCCCGGCCGTGAACACGCTCTACAACGGCTTGATGCACCATCCCGACTTCAAGAAGCTCGACTTCTCCAAGCTGAAGATCTCCAACGGCGGCGGCATGGCGGTGCAGCGCCCCGTGGCCGACCAATGGAAGGCGATCACCGGCTGCTTCATCGCCGAAGGCTACGGCCTGTCGGAGACCTCGCCGACGCTGACCTGCAACCCGGCGACGGCAACCGAGTTCACCGGGACGATCGGCATCCCGGTGCCCTCGACCTACATCTCGATCCGCGACGATGACGGCAACGAAGTCCCGCTCGGCCAGGCCGGCGAGATCTGCGCCAAGGGCCCGCAGGTGATGTCCGGCTACTGGAACAGGCCGGAGGAGACCGCCAAGGTGATGACCGCGGACGGCTTTTTCCGCACCGGCGACATCGGCGTGCTGGACGAGAAGGGCTACACCAAGATCGTCGACCGCAAGAAGGACATGATCCTGGTCTCGGGCTTCAACGTCTATCCGAACGAGATCGAGGAAGTGATCGCGAGCCATCCGGGCGTGCTCGAATGCGCCGTGATCGGCATCCCCGATTCCAAGTCCGGCGAAGCGGTGAAGGCCTTCGTCGTGAAGAAGGACCCGAACCTCACCGCCGAAGCCGTGATCAAGTTCTGTCACGAGCAGCTCACCGGCTACAAGGTGCCCAAGCACATCGAATTCCGCAACGACCTGCCGAAGACCAATGTCGGCAAGATCCTGCGCCGGCAGCTCCGCGACGAGAAGAAGGCGGAAGCGGCTTAAAGGCGCGCCTCTCGGCTTGATGGGGCGCGCCCAGCGCCCCATCGTCATTGCGAGCGTAGCGACTTGTCCGCCGAAGCCTTTGGCGAAGGCGGAAGCAATCCAGAGTTATTTCCGCAGAGACAGTCTGGATTGCTTCGTCGCAAGAGCTCCTCGCAATGACGAGAAAATTGCGACCGTCGCCTCATCACAGCGCGGTGAAGCCGTTTCCCTCCGGCGGTAAAATGCTCTAGAACAGCCCCCGGCCCATTTCCATGGAGAAACGACGATGGCGATCCAGATTGGCGACAAGCTGCCCGAGGCGAAATTCCGCGTGATGACGGCGGAAGGCCCGCAGGTGAAGACCACCGACGACGTCTTCAAGGGCAAGAAGGTGGCGCTGTTCGCGGTGCCCGGCGCCTATACCGGCACCTGCCACAAGATGCATCTGCCGAGCATCTTCCTCAACGCCTATGCCATGAAGGACAAGGGCGTCGACACCATCGCCATCGTCTCGGTCAACGACGCCTTCGTCATGAACGCCTGGAAGCGCGACACCGACCAGCGCGACGAGGCGATCTTCCTCGCCGACGGCAATGCCGACTTCACCAAGGCGATCGGCATGGAGCTGGACGCCTCCGCCAACGGCCTCGGCATCCGCTCCAAGCGCTATTCGATGCTGATCGAGGACGGCGTGGTCAAGAAGCTGAACCTCGAGGCAATGCCCGGCAAAGTCGAGGTGTCGGGCGGCGATACGCTGCTCGGGCAGCTGTGAGCCTAGCTCCTAGCCACATATGAAACTGTCATGCCCCGCGAAAGCGGGGCATCCAGTACGCCGAAGCCTCTCGGCTGATACAAGCGTCTCGGAGTACTGGATCGCCCGGTCAAGCCGGGCGATGACAGTTGAGAATGAGGCGACGACAGCCCCCTACTCCCTCACCCGCTGCTGCAACCGCGCCATGGCGATACCGTCGCGAGCGAGCTGATCGGCGCGCTCGTTCTCGGGGTGGCCAGCGTGGCCCTTGACCCAATGCCAGCGGACTTCGTGCTGCTTCAGCGCGGCGTCGAGGCGTTGCCATAGCTCGACGTTCTTCACCGGCTTCTTGTCGGCGGTGCGCCAGCCGTTGCGCTTCCAGCCGAAGATCCAGCCGGTGATGCCCTGCCGGACATACTGGCTGTCGGTATAGAGATCGACCGTGCACGGCCTCTTCAACGCTTCGAGCGCCGAGATCGCCGCCATCAATTCCATCTGGTTGTTGGTGGTGTGCGGCTGGCCGCCGTTCAGCTCCTTCTCCTTGTCGCCGAACTTCAGGATCGCGCCCCAGCCGCCCGGCCCGGGATTTCCCGAGCAAGCGCCGTCGGTATAGATCGTGACATTGGGAAGCTCGCTCACGCCACCAGCCCCGACGGCGTCAGCCCGTAGTCGCGCACGCTCGTAACACTCTGGTGGAAGCGCAGCTTGCGAACATATTCCAGCGGGTCCTTCGGCTTGACCAGCGCGCCCGGCGGCACGTTGAGCCAGTCGACCAGCCGCGTCAGCAGGAAGCGGATGGCGGCGCCGCGCGCCAACAGCGGCAGCGCGGCCTCTTCGGCTTCGCTCAGCTGGCGCACGCGGCCATAGGCGTTGAGGAAGGCGCGCGCCTTGGTGACGTTGAAGGAATGATCCGGCTCGAAGCACCAGGCGTTGAGGCAGATCGCGACGTCATAGGCCAGCATGTCGTAGCAGGCGAAGGTGAAGTCGATGATCCCCGAGAGCTTGTCGCCGAGGAAGAAGACGTTGTCGTTGAAGAGGTCGGCATGGATCACGCCTTCGGGCAGGTTGCTCGGCCAGATCCCGCTCGAGAGATGCTCGAGCTCGGCGGCGAGGAAGGCGCGCAGCCCCGGCTGCACCTCGTCGGCACGGTTCGAAGCCGCATCGAACAGCGGCCGCCAGCCCGCGACCGACAGCGCATTGGCGCGCCGAACCGCGAAATTGGCGCCGGCCAGATGCATCCGGGCCAGCCCCTCGCCGACCCCGGCGCAATGGGTCGCGTTCGGCTTGCGCGGCCAGACGCCTTCGAGAAAGGTGATGATCGCGGCGGGCCGGCCTGCGAGCTCGCGCAACGTCTCGCCGTCGCGTCCCCGCACGGGCAGCGGACAATTGACGCCGTGCTCGGCGAGGTGCGTCATCAGTCCGAGGAAGAACGGCAGATCGTTCTTCGCCACGCGCTTTTCGTAGAGCGTGAGGATGAACGAGCCTTTGCTCGTGTGCAGCAGGAAGTTGGAGTTTTCGACGCCCTCGGCGATGCCCTTGTAGGAGAGCAATTCGCCGAGATCGTATTGCTTCAGGAAATCCGCAAGCTCGTCGGCGGCGACGTCGGTGTAGACCGCCATAAAGGTCTACTCGGCGGCAGCTTCGGGGCGCACCTGACGCGGCAGCGGGAAGAACTCGTTCTCCTCCGCGGCCGAGACCGTCTCCACGTGCAGCGTGTAGCGCTCGGCGAAGGCGTCCATGATCTCCTCGACGATCACCTCCGGCGCGGACGCGCCCGCCGTGATGCCGAGACTCTTGATGTTGCCGAACCTGCCCCAGTCGAGGTCGGCGGCGCGCTGCGCCAGCACCGCGATCTTGCAGCCCTCGCGCTCGGCAACCTCGCGCAGGCGCTGCGAGTTCGACGAATTGGGGGCACCGACGACGATGAGCGCGTCCACCACCGGCGCCACCTTCTTCACCGCGAGCTGGCGGTTGGTGGTGGCGTAGCAGATGTCTTCCTTGTGCGGCCCGTTGATGTTCGGGAAGCGCTCCTTGAGGAGTGCGACGATCTCCGCGGTGTCGTCGATCGACAGCGTGGTCTGGGTCACGAAGGCGAGGTTGTTGGGATCCTTCGGCGTGATGGTCTTGGCATCCTCGGCGGTCTCGATCAGGGTCACGGCGCCGGGCGGCAGCTGGCCGAGCGTGCCGACCACCTCGGGATGGTGGGAATGGCCGATCAGGAAGATCTCGCGGCCGCGCTTGAAGTGGATCGCGGCCTCGCGATGCACCTTGGTCACGAGCGGGCAGGTTGCATCCAGCGAGAACAGGTTGCGGGACTGGGCGTCGGCCGGAACCGACTTCGGCACGCCATGGGCCGAGAACACCACCGGGGCGGTGGTGTTTTCGGGGATTTCGGCGAGCTCCTCGACGAAGATGGCGCCCTTCTTCTTCAACCCATCGACGACGTACTTGTTGTGCACAATCTCGTGGCGAACATAGACGGGGGCACCGTATTTATCGAGCGCCCGTTCCACGGTGTCGATCGCCCGGACCACCCCGGCACAAAAGCCGCGGGGAGAACAAAGCACGATCTTGAGGTCTGGTTTGGCTGACATTGAGCGATCTCGGGACCGAATCACCCGTTTCGCCTTCTGGCGGGGGCGGTCGATGGATTGGGAATTAGGCTTAAAACTGTCGGCTTGAACCCTACAGCGGTTCAAAGGGAATTGGGCCCCCTTTCGGGCGGTGTCAAGGCACTATCTATAGCAGAACCATTGCATGGCTACCCCCTCCGGGCTTATATAGCGCGAATTCCCTGTCATCGCTGATGACCACCGGTTTCGCCTCCAGAGGGGTGGGCGAAGCACAAAGGAGATTTGCCATGAGCAACGCACCTCTGATGCCCAAGGCGACCGCCGTTTGGCTGCTCGACAACACCGCGCTGACCTTCGACCAGGTCGCCGATTTCACCAAGATGCATCCCCTCGAGGTGCGCGCCATCGCCGACGGCGACGCCGCCCAGGGCATCAAGGGCATGGATCCCCTCTCCAACGGCCAGCTGACCCGCGAGGAGATCGAGAAGGGCGAGAAGAACCCGGACTACCGGCTCCGCCTCCAGGAGAGCAAGGTGGTGCTGCCGCCCCAGCCCAAGCGCAAGGGCCCGCGCTACACCCCGGTCTCGCGCCGCCATGAGCGCCCGAGCGCCATCCTCTGGCTGCTGCGCAACCATCCGGAGCTCAAGGACGCCCAGATCATGCGCCTGGTCGGCACCACCAAGAGCACGATCGCCAGCGTGCGCGACCGTACCCACTGGAACACCTCGTCGCTGACCCCGATCGACCCGGTCACCCTCGGCCTGTGCTCGCAGATCGAGCTCGATTTCGAGGTGCAGCGCGCGGCGAAGGAAAAGCCGATCGACGCAGCCTATGGCGGCGCCACCCTGCTGCCGGCGTCCGAGACCACCAAGAAAGACGAGTTCGAGCCTGCCGAGCGATCGAGCGACGACCTCAACGTCGACGCCGTGTTCGCCAAGCTGAAGACGCTCGGCGGAAAGAAGCAGGACCAAGAGGAGGAGTAAGACTCCGCTCTTCGTTCGCGATCGAACACAAAGCAAAACGCGGCAGGAAAACCTGCCGCGTTTTTGTTTCGTCAGCAATGCATCCGGCTACGGACCGAGCTGCGCCTACGGCCGCTGTGGATTGTTCAACATGTACTCGCCGAGATCGCGCTGGCGGCGATCGGCGCGCGCGGTGGCGGCGTTGCGCTGAACGTCGCGATCCTTGCGGCAGGCCACGTATTCCGGCGAGCCCTGGGCGTAGCCGCGGCTCTGGCACACCGCGTCGTCATCATCGCCGCCCATCGCCACCGGATTCTGGTAGCGCGCCGAGCAGGCGGAGAGAGCGATGGCGAGAGCTAAGGCGGTCAGCAGGCGTGGCGCGGCGGCAAGTGGCATCGAGGGTCCCTTGTTGACCGACCCTGTTTAGCGCGGAATGAGGAGATTGTAAGTCCCTGGACACCGTTCCACGCTCGCTGTCATTCCCCGCGCAGGCGGGGAATCCAGTACGCCGCGGCGGTCATTGGTCACGCAATTGGCGCCGCGGTGTAATGGATCGCCCGCCTGCGCGGGCGATGACGGTCGACGGTGGCGAAGCAACGCCCTTCCAGCCCCCGGGAAGACCCTTCACCTCACACCCTTCCCTTCAGCGCCTCGCCGATCTCGTCGAGCGCCTTGGGATCCTCGATCGTCGCCGGCATGGTCCAGGATTCGCCATCGGCGATCTTCTTGATGGTCCCGCGCAGGATCTTTCCGGAGCGCGTCTTGGGCAGGCGGCCGACGGTGATGGCGAGCTTGAACGCGGCGACCGGGCCGAGCTTGTCGCGCACCAGCGCGATGATCTCCTTCTCGATCTCGGCCGGCGGCCGCTTCACGCCCGCCTTCAGCACCAGGAAACCGCAGGGCACCTCGCCCTTGATTGCGTCCTTGACGCCGAGCACGGCGCATTCGGCGACATCGGGATGCGAGGCCAGGATCTCCTCCATGCCGCCGGTGGAGAGACGATGGCCGGCGACGTTGATGATGTCGTCGGTGCGGCCCATCACGAAGACATAGCCGTCCTCGTCCTTGTAGCCGGCATCGGAGGTTTTGTAATAGCCGGGGAATTCGCTCAAGTAGGCTTCCTTGAAGCGCGCGTCCTGATTCCACAGCGTCGGCAGGCAGCCCGGCGGCATCGGCAGCTTGATGACGATCGAGCCCATGGTGTTGGGGCCGACCGGCTTTGCCGCTTCATCGACGACATCGATCTGGTAGCCCGGCATCGGCACCGTCGGCGAGCCGTGCTTCACCGGCAGCATGCCGAGGCCGACCGGATTGCCGGCGATGCACCAGCCGGTCTCGGTCTGCCACCAATGGTCGATGACAGGCACCTTCAGCTGCTGCTCCGCCCATTCCACGGTCGGCGGATCGGCACGCTCGCCGGCGAGGAACAGCGTGCGGAATTTCGAGAGATCGTACTGCCGGATGAATTTTCCTTCCGGGTCGTCCTTGCGGATGGCGCGGAAGGCCGTCGGAGCGGTGAAGAAGGCGACCGCCTTGTGCTCTGAGATCACGCGCCAGAACGCGCCGGCGTCGGGCGTGCCGACCGGCTTGCCCTCGTACATGATCGTGGTCGCGCCGTGCAGCAGCGGGCCGTAGACGATGTAGCTGTGGCCGACCACCCAGCCGATGTCGGAGCCGCACCACCAGACCTCGCCCGGCTTGACGCCATAGAGGTTGAACATCGACCATTTCACCGCGACGAGATGCCCGCCATTGTCGCGCACGACACCCTTCGGCACGCCGGTCGTGCCCGACGTGTAGAGGATGTAGAGCGGATCGGTCGCGGCGACAGGCACGCAAGCGGCGCGCTTGCCGTCGTTCAGCGCCTTGCGGCGCAGGCTGGCCCAGTCGTAATCGCGGCTCGGCGTCATCTCGCAGGTGAGCTGCGGGCGTTGCAACACGATGCAGGCCTTCGGCTTGCTGCCGGCGAGCCTGATCGCCTCGTCGAGCAGCGGCTTGTACTGCACGATGCGGCCGGGCTCGATGCCGCAGCTGGCGGACAGGATCAGCTTGGGCTGCGCATCGTCGATGCGGGTGGCAAGCTCCTTCGCGGCAAAGCCGCCGAACACCACCGAGTGCACCGCACCGAGCCGCGCGCAGGCGAGCATCGCGACCACCGCCTCCGGCACCATCGGTATATAGAGGATGACGCGGTCGCCCTTGGCGACGCCGAAATCCTGCATGATTGCGGCGAGCGCCTGGACCTCGTTCAGCAGTTCGGCATAGGTGAGCTTGGTGACCGAACCCGTCAGCGGCGAATCATGGATCAGCGCGACCTGGTCGGCACGTCCGCGTTCGACGTGGCGGTCGAGGGCGTTGTAGCAGGTGTTGACGACGCCGCCCGCAAACCAGCGGCCGTAGGTTCCTTGCGAGGGATCGAAGATCCGTTTCGCAGGCTCGATCCAGTCGATGTCCTTGGCTGCCTCGGCCCAGAACCCTTCCGGATCCGCCAGCGAACGCGCGTGGACCTCGTGATAGCTGCTTTTGCCCTGGACGTTCATGCCCGCGCTCCCGTTCCCTTTGTTCGCCTGGCCCTGACCTGACGACAGGACGAGCGTCCCGCCATGACCAGGATCAATGCCGGCCTTGTTTGACGGGTATTTTCCCGGGAACGGACCGCGGTTCAAGCCGAAAAGAACGCGTCTTCTCCCTGTCCCCGCTCTTGCAGGGCAAGGGCGAAGAACGGGCTTTCAGCTCTCCATCGCGTTCAGCCGCTGCAAGCGGTCCTGCATGATCTTCTTCAGATCGTAGCCGGGGCGGCGGAAGCTTGCATTGCGCGTGGTGAGGAACTCGCGCTGGGTCTTGCGCAGGTCGCTGGCGGAACGTCCTTTGGAAGCCCTCAGCACGCGTTCATAGGTCTCGGCAATCTGGCGATCGAGCACGCCGAGCTGAGCATCGGCGCAGATCACCTTCTCGACCTCGCGCTTGGCAGTGGCGCAATCGAAGGACGGGCCGTTGCCCGCCTCTGCATTCAGGGCACGCGGGGGCTCGGCGCCGAACTTCGCGATCTCGGCGATCATGACCCGGCGGCCGTTCGCCGCATTCTCGTTGCCGGGATCCAGCTTCAGCGCCGTCTCATAATCGGCCAGCGCCTTCTTCCGCTCGCCCATCTTCTTGTAGAGCACGGCGCGGTTGTTGTAGGTCTTCGCGAAATTCGGATCGAGCTTGAGCGCAGCCTCGTAGTCGCTCAGCGCGGCCCCGAGCTCGCCCTTGAACTGGTATGAATCGCCGCGGTTGGTCAGGAAATTGGCGCGCTGCTCCCGTCGTATCGCCTGGTCGTAATCGGCGATCGCCTTGTCGTACTCGCCCATCGCAGCATAAGTCAGGCCGCGGTTGTCGTAATATTCCGGCACCTTCGGATCGAGCCTGATCGCCTCGCCGTCGTCGGCGACCGCCTTGTCGAGCTGGCCGAGCTTCTTGTAGGCCGCGCCGCGATTGGTGTAGGTGCGCGCGCGGTTTGGATCGAGCCGCAGCGCCTCGTCGAAATTCCTGATCGCCTTCTCGTTGTCGCCGCCGAGATAATAGGCCACGCCGCGGTCGGACCAGGCTTGCGCATCGTCCGGCTTCAGCTTGATCGCCTGGTCGTAATCGGCGAGCGCGCGGTCGAGCCGGCGCTGATTGGTGTAGACGACGCCGCGCAGCTCGTAAGCTTCGGCATCCCGAGGGTCGAGCTCGATCGCCTTGGTCAGATCCGCCGCGGCGCGGTTGAGGTCGCCGCCGGCCTCGCGCAGGAGGTCGCCGCGCACGCGCCAGGCCTTCGCGTTCTTGCCGTCGAGCGCGATGGCGCGGTCCAGATCCCGCAGCGCCTGGGACTGGCCTCCGGAGGTCCGTGCATTGGCGTCCGCGCGCGCAACGAGCGCCGCGCTGCGTTCGGCGGCCGGATTGGCGGTCTGGTCGATGATGGCGCTGCATGCCGGAATCAGCTCGGCCGGGTCAGCCTTGCTCCCCAGCACGCACTCGGTGCTCGCCGCGGCGGGGGCGGCGAGAGCGAAACTGATTGCCGCGCCGAGAAAAAGGGCGCGAAGCGAGATCTTGGCAGGCGAAAGCGTTAGCGCGGAGGCTTGAGTGCCGCACATGACATAGGGCTCCGTGACGTCGGGTTCTCACCGTTGTCGCAGCTGGCAAGGGATGGGTTCAAACCGGGCCTGGCAGGGACGGCCAGTGCCGGCTCTCCCTCGCCCCGCACGCGGGGAGAGGCGAAGGACTCAATACCCATCCACCCCGTTCAGCCGCTGCAAGCGCTCCTGCATCGCCTTCTTCAGGTCGTACCCCGGCCGGCCGAAATCGGCATTGCGGCGCGCGATGAACGCGTCCTGCTCACGCTGGAGCGCCTTGGCCTCGGCCGTATTGCGCGCTTCACGGATCGCACGGGCATTGGAGGCAAAGACCTCGCGATCGAGATCGGCGAGCTCGCGATTGCCGCAGATCGCCCTTTCCACCGCCAGACGCGCTCGCGCGCAATTGAAGCTGGGCTTGCCGGCGACCGCCATCTGCGCGCCGATCCGCTCGATCTCGCGTGCCATCGCCTTGTGATTGGCCTTGGCCTTCTCGTGATTCGGATCGATCCTGAGCGCTGCGCCGAAATCCTGCACCGCCTTCGGCTTGTCGCCCTTCTTCAGCCAGAGCTCGCCACGCGCGTTCAAGATGTCCGCAAGGCCGGGGTCGAGCAGAAGAGCGCGGCTGTCGTCGGCGATGGCGCGGTCGACCTGATCGTGCCGCGCATAGAGCGCGCCGCGCGCGATCAGCGCCTTGATCAGGTCGCCCTTCACCGTCTTCTCGTTGTCGATCACGGCGTCGCAGACCGTGGCCGCCTTGTCCATGTCGTCGGCTGCGGCCGCCGCGAGGCAGGGCGCGACATCGACCGGCGTCACGGCCACCGGCTCGCCGCCGGTCGCGGCATCGGCCGGGGCGAGCGAGAGTGCGCAGAGCAGCCCGGCGCCGAACAGGTGGATGAGAAAACGCATGCTCGTTGCGGTCGAAACCTTGCCGTCCATCCTCTTAAGATGTTGTCTTGAAGAGGTCTTGCCTTGAAGCCGTACTATCCATCATACGGCAGGATTGGTGCTAGCTTGTGGCACCGCTCAGATCGGCTTCGGGGATCATCGTGTCGACATTCGAATGGATCATCGCGCTGCTGCTCGGCGCCGTTGGCTTATCGGCGCTGGCGCGGCGGATCAAGGTGCCCTACCCGACCTTTCTCGCCATCGGCGGAGCGCTGATCGCCTTCGTGCCGTCGAGCCCGTCCTGGGCGCTGGAGCCGGACCTGGCCTTGGCGCTTTTTGTCGCACCGGTCCTACTCGATGCCGCTTTCGACACGTCGTTGCGCGACCTTCGCAACAACTGGGTTCCGGTCTCGACTCTGGTCGTCGCCGCGGTCGGCTTGACCACGGCGGGCGTCGCCTATGTCGCGCACCGGCTGATGCCCGACATGCCCTGGGCCGCCGCGGTCGCGCTCGGCGCCATCGTGGCGCCGCCGGATGCGGCCGCCGCGGTCGCGATCCTGAGCCAGGTCAAGCTGCCCCATCGCATGGTCAAGGTGCTGGAAGGCGAAAGCCTGCTCAACGACGCCAGCGCGCTGCTGATCTATCGCATCGCCGTCGGCGCGGTCGCCACAGAGCATCTGACCTGGAGTCAGGTCGCGCCGACCATGGCGCTGGCGCTGGTCGGCAGCGTCATCGCGGGTCTGGCCGCAGGCCGCATCATTCCGCTGTTCATGGAGCGGGTGACGGAGGCGCCGAGCGCCATCATCGTGCAGTTCGCCACCACTTTCCTAGTGTGGATCGCCGCCGAGCATCTCGGCCTCTCCGGCATCCTCACGATCGTGGTCTATGCCATCACGGTCGCACGGACCGCGCCGGCACGCATCCCGGCGCGGCTGCGGGTGCCGTCCTATGCCGTGTGGGACACGACCGTGTTCGTGCTCAACGTGCTCGCCTTCATGCTGATCGGCATGCAGATGCGGCCGATCTGGACTCGGCTGGACGCGGACGTGCGCTGGGAATATTGCGTGGCCGCCGCCTGGATCCTGCTCACGGTGATCCTGGTGCGCCTGTTCTGGGTGACGTTCTATCGCACAAGTCTCCGGGTGCTGATCGCGCAGGGACTCTATCGCCCTAAGGATCCGAAGCAGATGGCCTCGCCCAAGGGCGGGCTCATCATCTCCTGGTGCGGCATGCGCGGTCTCGTCACGCTCGCCACCGCCTTTGCCCTGCCGGAAAACTTTCCCTATCGCGACTTCATTGTCTTCATCGCCTTTGCGGTGGTGCTGGGCTCGCTGGTGATCCAGGGCCTGACGCTGCGGCCGCTGATCCTCGCTTTCAACCTCAAGGACGACGATCCCGTCGGTATCGAGGTCGCCCGCGGCCGCGCGGTCGCCTATCGCGCTGCGCTCGATGCGATCGAGAGCGATCCGTCGGAGGAGGCGGAAATCCTGCGGCTCGAATATCGCGCCATCCTGATGCAGACCGAGACCGATCCGAACGGCGGCATCAGCAACGGCGAACTTCCCGCCGATCCCCTCCGCCGCCGCGCCATCGAGGCCGCGCGCAAGGCGATCTTCGATCTGCGCGCCACCGAGGTGATCGGCGACGACGCGTTTCACCGGCTCGAGGAGGAGCTCGATCGCGCAGAGTTGAGCGCGGGCGGATGAGGCAGCTCCGCGACACAAACTCGGGGGCGTCCCGGACGAGCGCGCCCCAGGGACGCGCAGATCCGGCACGACGGCGAGTTTGGTGCGTTCAGCAACGTGCGCCTCGTCACACACAGCGTCCCGGAGTTTGAACCGGACCCCGCTTTCCCAGACTCACTCCTGATGACGACCTTGATCGACGATCGTCGTGTACGCGCGCGTGATGCGTCGCCCGCACGATACTTTTATTTCCACATGGCGCTGGCCTGCGCCGCCACCGCCTTTCTCGGCTTCGCACCGACCTATTGGGTGCCGCTCGCTCACCGGACATTCTCCGCAAGCCCGGTGATTCATTTTCATGGACTCTTGTTCTTCACCTGGTCGCTGTATTTCGTGCTCCAGACCTGGCTCGCGGCCTCCGGCCGCGTGGTCAACCACCGCTCGCTCGGCATTGCCGGCGTATCGCTCGCGACCGCGATGACGATTTTCGGTTTCCTCGCCTCGGTCCACGTGATGCAGCATTCCGCCGCGCTCGGGCAGAAGGACGCCGGCATCGCCTTCTCGATCGTGCCGATGAGCGGAATCGCGTTCTTCGCCGTGGTGTTCGTGCTGGCGATCGTGAACACGCGCAGGCCCGAGGTTCACAAGCGCCTGATGCTGCTCGCGGCGGTCTCGATCCTCGACGCCGCGATCGCGCGCTGGTTCCTGACCTTCCTCGCGCCTCCCGGACCGCCCGGCCCGCCGCCGGTGCCCGTGACGATCGCGCCGGCTGTCGTCGCCTCCCTTCTGCTCGTCGTCGCCATGGTGCGCGACTGGCGCACCGAAGGGCGCGTGCATCCGGTCTACATCACCGGCACGCTCGCGCTTTTGGCGGTGAAGGTGCTGAACTGGCCGGTCAGCGAAACGGCGGCGTGGCACGCATTCGCCGGCGGGATTCTTGCACTGGCGCAGTAGGCTGCCCATGCGACTTCCGTCACCCTGAGGTGGCCGCTTCTCAGCGGCCCTCGAAGGGCGATGGCCCGGCTGCAGCAGCGGGGCCGCTCATCCTTCGAGGCTCCTGGCGCGATGCAACGCATCGCGCCAGGAGCGGCTCAGGATGACGGGTTTAACAACTGCGTATCAAGCCCCCGCCTTGCACGTGATCCCGCCGTCTACAACGAGCTCGATCCCGGTCACGTATTTCGAGTCGTCCGACGCCAAAAACAGCGCGGCGTTGGCGACGTCCCATGCATCGCCCATGTGGCCCATCGGCACCTGCGCGTCGCGCGCGCGCCACATCGCTTCGACATCGCCCTTGGCGTAGCTGGCGGCGAGGCCGGCGGAGTGCTCGACCATCGGCGTCTTCATCAGGCCGGGCAGGATCGCGTTGACCCGGACATGATGGCGCGCGAACTCGATCGCCGTGGTGCGCGTCATCTGGTTCATCGCCGCCTTCGAGGTCCCATAGGTGACGTAGGAGATGCCCATGTGGCGGATCGAGGCGATCGAGGAGATGTTGATGATCGAGCCGCCGCCCTGCTTCACCATGATCGGGATGACGTGCTTCATGGCGAGATAGGCGCTCTTGAGGTTGACGCTGAAGACGCGGTCCCAGCTGTCCTCGCTCACCTCGACCACGCTGCCCATCTCGGCGATGCCGACATTGTTGTCGAGCACGTCGATGCGGCCATAGGCCTGCAGGCACGCCGCGACCATCGCCTCGATCTCGCTGGCGCGCGACACGTCGGCCGTGAATGCCGTCGCCTTGCCGCCTTCGCCCGTGATGATCTTCGCCGTCTCCTCGGCCGCGGCACCATTGCGATCGACGCAAAACACCTGCGCGCCCTCGCGCGCAAAGGCCACCGCGGTCGCCTTGCCGTTGCCCCAGCCGGGTCCGATCGAGCCGGCCCCCACCACCATCGCAACCTTGCCCTTGAGCCGATCCATCGCGTGTCTCCCTGTTTGTTGTTCTTGTAGCCTGGATGGAGCGCAGCGCAATCCGGGCTACGGTTCTTTGCAGACGCTCATGCTTGTGACGTTAGCACCAACGGCATGCCCGACAATCTCCGACAACGTCCGGCACGTCCCGCCGCGGCACAATCGCCATTGCCCCGCCGCACCGGAATTGCCGAGCACCACCTCCGGCATCGGCGCCCGCTGCGGTCGCCATTGAAACCAGCCATCGACTAGCCGCGCCTCGGGCGGCGGCTCCATGCCGGGCCCGGTGCCCTTGACGCGGGCCTGCACCAGCTCGAGGCCGGCGGGCGTGAGGCGCCAGTCTTCCTGCCATTCGACCTTCGCGATCGAATGCGTCCAGACAAGCGTGAAGGCGGACAGCGCCAGCGCCTTCACGCCGCCGGCCGTCGCAAGACAGAGACTCACACCGCCTCGACCGTTGCAGGCGGACGCTGCCGCCATTGCCACAGCACGAGCGCGGCGGCGAGCACGAAGCCGGCGGTGTCGCTGAACGGGAATTCGCCGAGCAGACAGAGTGCGCCGCCGAGCGCGACCAGACGCTCGATCAGCGTCAGCCGCGTGAACAGGAAGCCGATCGCGACCATGCCGAACAGGCCGATCGCCACCAGCGCCTTCAAGCTCGCCAACGCCACCGCGCCGTAGAAGCCGAGCTTGGCCGCCATGGGATCGCCGGCCTGCAGCATCAAGGCCGGCGAATAGACGAAGATGAAGGGAATGACGTAGCCGGCGAGCGCGATGCGCATCGCCTCCCAGCCGATCTTGTCCGGGTTCTCCTTGGCGATCGGCGCGGCCGCAAGCGCGGCGAGCGCCACCGGCGGTGAGAGGTCGGCCATGATGCCGTAATAGAATGCGAACATGTGGCTCGCGATCAAGGGCACGCCGAGTTTGGCCAGCGCGGGCGCTGCGAGCGCCGCGGTGATGATGTAGGTCGGGATGGTCGGGATGCCGGTGCCGAGCAGGATCGACAGCAGCATGGTCATGACCAGCGCCAGGAACAGGCTCTTCTCGCCGAGACCGATCACCCAGCCGCCGAAGATGGTGCCGACGCCGGTCTGCGACATCATGCCGATGATGACGCCGACGATGGCGCAGGCCATGCCGACGGTGATGGCGGATTTCGCGCTCTCGGCGAGCGCATCGCGGCAGGCGCGCAACGCCGCAAAGCCTCCGCGCACGAACGCCGTGATCGCGATCAGCCCGACCACGACGGTCGCGACCGGCACGATCTGGAGGCCGTCGCGCGACAATGCCGCGACGACGAGCGCGAGCCCGACCCAGAAGATGGTGCGGATCACGTTCGAGGAGGCGCCCGTCGTGATGGCGGTGCCGAGGATCAGCGTCACCGTCAGCGCAAGGCCCATGCTGCCGGCATAGAGTGGCGTAAAACCCTCGAACAGCATGTAGACCAGCGCCGCGAGCGGCAGCACGAGGTACCAGCGCGTCACCAGCGCCTTCCAGGCGCTCGGGATCTCCGAACGCTTCATGCCGACGAGGCCGTGCTTGCCAGCTTCCAGATGCACCATCCAGAACGCGGAGGCGAAATAGAGGATCGCAGGGATAGCGGCCGCCTTCACGATCTCCGAATATTGCACGCCGAGCGTCTCGGCCATGATGAAGGCGACCGCACCCATCACCGGCGGCATGATCTGTCCGCCCATCGAGGCCGTAGCCTCGACGCCGGCGGCGAAGGCGCGGCGGTAGCCGAACTTGATCATCAAGGGGATCGTGAACTGGCCGACGGTGACGACGTTGGCGACGCCCGAGCCGGAGATGGTGCCCATCATGCCCGAGGCGAACACCGCGACCTTGGCAGGTCCGCCGCGGGTGCGGCCGAACAGGCCGAGCGAGACATCGGTGAACAGCTGGATCATGCCGGCGCGCTCCAGGAACGAGCCGAACAGAATGAACAGGAAGATGTAGGTCGCCGAGACGTAGACTGGCACGCCGTAGAAGCCTTCGGTGCCGAACGACAGATGCGTGACGATCTGGTCGAAATCATAGCCGCGATGGTTCAGCGGCGACGGCAGGTACTGCCCGAAAAACCAATAGAGGAGACACGCGCCGCACATCAGCGGCAGCGCCGCGCCCATCAGTCGCCGCGTGCCCTCGAAGATCAGCACCGCGAGCAGCGTGCCGACGGCGAGATCGAGCCTGGTCGGATCGCCGTCGCGCGCGATCAGGTCGGCATAGAAGATCCATTGGTAGAGACCGCAGAAGAAGCCGGCGCCGCCGATCACCCAGCCGAGCGCACGGCCGAAATCGCTCTTCGCAGTGAAGTTGGCGATCAGGCCGAAGGTGAGCAGGAGCAGGAAGCCGACATGGACGCCGCGTACCACCTGGCTCGGCAGATAGTTAAACGCGGCGACGTAGAGCTGGAAAGTCGCGAACCCTATGCCGATCCAATAGGCGAGCTGGCCCCACCAGCCCGGGCCGAACCCTTCCGGAAAACCGTGCTCGAAATTGTCGAACTCGACCTTGATGGGCTCTTGAGTGCCCTCAGCCTGTAACATCGATATGTCCCCGCGCCCTGAAATCGTCCTGCCCGGGCATAGAAGGACGGCGTCGCTTCCGCTCGCCTATGCCCCGGGCATCCACTCTCACTCCGTCATTCCGGGGCGGCTCGTCAGAGCCGAACCCGGAATGACGGATGAAGCTGATTACTTGATCAGCCCTTTTTCCTTGTAATAGCGGATCGCGCCAGGGTGCAGCGGAACCGGGCTGCCGGTGGCTGCCGTCTCGAGCTTGATCTCCTTGCCGGCCGCATGCGCATTCTGCAATTCCGGCAGGGACTCGTAGATCAGTTTTGTCATTTGATAGGCGAGATCGTCCGACACCGCGGAACTCGTGACGAGATAATTGATCACGGCCGCGGTCGGCACGTCCTTGTCCTGGCCGGTATAGGTGTTGGCCGGAATGATCGCGGAGACGAAGGGCGGGCCGATCTTGTCGACCGTCTCCTTCGGCACCGACACCACGGTGATCGGGCTCGAGGTCGAGAGGTCCTTCAGCGAGGCGACGCCGAGCCCGGCCGATTGCAGCGTGGCGTTGAGCTGCCGATTCTTCATGAGATCGACCGATTCGGCAAAGGGCAGATATTCGACCTTGCCGAGATCCTTGTAGCTCATGCCGGCAGCGGCCAGGATCGCGCGCGAGTTCAGCTCGGTGCCCGACTTCGGCGCGCCGACCGACAGGCTCTTGCCCTTGAGGTCGGCCAGCGTCTTGATGCCGGATTCAGCGGTCGCGACGATCTGGATGTAGTTCGGATAGATCGCGCCGATCGTGCGCAGCTTGTCGAGCTTGGTCTTGAAGCCCGCTTCCTCCTCGCCGTCCCAGGCGGCCTTCAGCGAATCGCCCAGCGTGAACGCCAGCTCGCCGCGGCCCTGCTGCAACAGGATCAGGTTCTCGACCGACGCCTTGGTGGCTTGCACCTGCGTCTTCACGTTGGGAATCTTGTCGCCGTAGATCTTTCCGATCGCGACCCCGAGCGGATAATAGACGCCCGAGGTGCCGCCGGTCAGCACGTTGACGAAGGATTGCGCCTGCGCGCAAGGTGCCGAGGCCGCCAGAGCAAGAGCCGCGGCCGCGCCGAAAATGGTCCGTTTCATAGTTGTTGTTCTCCCCAAACCGGCGGCGAAATTGGCCGGATGAGGGATGCGGGTCAACCCATCCAAAAGGCAAAACAGGACTGCGGCAAAGGGCCGTTCCCGCTGATTTTTTCGGGAACCTGCTGCGGCGAGGTGGCGCTGTGGGACTGGAGTCGCTTTAGGTTCGAGTCGGAGCGGCTTGCTTGGTCACCTCTCCCGCTTGCGGGAGAGGTCGCGCCGAAGGCGCGGGTGAGGGTTTTCTCCTCTAGGGGAGTGTCCCGGTGCGGAGACACCCTCTCCCCAACCCTCTCCCGCAAGCGGGCGAGGGAGCACACTTCTATGAAGCGATGATCGAGCACACCCTCAGCAGCAATGCTACTGGAACGTCATGTCCAGGCATTTGGAGATGTCGGAGCCGAGGCCGGAGGAGATGATGATGCAGCCGCGCACCTTCTGCGCGCCGACGTCGGCGGCCCAGACCGAATAGCCGCCGGGGCCGAAGAACGAATTGGTGTTCGGCGGCTCGGTCTCGGTGGCGTCGAAATCATACTTGCCGTCGGTCTCGAAAATGCGCGGCTTCTTGGTGCAGCCGCCGTCGGTCTGGACGTTGATGACTTCCTTGTTGTCGCGGGTCAGCGCCAGGGAGACCTGGCAGCGGAAATATTCCGACGTCTTGGTGTTGAAGAGATAGGTGTAGGACTTGCAGGTCGCCGTGTTCAGCTTGCCCGGGGCAAGGCCGCGGCTGCACGAAATCCGCTGGTTGTGGCTGAGCTGGTAGTCATCGGCTTGGGCGGCCGGCGCCAGCGCGGCAAGCAGCAGCGCGGCAGCCGAGCAGGCTTTAACGACAAGGTTCATTCGAATCACCCCCACCAATATTTTTGTCGAGTTGCGTTCTAGACGGAAAGCGGAACATAGTCGCGAGGGGACGAAGGGAAAATCACAAACTGCTGGGCAAGACGTGATGCGCTGCGGCGCTTTCGCAAATTGACCGGGACGCATCGTTCGTGATTTGTTCAAGCCTGGAATGTCCCGACCTTGGGAGGATGGGATGACGGCATTTTCAATGGCATTTTCAATCAAGACATTTGCAATCGCAGCCGTGCTCGGCGCATTGGCAGGGCCCGCATTGGCGCAAACCGCAGCGACGCCCTGGGAGCTCAAGCCCGACACCGGCTACGCCTATGACAAGGACGGCAAGACCTATTCCTACAAGATGGGCACCAGCAATGCCGGAGAGCTCTTGAAGGGCGCCAAGAAGGTGCCCAGGGGCACGCTGTTCTTCCTCGGCCACAACGGCCAGCTCTACATGCGCACCGGCCCGTATCTGGAGGGCGACGGCAGGTTCAAGTTCGGGCCGGATCAGTAGGGTTCGGCTCTCGCCACAAAGAAGCTGCCGTAGGGTGGGCAAAGGCGCATTAGCGCCGTGCCCACCATTTCGCACCGCGTTCTGATCGAAATGCTGGACACGCTGCGCTTTGCCCACCCTACGGCATCTCGCCGTGTCCTAAAACGCCCCTGCCAGCTCTCTTGCGCCGGCTTTGCTGCTGTTGAAGTCCATGCGCTCGTCCGTCACGGCCAGCAGCTTCGCCACCGTGTTGTGGCGGATCGCGACCGGGTTGCGCTCGTAGCCGCCACGCTGGAAGAAATTCGAGGTCGGCACCTGCTCGCGCATCGCCTGCGGCATCGTCACCATGTCGAGGCCGGTGCCGTCGCCGGTGAGATTCATCATCTCGAGCTCGGCCGCCGACAGCGGGCGGGTGAAGCCCTTGGCGCGGGCGAACAGCACCGACGT
The DNA here is from genome assembly GCF_028128865.1 of Bradyrhizobium sp. CCBAU 11357. NCBI lineage: Bacteria > Pseudomonadati > Pseudomonadota > Alphaproteobacteria > Hyphomicrobiales > Nitrobacteraceae > Bradyrhizobium > Bradyrhizobium sp. CCBAU 11357. Next base: position 88,619 of record NZ_LBJW01000111.1, on the reverse strand, counting down.
CAGCAGCTTGTGGGTCTGCAGCATCGGGCCGATGTCGATGTCCAGCACCATGGCATGCATGGCCCAGCCCTGCGTCGTGTTGCCGATCTTCTCGTGCTCCGACCAGGTGTCGGGCACCGACTTCGCATGCGCCACCATCTTCTTGAGCACGGCGAGCTTGTGCTCGAGCGCCTGGCGCGCCGGCCCCGAGCTCCGCGCCACCTTCTCGGACAGCGCACGAATGAATTCGTGGCCCTGCTCGGCGAGCAGCTCCACGCTGTTGGTGGTGAGCAGCTGGTTGTAGCCCATCGCGGTCGAGATCGCGCGCTTGCCGCCATGCTCGATGCCCGCCTGCACGTCGTAACTGCCGGTGCCGCCGGTCTCGAACGAATAGACCCGCACCGCCTGCTCGCGCGTCAGCCCCGAGGCCAGCGCGTAGCGCGCATAGGCGCGCTTGAACTCGAGCTCGCTGGAGGGGCGCTGCGGCGTGAACTGGTAGTGCTCCTGCGCCGCGCGCAGCAGATCGGCGACCACGGGGATGGGCTTCTTGGGCGGCCGGTCCGGGGTTTCCTCCGGCTCCGGGTTCACCGGCTTCTTCGGCCCGGCATAGAGCGGCGGATGCTCCAGAACGTAATCATCGAGCGTGATCTGCTGCCCGCTGCGCCGCTTGGCGTTCCGCGTCTTCCGCTTCTCGGAGATCTGGCTCCAATAGGCGCCGGCCTCCGCATCGAAGGCCGCGCGCGCAGCCTGATATTCCGCGAGCTTGCGGCGATATTCGAGCACCGCGGGCGAGGCCCCCGCGCCTTGCGCGAAAAACTGCGACAGCAGCTGGGCGTTGGCATTGCGAACGGCGGGCGGCAGCGCGTCGGCCTCGGCGCCGCGCGCCGCGGGCGAGATCAGGACGAGCGCGAGCGGAACCAGCGCCAATTTGTTTCGAATCGAATGATGCATGCTGCCTTCTTAGCAGGCATCCGGTAACCGTCACGTTAACGCGCCGTTTACCATCGTCACCTCCAGGCAAATACCGGCTGTTCCAGGTCGGTGACGCGGCTGTGCCGCCCCGCCAGCACCTCGCGGAACTGGTAGATCAGCGCCGCGGTCGGGGCGTGGATCAGGCTCATCTGGTGATGGAAGCGGATGACGCGGCGGCTGCTCTCGGGAATCTCAGTGAAATCGAAGGCATCGTCGCGCTCGATCGTGTCGAGCGCGATGCGATGGACGGAGGCGACCTCGTCCGGGTTCGGGCGGATCGCAGCACTGACGGCCGCCCAGACCACGACCGGCGTGATCAGATAGCCCGAGCGCGTCGGATAATCGTCGAGCAGGCCGAGCACCGCGTCGGCTGAAAGCCCGAGCGCGAGCTCTTCGTCGAGCTCGCGCAACGCGGCCTCGACCGGCGTCTCGCCGGCATCGCAGCGTCCGCCGGGCAGCGCCCATTGGCCGCGATGGGCGCGCAGGTGCGATGCGCGCCTGGTGAGCAGGAAAGCGGTGTCGCCACCGTCGTCGGATTCAGTCAGCGCCAGCACCACCGCGGCGCGCTTCAGCGCCGACGTCTCGGCTATCTCGGGCAGCCGCGCGAAGGCCGCGCAGGCCTCCGCGATATTCCGTCTGGTGGCATCGTCGAACGCTCTCATGATGCTTGACTACACCAGGACCGCATCTGATGAAACGAGGAGAGATCGCGTTGCAAGGATGGACGACGACATGACCAGCAAGGCCGCCGCAAGGCTGAAATCAGAGGGCTGGAGCATCCTGGAGACCACGGGCTTCCTGCACCTGATCGGCCCCTTGTGGGAGCGCAAGGTCGACGGCCATTACGAGTTCGCGCTCGCGACCGAAGACAAGCACCACAACCGCCGCGGCATGGTCCAGGGCGGCGTGATGATGACGTTCGCCGATCGCACCTGCGGCATCACGGCCCGCCACGTCTCCGGCAAGGAGTACTTGGCGACGGTGCAGCTCGACACCCATTTCGTCGAGGCCGGCCAGATCGGCGACGTCCTGATCTCCCGCCCCCGCGTGGTGCGCTCGACCCGCAGCCTGATCTTCATGAGCACCGAGTTGACGGTGGACGACCGCTGCATCGTGATGGCGAACGGCGTGTTCAAGATCCTGAAGGGGCCGGGGTAGCTGTTCCGGCCGACGCTGCTATGCGCCACACCCAGCTGTCATTCCCCGCGAAGGCGGGGAATCCAGTACGCCGCGACCCCTTGATCGATCACGACTGTCTCGGAGTACTGGATCGCCCGCCTTCGCGGGCGATGACACTGAATAAGGCGCAAGCGTGCCCCCACGTCATTGCGAGCGCAGCGAAGCAATCCAGCATGCCTCCGCAGACACATTTCTGGATTGCTTCGGTGCGCTCGCAATGACGGGCGTTGCTGGCTATGCTGCCGTTCGCCAACATCGAGGACCCGCTCATGCAATACCGTCAGCTCGGCCGCAGCGGCCTGAAAGTGTCGCCGATTTGCCTGGGCACCATGATGTTCGGCGGGCCGACCGACGAAGCCACATCAACGCGGATCATCGATAAGGCCTACGACGCCGGCATCAATTTCATCGATACCGCGGACGCCTATTCGAAAGGCGGCTCGGAGGAGGTCGTCGGCCGCGCCATCGCGCGCAACCGCCAAGCCTGGGTACTCGCCACAAAGCTCGCAAACCCCATGAATAGCGAATTGGGCGATGATCCCAATCGCGGCGGGCTGTCGCGGCGCTGGGTGCTGCAGGCGGCGGACGAGAGCTTGATGCGGCTCGGCACCGATCACATCGACATCTACTATCTGCACAAGGAAGATCATGCCACGCCGCTGGAGGAGACCGTGCGCGCGATGGGTGACCTGATTCGATCAGGCAAGGTGCGCTATTTCGGCGTCTCCAACTACCGCGCCTGGCGCGTCGCCGAGATCTGCAACATCTGCGACCGCCTCGGCATCGACCGGCCCGCGGTGAGCCAGCCTTATTACAACGCCATGAACCGCATGCCGGAGGTCGAGCACTTTCCGGCCTGCGCCTATTACGGCCTCGGCATCGTGCCCTACAGCCCGCTGGCGCGCGGCGTGCTCACCGGCAAGTACAAGGTGGATGCGGCGCCCGACAAGGAGACGCGCGCCGGCCGCAACGACACCCGCATGATGCAAACGGAATGGCGGCCGGAATCGCTCCAGCTTGCGCAGGAGATCAAGGCCCGCGCCGAGAAGAAAGGCATCACCGCCGGCCAGTTCGCGGTCGGCTGGGTGCTCAACTCCGCCTTCGTCTCGTCGGTGATTGCCGGCCCCCGTACCGAGGAGCAATGGGACGGCTACATCCGCGCGCTCGACTATCGTTTCACCGCGGAGGACGAGGCGCTGATCGACCGCCTGGTGACGCCGGGCCATCCCTCGACGCCGGGCTATAACGACCCGGCCTATCCGATCGAAGGCCGTCGCGCGCGGACGGCGTGAGGACGGAGACCTCGATGATGCATGAAGATCGCTACGGGAATGCCTTCACAACGTCATCGGACGAAGCGGCGGATGCCTACCGCGAGGGCGTCGACCTCCTGCTCGCGAGCTGGCAGGGGACGGCCGAGGCTTTCGAGCGCGCCATAGACGCCGATCCGGATTTTGCACTGGCGCATATCGCCCGCGCGCGCGTGCATTCCTTCTATCAGCAGGGCGATCTCGCGCGGAAGAAGGCAGCGATAGCGCGCGAACTCGTCGCAGGGCGTGGCTCGATGCGCGAGCGGTCCCATGTCGAGACGCTTGCACTCGCGGTCGAAGGACGCCTTCCCGAAGCGATTGCCGCGACATTGAAGCATATCGACACCTGGCCCCGCGATGCCGTGGTGCTGTCGCTGCCGCTCGGCGCCTTCGGCCTGTTCGCCTTCTCCGGCATGGCCGACCACGATCGTGCGCGGCAAGATTTCTGCGACAGTGTAGCGCGTCACTATGATGAGGACTGGTGGTTTCTCACCACGCACGGCTGGACACTGACCGAGAACGGCAACGTCTCGCGCGGCCGCGCGATCACCGAGCGCGGATTCGCCTTGCGACGGGAGAACGCCCATGGTGCACATACCGTGCTGCACGCGATGTTCGAGGATGGCTCGATCGAGGAAGCCGACCGATTCGTGGAGCAATGGATTCCGGACTACGACCGCTCCGGGCTCCTCTACAGCCATCTGCGCTGGCACCAGGCATTGGTCGCGCTGGAAAAGGACGACGCGCCACGCGCGCTGGCGATCTACGCCGACGTACTGCACCCCTCCATAACGAAGGCGGCGCCGCTTAATATGGTCACCGACATCGCCTCTCTGTTATGGCGGCTCTCCGCCTATGGCCATACCGTGCCGAAGCGTCTCTGGTCGGAAGCTGATGCTGTCGCGCAAGGCCTGTTTCCGAAATCCAGCCTTCCTTTCGTCGACGTCCACATGGCCTTGTTCGCGGCCGCGAGTGACGAGCCGAAGGCGCTCCAAACGCGCCTTGCCGCCATCGAGCAGCGCCTCGCCGACGGCAAGCTGCCGGCCGGCCCTGTGGTCCCCGCGATCTGCCGCGCGCTGGCGGCCTTTGCCGAGGAGGACTATGCGGCTTGCGTACGCTTGCTCGCGCCCGTCCTCGGTGAGGTCGTGCGCATCGGCGGCAGCCACGCCCAGCGCGAGCTGATCGAGGACACCTATATCGTCGCGCTCATGCGCAGCGGCGAGCTGCCCCGCGCCCGCGCCGCGCTGGACGCCCGCCTCCACCGCCGCCCCTCCTTCCGCGATCAGCGCTGGCAGGCGGCGGTGGGCTAGCGCCGCCACGAAAAAAACACCGCCCTGATGGCATGTGCCCGCAGGGACGGATCGGGCGATTTTGACGAATCGCCGTCGGGGTTGACGCAGTGGTATTCCAGGCGGGACTTGCAGCACAAACGGGATCGCAACCAATTTGCGGTTCGATAGTTATGGTGCGGAACTGTTCCGCCGCCATGGCCCCCTGGCACGTGAGCCCGACGATGCGCCTTCGCCGATTGGTTCTCGCCGCGTTGCTCGTGGTCTCGGCAAGTCCTTGTTTTGCCGAGACTTCCAAGCCCATTCCGGTCAACAATCCGCCGGCGCAGCAGAACGCCTTCATCGATCTCCTGGCGCTGATGTCCGGCCACTGCAAGACGTTCAAGGTCGCAGGCCGCACCCTGCCGTGCAAGACGGTGGCCTATGCCCATGGCGACACGGGCCGGGTCAATTTCGCGGTCGCAGTCGACGATCCCTCCGATGACAGTCATGTGGTGTCGTTCTCCGGCGAGAACGGCAAGCGCGCCGACGACAATTCCTATGAGCTCCCAATCGACCGCGTGCTGCTCAACTCCAAGGACCGCCCCAAGGTCGATGGCCTGCCGGTGCCGGCCGAGCAGACCTCGACCGGGATCTGCCGCCAGACCGGCAACTTCGCCGCCAGGAAGGTGAACGACGTCACCTGCTCGGCGACCGACAGCCAGGGCCGCAAATACGAGCTCCTGTTCGTCTCCGACGGCACCCCGGTCAGCGTGCGCCGCATCCGTCAATCGTCGCCGTCGATCCAGGATCCGTTCAAGTAGCTCCGTGTCCGCTGGCGTCAACGTGTACGATGGCGATGCCGCCACGGAGCAACCCATGAAACGTGACCGCCTGTTTCTGCTGCGTCCCGGCTTCGAGGATCCGGCCTTTCCGGGCCAACGCTTCTATTGCTGGCACTGCGCGCTGATCGAGGGCGTGCTGGCCTCGTTTCCACAGCTGGCCGAAAAGCTCGACGTCGAGCGGATCCCCTGGCCACGGCCGCGGCAAGCCGTGATCGCGCTGGTCGGCGAGGAGAATCAGTCGCTGCCGCTGCTCGTGCTCGCGACTGGGGCGACTTCGCCGCACCAGACCGGCAGCCATCATGGCCGCGCCTTCATCGCAGACAAGGACGCGATCCTCGCCGCGCTCTCCGAGCGGCACGGCTTTCCCGATCCTCATCCGTGATAGTGTGTGCGAAAATCTGTATGCCCCACTCTCGTGTCCCGGACGCGCTGCAGCGCTCCTTGCGCTGCTGCGCAGAGCCGGGACCCATTACAGCGGGCCCACCAGCAGCGCATCGTCGAAGAGACGCTGCGCTGCGTCCGGGGCACCAGTCGGCAGGCGAGGCCTCGTCATGCGACGATAGAACGCGCGCCCTTCGATCGTTCACAAACGTTAACGAGCGTTCATCGGAACTGATATCTGCGTCGTTTCGACGCCCGCACCGGCCGGAACGCGCGGGATGCTCATGTGTTGTCACACGACATTCAACTGGAGTGATGACATGAAATATCTCATTGCCGCGATCGCCCTCGGTGCTGCGGCGTTGGCCGGCGGATCGGCGAACGCGGCCGGCAGCGTAAGCGCCAAGCAAACCGCGCAGGAAAGCCAATCCACCGACATCAGCGCGCACCGCAGGCACTACCGCTGGCACGGTCACCACCATCACGGCTATTATCGGCCCTATTACAGAAGCTACGGCTACTACCCGCGCCATAGCTATTACGGCGGTGGCCCCTATGGGTACTACGGCGGAGGCCCCGGCGTGACGTTCAGCTTCGGCGGCGGTCGCTGGTAAGAGGGACAGACGAGAGGCCCGCAGAGATGCGGGCCTCTTTTGTTATCTCTGCAGGATCGCGGCCGCCGTCTCCAGGCCACTCGCCAGCGCCGCCTCGACTGTGCCCATGTCGCGGCCGCGATAGAGCGCTTCACCCGAAAACAGCACCAAGCCGTCGGCACGCGCGAGGATCGCCTGTGCCTCGCGGGCGCGCGGCGTCGCCCACGAATAGGCGCCGCGGGCGAAGCGATCATGCGCCCAATTGGTCGCAGCAGACGCCACCAGCTCGCGCGCGATGTGATCGCGCGGCAGGCCGAAGACGGCGGCGAGCGAGCCGAGCCCGGCATCGATCAGGGCTTGCGCGTCGAGGCTTTCCAGCTCCGCCGTGCGCGGCCCGCCGAACCAGCCCGTGAGCACGGGATGCTGCTCGGGGTAGCGCGTCCACCACACCGGGATCGCCTCATCCGACAGCAGGAAGGTCATGTCGGCAAGGTCTGCCTTGCGCTCGCGCCACCATGGCCGCGCGAAGCGCAGCAGGATCTTGATGACGTTGCCGAAGCCGATGTCGTTGGCAGCCGCAAGCTTCGCCCGCGCGCCTGCCGGCAGCGCGATGTCGCGCAGCAGCGGCAGCGGCACGGTGATGATCGCGCGGTTGCAGGTCTGCACATCGCCGCCGGCGCAGCGAACCATCACCGCGCCGCCCTCCTCCGCAATGGCCGACACGACGCAGCCGAGGCGGATGGTGACGCCGTGCCTGCGGCAGTCGGCCGCCATCCATTCGATCATCGCACAGTAGCCGCCGGCGATGCGCGCCTGCGGAGCGTGTCCGCCGTCCATCCATTCCGCGCGTAGCGCCAGCGTGGAGGCGCGTTCGGGATCGGCTGCGTCATAGCCTTCGACCATCCGCTCGATCGAATGGCGCATCGGCGCGTAGTTGTCGCCTGCAAAATGCAGGCGCAGGAAGTCGGCGACCGTGAGGTCGTCCTTCAAATCGCCCAGCACGGCCTGAAGCTCCGCCTCATGGGAATCGTCGCGCGCCGCGCGCGTGAGCTTCGTCCCGTCAAAGCGCCACTGCTCGCCTTCGATCTCCTGAAGCGCCAGGCCAGCCTCGCGCAGCAATGCGCGCGTGACCGGCGCCTCGCCATGAACGAACTCGGCGCCGCCATCGGCGGCATAGCCGAACTCCGAGGCCGGCAGCGGATGAATGCGGCCGCCACAGCGCTGGCGCGCCTCCAGGATCGTTACCTTGCGGCTGGCACGCGCCAGTTCGCGCGCCGCCATCAGGCCGGCCGCGCCGGCACCGACGATGACGATATGCTCGGATGTGTCGGCCATGGCCGCGCCTTACCGGCTCGCGGCTTGCGGATCGTTCTGGATCAGATAGCGCAGCAGCAGGACGCCGCCGCCGAGCTCGCGCGTGCTCTCCAGCGTCATCGCGGTGAGCGGCGCGCGCCGATCGCCGTCCGCCTCCGTCGAATCGAACACGAAGGGGGCGCCTTTTGCGCCGTCGATCGCGGGGCTGAGGATCAGATTGAATTCGTCGATGAGGCCGGCGCGCAGGAAGGCGCCGTTGGCGACGCCACCACCCTCGACCAGCAGACGCTTCACGCCGAGCTCGCGGCTGAGAATGTCCAGCGTCAGGGCGAGGTCGATCTCGGATTTGCCGGCAAAGATGTAGGACACGCCCTCGCCGCGCAGGCCAGCGAGATGCGAATCCGGGACGTTCTCGGTCAGCACGACGACGATCGGATCGCCGCCGATCTCCGTGCGTCCCCAGCCGATCTTGCCCTCTGCATCGAGCACGACACCGTAGGTCTTCGCATCGCGCCGGGCGAACCAGCTCTCGCGTGGAAATGTCGCGTCCGTCGCGGGATAGGGCTTGCCCTTGGCGAACTCCGACCCGGTGACGCGGCCGATCACCCAGGCATCACCGCCGAGCTCTTCATGGATCTTCTCGAACCAGTCCGTGCCCGCGCCTTTCGGACGCCAGCGGCTGGGATGCGTGCGGCCGTCGAGGCTGGAGTGCATCAGGCAGATGACGTACGGTTTCATGCAATCCTCCGGGCAGCGCTCAGGCCGCGGGTCCATCGCCTGCAGCACGACCGTGCACGATCGCCGCCAGCGGATTGAGCCTGGGCGGCGCCACCAGCTGGAGCGTGTTGGTGTCGTGGTGATTGAACGGCGCGCCGCGCACGAACAACTCGGTCTGGACCAGATAGGTCCAGCTGCCGTCGTCGTTGAAGGTGATGTCGCAGCGATAAGAGTCGGTGCGGAAGGCCTGCTCCAGAAAATCGGTCGAGCAGATCCCGTAGGCGGTGTCGCCGCGCTTGGCGGTGACCGAGATCGCCCTGTCATCCGGTCCGGCCTTGCCCGAGGCCAGCAGCACCTGCCCGCGCGGGATCGCCAGGGTCTGCATGATCAGCCCGGTCGCCGGCTCCCACAGCCAGTAGCCGACCTGGTCGTGGAAGGTGATGTCTTCCTCGGGCGTGTTGATGTGGATGTGATAGCGCAGCCCGTACAGCAGCTGCGGCCCATTGGCCTGCGGATCGATCGGGTCCATGCGGATGCGCTCGATGAAGGTCCGGCGCTCCGGCCCTTCCGCCTTCGGATTGATGTCGATGCCCTTGTCCGCCTGCCAGGTGCCGGCAAGACGCCGAAGCGGGCCGAGATTGGCCAGGCCGTCGGGTGAGACGTCCTCGGGTTCGGTGAAGATATCGGCGGGAATGGGGAGCATGGAGGCCTCGCGGAGTTGCAGAGACCAGCAATAACACGGGCCGGCGGCGGTCTGAATTCAACTGTTACCGGCAAAGCGCCGGAGGCATTCGAGCCATGCGATGATGCGTATTGCATCCCGCGCCCGCCTCGGGCGCTGCAGCCGGCAGGTTGACCAGGTCGTTGAGCTGCCGGCGCGCCCGCGAGCCGTCGTCAGGCCGCTTCGGACACCGATTTCGCGCGCTGCTCTAGCACGCCGATCGTCGCGACCAGATTGTCGCGCCGCGCGCGAAGGTTGAGCGCGAGAAGGGGATAGGTCGGCTGAACCGGGTCGAACACCCCGGCGCGCGCTTCCTCCTCGAGAATGTCGGTATTAATCAGCCGAACGCGCCACCATAAATCGGCGATCAACGCGTCGAGCCGGAGTTCATCAGCAGCACCAGAACGGGACACTTCCTGCATCACTTGCCTCAACCTGAAACGGCCTCTCCGCCGAGGCCTGGGGTTGGGTCATGACTGAGCAAGTGGAGTGCCAGGACGGCGGAGGCGCCGGACCAACTGTTGAGCAACTCTCTTGGGCCCAAGGGGCTGCAGTGGCCGGCCATGATGACAAACGCCGGAGGAATTCAGCTCACGCCACCCGCCGTTTCCGGCGCGCCGTCGGGGCTTGCCAGGAGAGGTTTGCAACCGGCACGGGCTTGCTGAAGTGAAATCCCTGGCCGAGCAGTATACCGAGTGATTGGAGCAGCCTGACCTGTTCGGAGGACTCGACCCCCTCGGCGACGATCGACAGCTTCAGCGTCTTTGCGAGCTGCACGATGGATTTCAGCACGGCGACAGTCTCGCAGCGATCGATCCTGTCGATGAAGGATTTGTCGATCTTGACCTTGTCGAAAGGAAAGGCCGTCAAATAGGACAAGGACGAGTATCCGACGCCGAAATCGTCGAGGGCGATGGAGACGCCGAGCGCCTTGAGGCGCTGGAGCGTCCTGAGGTTCTCCTCGGTGTCGGCGAGAAATACGCTCTCGGTGATCTCGAGCTCGAGCCGGGTTTGCGGAAGCCCGCTCTGCGTCAACGCAAACGTCACGGTGTCGACGAGATTGGCGCTGGCAAATTGCAGGGCGGAGAGATTGACGGCGACCTTGACGTCGGCCGGCATGCTCATCGCATCGCGACAGGCTCTGGCGAGCACCTGTTGGCCGAGCTCGACGATCAATCCCCCCGCCTCCGCAACCGCAATGAACTCTGCCGGAGGGATGTAGCCCCTGGTGGCGTGATGCCAGCGCGCCAGGGCCTCGACCGATTTGACCTGACCGGTGCCAAGCTCGATCACAGGCTGATAATAGAGCTCTATCTCCTCGCGCCAGATCGCTTCACGCAGCTCGATCTCGAGCACGTTGCGCTGATCGGCTTCCGCCTTGAGCTCCGCTGAATAGACGTGGTAGCAGCTGCGGCCGGCATTCTTCGACCTGTAGAGCGCAAGATCGGCATTGCGAAGGATCTCGTCGACCCGCGTGCCGTGCTCGGGCACGAGCGCAACGCCAATGCTACAGCCGATCACGACGGGATGGCCATCGATGTGATAGGGCTCGGCAATGGCCTGGACCAGCCGCGCGGCCAGGCTTGCAGCGCCGTCGCGCATCGAGGCCTGGCCCGCTGCCACGATCACGGCAAACTCGTCGCCGCCGATTCGCGCCGCCGTATCGGCATCGCGGATCTGCGCCTTGATCCGGTCGGCGACCTGCTTCAACAACGCGTCGCCGCATTGATGGCCGAGCGCATCATTGACCGACTTGAACTTGTCGAGATCGAGCAGGAGTACGGCGAACGCGGGCTCGATCCGGGGCGAGCGGACCAGCGCTTCGTCGATACGCTCCTTGAACAGGTTGCGATTGGCAAGGCCGGTCAGGCTGTCGTAATGCGCGAGCCGCTCGATGCGGTCCGCCGACGCCTTGCGCTCGGTGATGTCCTCATGCGTGGCAACCCAGCCGCCGCCCTCGCGCCGGCCGTAGGAGATGTAGACGACCCGCCCGTCCGGAAACTGGACGGTGTTTGATATCTGCTCCGACTGAGCGAGCCGGTTCTTCAAATCGACGAGGTACGCCTCGACGTCGAGCACCGCGGTCTGCTTCGCGAACACCTCCCGGAAATCCATACCGATCCGAATGTCTTCCGGCACGAGGCCATAGAGTTCGAGCCATTGCCCGTTGAACGCGATCAGGCGGTCACGGCCGTCGAACATGCTCAAGCCCTGGGGAAGGTTCCTGAGCGCATCCTCGAACTTGCTGGCGAAATCGCGCCGCTCGCGGTGGGCGCGATCCAGCGCCTGCTGCCGTCGCCAATGGAATGTCGTCGCGGCGAGGATGATGAACGTAAGCAGCAGCGCGCCGCCGAGATAGACCTTCTGCCTGAACGCGGAGCGGGAATAAATCTCCTGCTCCGAAATGCCGACGGTGAAGATGAGCGGAAACGCGCGCGACCTGCGCGCCGTGATCAGCCGGTCGCTCCGGTTCGGTCGGTTCTCGTTCCAATATTGCGCATAGAAGCCGTCCCCCAGTTCGCCCTCGACGCGGCTCGGCGCGTTTTGTCCCAGCACGGAGCCCTGATCCACGCCTCGGGAGGCGAGCACGACGTGGCTCGCGTTCCTGAGCATCAGCGTTCCTCCGACGCCGAGCTTTGCGGTGTCGTAGAACCTGCCGACGACGTCGACGCTGATCGAGCCGACGACCACGCCGACCGGATTCCCCGCGAGGTCGAACAGCTTTCTCGCGAGCTGTATCGTCCACTTCTTGGACGCGCGGCCCAACACCGGCTTCGCCACGTAAAGGCGATCGTCGGCCTGCGACATGGTATGAACGAAGTGCTCGCGATCACCGAGATAGAGCGGCGGCCCGGAATAGCCCGTCGTCGTCTCGATCATGTATCCGTCCGATCCGATCAGAGCGAGTTGGACCACGTCGCCGGTGGCGATGCGGGCTTTGTCGGACCAGAACTTCAGGCTGAAGACCAGCGGATCCTGGGCGTAGAGGGCCCGTACCACCAGCAACGACTGATCCACGCGCTCGAAGATGCGCTCGGTGTTCTCCTCGAACAATTCGGCGACGCTGTTGCCGTGCGACCGCGCTTGCTGGATCGCATCCATCCGCTCAGACGCGGTGATTGCGAAATAGCCGATCCAGACCAGGGGCAGAAAGAACAATGCGATCTGCAGCGGACCATTCCGCAGGATCGTTCTTCCGGCTTTGTGGACTGTTCCTGCGGGAATCACGACGCGCGCCCCCGCTCCGGCCGCCAGGGCAGAACTGCGCTCGCTCGCAGTATTGGCATCGCCTTGTCTCCGCCTCGACTGCACAGGGACACCCGCGGCCGAAGGCGGCGCGCGGGTGCCGTTCATGGCGCAAAGGTAGCTGAAACAGCCTTAAGTTTCTGTTTGGACCTAGCTCAATTCTTCAGCTCAAATCATCCGTATCATCACGGAGGTCGGCCGGTTTTGAGCAATCAGGCACATGGGCATGTCAAAAGCGCACATTTTAACCGTCTTTGGACCGCTTTTCACATCGCGCGCGCAACGACGATCGTGCCGGACAGGATGAGGAGCACGCCTGCCGCATAACTCAGTCGTTGGCCGAACGGCAGCAGTTTCTCGCCGGCGACATAGAGCGCGATGCCGATGATCCAGGCGAGGTTCATCACGCCGCCGACGAACAGCAATACCATCAGAAACCAGCAGCAGCCGACGCAGTAGCTGCCGTGGCGAAGTCCCATCCGGAATGCGCCGCGCGTGCCGGGCCGCCAATGTCGGCTGAGAAACAACAGCGGGCTCTCGCAATAGCGCAGGCAGGCCTGTTTGAGCGGCGTGAACTGATAGAGCCCTGCTGCAATCAGAACGCCGCCCCCCAGCATCGCGCTGGTGCTCGCCATCGCCATCGACAGCAACCCGAAGCGTTCGAACGCTCCTTGCACCAGGACGGCAGCGAGACTGAACCCGGCCCAGGTGACGAGATAGCCGGCGAGGAAGGTCCAGCTATCGGTTGCGGCGCGGGAGGCAGTCTCTTGCCTGCGCTTGACGGTCGCATACAAGAGAACGGTGGGCACCGCGCTCGGCGCCATCATCGCGACCATCATCACCCACCACATCACGAACAGCAGCACGCCATAGAATGGCGTCCACGGCATCGGCGCCATGTCCGGCATGTCGGCCATCATCTCGGTGTCCATGCCGGCGCCCGCAGCGAGGTAGGCCCAGGCGAGCGCCACCACTGCGGCGGTCCCGATCGCGACGATCAGCCGGTCGCGGTGGAGCAAGCGTTCCAGTACCGAGCGCCGCATCGACTTGTCCATAGCGATGAGGAGCCGACACCGAGGTTTGTGTCGGTGTCAGCGCCGCATCATGCCGCAACGCCCTCCGGCGTCTGCACGACATTGGCGAGCGAGCTATGCGTACCGCGGGTCTCGAACGGGATCGCGCCGGTCGAGCGGATGTTGGCGGATGCGACCTCGGCCGCCCGATGTTCGAACCCCTCGGGCATGACCACCTGGATGCGGTGCGGATCACCGGTCACCGGATTCTTGATCGGCTCGACATCGGTCTCGAGCACGCCCCTGGCGAGGAGTCTTGCGATGCGTCCGTCCTTGTCGAAGGAGAACTCGAACGGCACGAACACCGGATCGTGGATCTTGGTGACGATCATGCTGACGATCTGGAAAAGCGTGCCTTCGGCCGAATGCTTGCCGGAAAAGATATCGAACAACGCCTGACGCTGCTCCGCCGTGGCGCGTTCGTCGATGATGGGCTGGATTGTCCCGTTGCCCTCATGCAGCGGCCCAGGGAAATCGACCGTGATCGCAAAGCAGAGACCATCGAGCCTGGTCCCTTCGAAATGTCCCTTGGCGATCCGCATGGCGACCAATCCCTTGCAATAGCCTTGGGTCGGCCGTGCGTTGAAATCGCAGGGGCAGCCAAACGCGCAGCTGCAGTTCTTCATCCATTCGCCTTCGAGACGCCAGTCCGATGCAGCCATGGCACATCTCCTGATGTGAGCGGGGACGCGGCAGCCGTTGACGAATTTGTTCAGCGTTCTTGTCGAGGCAAGGCGAAAGGCGCGAGCGGGATCGAGATCCGATCAGAAGGCCGGCATCGCAGAAAAAGTAATGGTGGCGAGCTGCCGTTTACCGTCCGAGGATCATATCAGCGGCCACCGGCCACGTATACCGAACGAGGGTAGTGCCTCAGGGGCAGCCACATCTCGGGGATATCCGACGTCAGAGGCATGGTGCCCAGGGGCGGAATCGAACCACCGACACTGCGATTTTCAGTCGCATGCTCTACCAACTGAGCTACCTGGGCGTGCTCCAAGAGAGGGGCCAAAGCCCATCGAGCGGGCGGTTTATAGTGGGCCGAGAGCGGCCTGTCCACCCGGCTTCGCCAAGTGGCTGCGCCGGGCGCGGCCCTTCTGTGCACAAGATCGGGCGGGGGTTGCTGCGGCTGGTGCGGGGCGCCTCAGTGAGGCCATTAAGGCATTGATATAGGTCGATTATTCGACGTCGTCCGTCTCGTCGTCGCGGCCGGGGATGACGTAGGAGCCCTTCAGCCAGCGATTCAGATCGACGTCGCGGCAGCGCGAGGAGCAGAACGGGCGGGTGGCCTGCGTCTGCGGCTTGCCGCAGATCGGGCAGGTTCTGAGCGAGCCGGTGGGCTTGGTGACCTGATCGTCCATGGGTGTCGGCAGCTTACGCGAGGTGGCGGGGTTCAAGAGTCTGTCGGGAAACGGGTTCCTGGCGCAGCCGCACATGCGCCGCTGCGCGGACCCGGCGGGGCCATTCTACTGTGCATGGGGTTGTTTTCGAGGTTTTTGTCGGCGCGTCGTCTGGGCTCAGACCGCGGTGGAGTTGAGCCAGCCGAAACGGATCGGGAAACCCTCGCCGCCGAGCAGTGTCGTGGTCTCGTAGAGCGGCAGGCCGACCACGTTGGTGTAGGACCCGACCATCTTGACCACGAAGGATCCGGCTATGCCCTGCACGGCATAGCCGCCGGCTTTGCCGCGCCATTCGCCGGAACCGATATAGGCCTGGATGTCGTCCTCGGAGAGGCGCTTGAAGCGGACGCGGGTCTCGACCAGGCGCTGGCGGAAGGCCTCACGCGGCGTGACGAGGCAAATCGCGGTGTAGACGCGGTGGTTGCGGCCCGACAGCAGCCGCAGGCATTGCGCGGCTTCGTCCACGAGGTTCGCCTTGGGCAGGATGCGGCGGCCGACCGCCACCACCGTGTCGGCGGCGAGGATGAAGGCGCCGCGCAACTCGTCGTCGAGCTGCACGGACTTCAGCGCGGCGTCGGCCTTGGCCCTTGCCAGCCGGTTGGCGCAGGCGCGCGGCAGCTCACCCCGCTTCGGCGTCTCGTCGACGTCGGCCGGGCGGAGCGCGTCCGGCTCGATGCCGGCCTGGTTGAGCAGCGACAGCCGACGCGGCGAACCGGAGGCAAGTACGAATTTGGGGCGGCCGAGCATCAGGTGATTTGGGGGATGAGGCAGGGGTGAAATTGCGCGCGGAACCTATCGGAAGGGGGCTGATTTCACAACCCGGGAACCCGGACTTTGCTGATTCGAGGTTTCCGACAAGCGTGTGCCCTCGGTCTGTGACGCCGGTGTTACGGAGGATCTCGTGTCCCGGACGCGGCGCGGCATGAAATGTTGCGACGCTGAGCCGGACCCACGGTCTTGCACATGCGATGAGATGGGCCCCGGCTCTGCAGCGCATCGCGAAGGTGCGCTGCACTGCGTCCGGGGCACGAGATCACCCGCTCGCCGCGCCGACCTTGGCGAAGCGCCGCCGGATGCGCATCAGGAGCTGATCGCAGACCTCGCGATAGGCAGCTAACTTCTGGTCGCGGCTGCCTTCGATGGTGGTGGGATCCTGCGTCGGCCAGTATTCGACCTCGGCGGCGAGCGTTCGCGTCAGCTCCAGCGCCTTGTGATGCGCCTCGGGCGAGAGCGTGATGATGAGGTCGAAATTCAGCCCCTCCCAATCCTCCAGCTCCTCGAAGGTCTGCGGTTTGTGGGCCGAGATGTCCTGGCCGAGCTCCCCCATCACGACGACCGCGAAGGGATCGAGATCGCCCTTCCTGGCGCCGGCCGACTTCACGTAGAGGCCTTGCGGAAACATGTGCTGCAACAGGCTCTCGGCCATGGGCGAGCGCACGCTGTTCATCGCACAGGCGAACAGCACCGATTGCGGATCGCGTGCGCGTTGGGGCGCAGCCATCCGTGATCAGCCCTTCCAATGAAGGACGGTAATGAGCGTGAACAGGCGGCGCGAGGTCTCGAAGTCGACCCGCACCTTGCCTTTCAGCCGCTCCTGCAGCGTGCGCGATCCTTCGTCATGGATGCCGCGGCGGCCCATGTCGATGGCTTCGATCTTGTCCGGCGTCGCGGTGCGGATCGCCTGGTAGTAGCTGTCGCAGATCATGAAATAGTCCTTCACGATCCGCCGGAACGGCGTCAGCGACAATAGATGCGCCACGACAGGCGTACCATCCTCGCGGCGGATGTCGAACATCAGCCGGTTGCCGGTGATGCCGATATGCAGCGTGAACGGGCCCTTGCCCTCCGCACCCTCGGGCGCGAACAGGTTCTGCTCGATCAGATCGTAGATCGCGATCGCGCGCTCGTGCTCGATGTCGGGCCCGGAACGGCCGATCGAGTCCTCGTCGAGCGTGACGCCGACGATGCGATTGGTCGAGTCGTCCTGTTCGGGCGGCTTTGTCATGACAGATTGAGGCGCAATCCAATCGAGCGCGAATGGGCGTCCAGCCCCTCCGCCTTGCCGAGCGTCATCGCGGCCGGACCCAGCGCACGCAATTGGTCGGGCCCGCATTTCAGGATCGAGGTGCGCTTCATGAAGTCGTGCACCGAGAGGCCGGAGGAAAACCGCGCCGAGCGCGCCGTCGGCAGCACGTGATTGGAGCCGCCGACATAATCGCCGATCGCTTCGGGCGTGTGCGGTCCGAGGAACACCGCGCCGGCATTGCGGATCTTCGCGGCGAGCGCGTCGGGATCGACGGTCATGATCTCGAGATGCTCGGCCGCGATGGCGTCCGCGAGCGGGATGGCCTCGGCGAGGTTCTTCACCATGATGACGGCGCCGAAATCGGCCCAGGACGCGCTGGCGATCGCGGCGCGCGGCAGCGTCTTCAGCTGCGCCTCCACCGCCTTTTCGACCTCGGCGGCGAGGCGTGCCGAGTCCGTGATCAGGATCGACTGCGCGCTGGCGTCGTGCTCGGCCTGCGCCAGCAGGTCGGCGGCGATCCAGTCGGCATTGCCGGTGTCATCGGCGACGACGAGCACCTCCGAGGGGCCGGCGATCATGTCGATGCCGACCTTGCCGAACACCAGCCGCTTGGCGGCGGCGACATAGGCATTGCCCGGGCCGACGATCTTGGCGACAGGCGCGATGGTCGCGGTGCCATGCGCGAGCGCAGCGACCGCCTGCGCACCGCCGACACGGTAGATCTCGGTGACGCCGCCGAGATGGGCGGCCGCCAAGACCAGCGGATTGAGCTTGCCGTCCGGCGAGGGCACCACCATCACGAGGCGTGACACGCCGGCGACTTTCGCCGGCACTGCGTTCATCAGCACCGATGACGGATAGGCGGCCGTGCCGCCGGGGACGTAGAGGCCGGCGGATTCGATCGCGGTGTAACGCCAGCCGAGCTCGACGCCGAGCGGATCAGTGAAGCGCTCGTCTTTCGGCAACTGGCGGCGGTGATAGGTCTCGATGCGGTCGCGCGCGAGCTTGAGCGCATCCAGCGTCGCAGACTCGCAGGCCTTCACGGCGGCCTCGATCTCGGCGGCGGAGACGCGCAACGAGGACGCATCCAGCCTCAAGCGGTCGAACTTGGCTGTCGCTTCGAGCAGGGCGGCATCGCCGCGCCTGGCCACATCGTCGACGATCGCGCGCGCGGCGGCCTCCACATCGGCCGAAGCCTCGCGCTTGGCGGCGAGGAAGGCGGCGAATCGCTGGTCAAAATCGGCGCTGCTGCGGTCGAGGCGAACGGGCATGTTTCGCTTGGCTTCCGGCTGGTCTTGAGGGGCGGGTCGGCGCACCAGGTCCCTGCTCAATGGCGCGGCGGGGAAGCTGCGTCAACCCTCGGGAGATGCCGTTCCGGCCAGGGCCGGAGCCCATTCCGCTGGTATACCGGCCGCTTCACCCCTCCCCCTCGACTCCCGTGCCCAGCGTGTCGGCGCCGAGGTCGGTCAGCTCGCATTCCAGGCACTCGACGTCCAGGCGGATGGCGCCGCCCTGGGCGAACAAAAGCATGGCGCTGCCGCCGGGCTCCTCGGCGCGGCCGTCCTGGGGGTGAAATTCAATGCCGACGAGATCCAGCACCTTGTCCGGCGCGGCGAGGTCGATGTTGCGCGACTTGCAGGCGAGCACACGGTCGAAACGCAGTGCGGCGACCAGCCGGCGCGGCTCGGTCTCGCCCTCCAATGTCTGCTCCCAGTCCAGCCGGCTCATTCCGACCACAAGCCGCTTTTCGCTCTGACGCCAGATGATGTCGGATGCCTGGACACGGGCGTCCTGGACATGGGTCGAGATCACGGCGAGATCGTCGGGGTCGAGCGCAATCAGTTTGAGCTGGGACGACATCGCCGGCGCTTCTCCTGAAGTGGATGGGGCTCAACGCGCGCGAGCCCCGAAATTTCCACTCAAGTTAAGCCCTCGCCCGTCTTGCCGCTACGCGGCGAGCCACCCTTTCCCCACAACGAGGGGGAGAGGGTCCGCGAAGCCTCACTCCTTGAAAAACGCCAGGAGATCCGCGTTGATCGTCTCGGCATGCGTGGTCGGCATGCCGTGAGGGAATCCCTTGTAGGTCTTCAGGATGCCCTTCTTCAGCAGCTTGGCCGAGAGCGGCGCCGAGTCCGCGTAAGGCACGATCTGGTCGTCGTCACCGTGCATCACCAGAACCGGCACGTTGATCTTCTTCAGATCCTCGGTGAAATCGGTCTGCGAGAACGCGACGATGCCGTCGTAATGCGCTTTCGCGCCGCCCATCATGCCCTGACGCCACCAGTTTTCGATTACGGCTTCCAGCGGTTTTGCGCCGGGGCGGTTGTAGCCGTAGAACGGGCCGGCGGCGATGTCGCGGTAGAACGCCGAGCGGCCGGCGGCGAGCTGGGCCTGGAAATCGTCGAACACGCTTCTGGGCAGGCCGCCGGGATTGGCCGGTGTCTGCACCATCAGCGGCGGCACCGCCGAGAGGATCGCAGCCTTGGCGACGCGGCTCTCGCCGTGGCGGGCGATGTAGTGCACGACCTCGCCGCCGCCGGTGGAATGGCCGACATGGAGGGCGTTCTTGAGGTCGAGATGCGCGGTGAGCGCGGCGAGATCGTCGGCATAATGATCCATGTCGTGGCCGTCGGCGACCTGCGCCGAGCGGCCGTGGCCACGGCGGTCGTGCGCGACGACGCGATAGCCGCGCGTGACGAAATACATCATCTGCGCGTCCCAATCGTCCGACGACAGCGGCCAGCCATGGCTGAACACGATCGGCTGGCCCGAACCCCAATCCTTGTAGAAAATCTCGACGCCGTCCTTGGTGGTGATGGTGGGCATGGTGGGGGCTCCTTTTAAGCTCCAATCATTCCGGGACGCGCGTTAGCGCGGACCCGGAAGGCGCGTCGCGCTTCGCGATAAATCAGGCAAACGCCATGGGCTTGTAGCGGCGCCAGGCGCCGATGGTCAGCACGACGAAAAACACCAGCACGATGCCCTGCACCACGGCGAACACCGGCCCCGATGGCGGCGCCGGCGGCACGGCGGGCGCGAGCGCGGCAAGCGCGGGCACCTTCAGGAACGACTGGATCACCAGCACGAAGACGTTGAAATAGAGCGAGATCATCGCGGTCACGATGTAGACCGGGCGCCAGACGCCGGCGAGCTTCATGCCGTAGAGCGCAAAGCAGGCGACGGCGAGCAGCAGCAGCGAGATGATGCCGATGATGTGCGAGGGCAGCAGCTCCTTGAACGGAAACAGGAAGCCGGTGGCGCTGGTGAGGATGGTGAACAGCAGGAAGATCGCAGTCAGGCCCGGCATCGGCTTCGAGCCGAGCAGGCCGAACATCACGACGAGCCCGGCGATGATGGCAATCAGGCTGATGATGACATGGATCAGCGTGAGGGCGGGCAGACTCAACCCAAAGATCATGACATCTCTCCTACTCTCCGTTGAGGTGACGAGAGTAGTATTACGATCCTCATGGGATTGCCACCTGCGTTGTCGTCACATGCAGGCGCGCAGCCATGCGTCATCGCGCGAAATCGAAAAACGCATGGCTGAACTTTTTGCAGCGCTGTCACAAACGACGGCAGTTTCGTGTTCGTCGCCCGGATGGAGCTTGCAGGATTCAACGAAAGTTGAATCGATCTCTCACACGTCCTTGGTGTCGAAGATCAGGATGTCGGCGCCGCCGCTGGCGAATTTCGGCACATCAGCGCCGGTCGCCTTGCCTTCCGGGCTGGCGAAGGCCGCCTGAACGTCGGCGACGCTGTCGAAAGTGAGGATGGCGACGAGATGGATTCCGGAAGGACCCGCGGGAGAGGCGACCGGCCCCTTGCTGACGGCGTAGTTCTTCAGGCCGGGAAGCTTCTTGGCGAGCGGAATGTGGGTCTCGGCATAGTAATTGTCGAAGGCGGCAGCATCCTTGGGTGTCTTGTAGAGCACAACGACTTCAGCCATTTAGTCCTCCCGTTGAATCCTTGTTTTTTCCGCGCGCGATTGGCCTCGCGACGAGGGGATAGTCTGTAGTTGTCGGCAAGATGGCAAGCCGGATTCGGCTTGCCATTCCCTTGTATTGTCCTTGCTCTTGTCCTTGCCTAAAGCGCCGGTTTTGCGGCGTCGCCGAGATAGCCGTGCAGGGAGGCGACGACCTGCGCACCCTCGCCGATGGCTCCGCCGACGCGCTTGACCGAGCCGGAGCGGACGTCGCCGACGGCGTAGACGCCGGGCACGGAGGTCTCCAGCGGCGCCACCAGCTTGCCCTGGTTCTGCTCGGACTGCGCGCCGGTCACGACGAAACCGCCGCGATCGAGCGTCACGCCGCAACCGTCGAGCCAGGACGTGGCGGGATCGGCGCCGACGAACAGGAAGAGATTGCGGATGTCGGCGGAATCCTCGTCATCCGACAGCCGGCTCTTCCAGCGGATGCGCCGCAGCAGCGACGCCTCGTCGCCCTCGAGTGCGGTGATCTCGGTGTTGAACATCAATTCGATGTTCGGCGTCGCTTCGATGCGCTCGATGAGATAGCGCGACATGCTGGCACCCAAGCCTCCGCCGCGGATGATCATCAGCACCTTCTTCGCGTGACCGGACAGGAACACGGCCGCTTGGCCTGCCGAATTGCCGGCGCCGACCAGAGCCACCTCCTCGCCGGCGCAGAGCCGTGCCTCCACGGGCGATGCCCAGTACCAGACGCCGCGGCCCTCGAACGTGTCGAGGTTGGCGATGTCGGGGCGGCGATAGCGTGCGCCGCTCGCGACCACCACCGAACGTGAGCGCAAGGGATCGCTGCCCTCCAACGCCACCGAAAATGCGCCGTCCTTGCGCGAGCAGTCGAGCGACTTCACCGTGACGGGAATCATGATGTCGGCGCCGAACTTCTGCGCCTGGGTGAAGGCACGCGCGGTCAAGGCCTGGCCGGAAATGCCGGTCGGAAAGCCCAGATAGTTCTCGATGCGCGCGCTGGCGCCGGCCTGGCCGCCGAAGGCGCGGGTATCGAGCACGGCGACCGACAGCCCTTCGGATGCGGCATAGACCGCGGTGGCGAGCCCGGCCGGTCCGCAGCCGACGACCGCAACGTCGTAGATGCGGTCGCCCTTGGCGCCGCCGATCATGCCGATGGCGCGCGCAAGCTCGGTCTCATTGGGGTTGCGCAGCACCGCGCCATCGGCGGTGACGACCAGCGGCCAGTCTTCGGGCTTGGGCGAATAACGCGCGATCAATTCGGCGCCGCCGCGTTCGCGGTCGGGATCGAGCAGATGATGCGGCTGGCCGTTGCGGGTGAGAAAGCCCTGCAGCCGAACCAGGCCGACGGAGTTCGACGGTCCGATCAGCACGGGACCGCCGACGCCGCCCTGGATCAGATTGACCCGGCGCAGGATCAGCGCCCGCATGATGCGCTCGCCAAGGTCGGCCTCGGCGACCAAGAGCGCGCGCAGCCGGTCCGGCGGCAGCAGCAGCGTCTCGACCTCGCCCTCGGCGCGGCCGTCGACCAGCGCCGGCTGTCCCGAGAGCTGGCTGAGCTCGGCCAGGAATTGCCCCGGCCCCTGGTCGATCACCGGGATGACGTGACCAAGGCCGTCGCGCTGGCTGATGGCGACACGGCCCTTGAGCACGACGAACATGCCGGGCCCGGGCTTGCCGGTCTCGAACAGCAACTCGCCGTCCGCATAGGTGCGGATTTCGCCGAAGTGCCTGATCCGTTCGATCTCGGCGGGGGTCAGCGCCGGAAAGGTCTGCTCGGGGCGGGTGAACCGCACCAGCTGCGCATCACGGTCGGTTCGTTGTGTTTCGTCCTGCCCCATGGTCACTGCATGCACTCCAAAATTTCCAGCAGCCGGCTTCAACGACGGGTCTTGCCGGCGGCCCCCTCATTTAGGGAACCATCGTCGTTCTGCGAGGGGTCGGTGATTGCGGCGCGTTCGCGCGCCTGCACCTTCCGCCGCTTCAGGTTTTCGCGCAGCGCCGATTTCAGCCGGTCGTCCCGGGACACCCTCGCCTGCCTCGCGCTCTTGTCAGTCTCGTCAGCCATCGCGGCTCCATCCCAGCAACCGGCAGCAGGATGCCATCGAAGTGTGGCAGCTCAAGAGGCAACGCGATACGCCCATTTGAAACGCGAGATGGATCGAATCCGGGCCCCAGGCCAACTGACCAGTTGGGCAGGGATATCAGACCCCGAATCGGCGTGAAGTCGGTCGTTTCGGGCGAAACCGGGCATTTTGGCGCCGATATCGGCCCGATTTTCTCGTGTTGGCGGGGCTAGCAAGCTTGCACAGGAGGGGGGCTTGTGGCAGATATCGGCCCGCTTGGTAGGCCCCTCGGGCGGCCGATTCTTGTCCCAGCACATGCTGCCGTAGCTCAGTGGTAGAGCACTCCATTGGTAATGCAGCTATCGAGAGTCTTGGAATCTCTCAAACCCCTTTAAAATAAGCACTTTCTTCGTTTTCGCTCCTGACTAAAACTGCACAAAAAAGCAGAACAGAGCATGAAAACGCATCAAAACTCGTGCAAAATTAGTGCAGTCAACATTGGTACTTGCCGCGCTCTTTTCCTCTAGCGTCTCTATTGCCAGACTCGCTGTCACACGTTAGACGGTGCCCGTGGCTCGCTGCCGTAGCTCAGTGGTAGAGCACTCCATTGGTAACTATTGCCCATCCGGTTGGAAACGATCGGAATCGTAACCGCTCAAATTCGGGGAAACCGTCCAGGTAACTGACGGCAATCCCGAGCCAAGCCCGAGCAATTCGGGAAGGTGTAGAGGCCAGACGGGCGGCACCTAAAGGTCTTTCGAGATCGACGGTGAAGGGATGGTCCAGCACACAAACGCCGCAAGGCGGGTGCGAAAGCATCGGTGTGATGAATGGAGAGGTCGACAGTTCAATCCTGTCTGGCAGCACCACTTAACTAATTTGCAGTGTAGCGACACGAACGTTTGGCACACTGTGATTGGTCATCCATTTTTTTGCGGATCACTCCATAGATTGACTAAGATGATTCCATCGTTAGTCGAACCCGGATTTTACTACGAGAAGATGGGTCAGAAGGGCTGGCTCCGCTTGGTCGTCGGATTCGACAACGCGCACGCGGTATATGCCGACTTTGTTGGTATAGGCGCCTGCTATCCTGAGAATCTTGGCCGCTGGGCGGCGGCTCGCTACGACGCGAATGAAGCCCTTCAGCGCTTTCCCGATGAAGTTAGAAAAATTCATCAGGTTCTCAAGCAACATGGCCTGCTGGGCCACTCCGATTCATCTTAGAATTGCAAAACAGCGTCTCTCGGAGAGGTTGAGAGACGTAACCGGTTAGTTGGGGCTGCTACGGAATGAGTCTGGGTGATCTCGATGAGCTCGTTTTGCGATGCAGAACGGAAGAAGGCCGCAAGTACATTGTGGAGGCCGTAACCTGCTACAAGGCAGGGGCGTACCGTGCCTGCATCGTCGCAACCTGGGTAGCCGTAGTTTATGACCTGATTTCCAAGATTCGTGAAATCGCGCTGTCGGGCGACCCTGCCGCGCAACAAATCGTCGCCGACCTAAATCGATTTCAACCCCTCATCGCTCAGAACGATCTGGGTGCGATTAAAAAGTCGCTCGATCTAGAGCGCGGTATCGTGGACATTTGTAATACGCAGTTCGGCTTCTTTGAGGGTATGGAAGTCTTGGACCTGACGCGGCTGCATGACGACCGGAACAGGTGTGCGCATCCGAGCTACCAGGGCATGGAAACCCCCTACTCGCCAAGCGGCGAACTCGCGCGGGCGCACCTAGTGCACGCGATCCAACACGTTCTGTCACAGGCGCCGGTGCAGGGTAGAGCGGCGACCGCTCAGGTCTTGCGGCTTGTCACCTCTCAATACTTCCCTTTGGACATAGACAACGCAAAGCTGCAGCTCAAATCAATCGGTCTAGATCGTGTCCGTGAAAGCGTGATCCGCGCCACCATTGACCAACTCACGTATGGCTACATCGAAGGCGGTCCAGACCTCAAAGGACTGAGGCGGACGCTCAGCGCCATTTGCGCGCTGAGCGAAATGCATTCAGATATATGCGGCCCTCGCATCAAGGGTGCCTTGAACAAGATGGGAAGGCGCGTATCTGATCCCGACCTGCTCTACTTCTTCGGGCTGCTCATGCACTATGGACGAACGTGGGAAATGCTCGAAGACGACAATCGCAATCGCGTGAAAGAAATGGTGCGTCTCTCGAACGACAACATCGCAGAGCACGCTATTCCGATCGCGCTCAAGGAGCGGGACCTGGAAGAAGTGAGCCGCGAGCGCCTATGGCGACTACCATTGAGCGGCTTGCGAAACATCGCACAGCAAACAAAGCACCCCATCGTCATTGATGCCTGCGTCAACCTGTACTGCAGCTCAAGGAACTGGGAAATAGCGAACTCGAATTATCAATCGCTGGAGCCGGTCCTCGATGACCTGACACAGGATCAGGTTCGGCGCATTCTGAAAGCTAGGGTCGCGGAACAGGCCGATCTTCCGGGCGCGCACAGCTTCGGTGCTTTCTGCCTTCACATTTACAAAACGGAAAAAATCTCCCGAGCGGAGTTGCTAGAAACGCTCAACACTCATGGCGGTGAGTACGTGGCCCGCGATCTCACGCGCGGCACAAACGACGACATTCCCTTTTAGTAGTCAACAGCCGCGCGTTCGACATTACGGGCGCGGTATTGGCGAAGCGGTTGGCCGACGGTCGCAAATAGTCGACTTTGACAATGGAGTGCTCTACAGTTTAAACTACTTTTGTTTTCAATGCGTTGTGGACTCATGACCCTTCCCTAGGGTGTACAAAATTCGTGCAAAGGCTTTTCTGCAAAGTTCTGAAAGGCTTATTTTAGCAGTGTTTTTGCACTCTCAAGCTCCCCCTTGGTAATGGAGAGGTCGACAGTTCAATCCTGTCTGGCAGCACCAGCTTTCCCCATCGACGCGAGCCGTGTTGAACCAAGCCTTGCGCCTGGCCAGCGCGCCCGCAACAGCCACGGATGCCATCGTGATCACACGTTCCCTGCCATATGAAGGACTGCTCCACGAGATCGTCGAGCATAATGGCGTGCTCTATCTCGGCGGCATCGTCCCTGAAGATGCCGGGCTCGACATGGCGGGCCAGGCCGACGATGTGCTGCGCCAGTTGAAGACCCTGCTCGAGGGGGCCGGCTCCGATCTGTCCTGCGTTCTGCAGGTGACGATCTTCGTGGCCGACCTCGCCGACAAGGCCGCGTTCAACCAGGTGTGGAAGCGCTATTTCGCCGCGGAACATCTGCCGGCGCGTGCCGCGATCGGCGTTGCGGATCTCGGCCCGGGCGTCAAGCTGGAGCTGACGGCGATCGCCGCCCGCCGCTGACCCTCGAGCGATGGGCGAAGCGAGCAAGCCCGATCATTCCTGCGTTCGCACATGAAGCCGTGCTCTCGCGACGCCAAGCGTCCGAGTTTTGCTGTGTTCCTTGACCCTCTTCTGTGAAGAAAGCGGAATCTTTTCGCGGGATGGGATTGACGCGGTTTGCGCGGGAGGTGGTGTTTTGCCCGACGGGCTGATAGGCGCCACGATGCCGGCTTTTGGATCCCAAACCCGGGCGACCCAGTTGTCGCTAGCCTCGGTTTCAAGTCGGGCGGAGATGCCGCCACTTGAGCCATTGCCAAATAGCCAATGCTAGCAGCAATGGCACGAAGGGGAATCCCACAGCGGTGACCAGGAAATATTCGCGCGGAAAGAACGCCGACTGAATTGGGATGACGGAGCACACAATCCCAATCCACACGATGATGTAGTAAACGGTCAGGGCACGCCGATCTATTAGCGCGCCGTGCTTCGCTCTTTCCATGACGAGCGAATAAGTTTCTTTCGGGGTCATGGTCGATGCTCTTCCGTCGATCGAAGCCAGCAGAATTCTAGCACAATTTCGCGAAAGGGGTTGACGGGCTTGCGCCGAAGGCCTGCTTTTTTGCCCAACGGCTCAGAAGCATTGCGATCCATATCAGTTTGCGGTCGCGGCTCTTCGAAAGGTGCGGTCACACGGCACGTTGACCCCTCATTTCATGGTGATAATCTTTCAGCTCGCACCCTGTCCGGGAGGACACAATGGGATGGTTCGACCGCCTGTTTGGAAGGATGTCGGAGCCGACGACCCCTCTCTTTGCGAGATTTCGGCGGAAATCAAAGGCACCGACCGACCCTGATCTTCTGAAAATCGCCAAGGACCGGAAGGGGCATGTTTCCCGCCGAGCCGTCAGGGACGAGTATAATCGGCTGGTCCTGGAGAAGTACGCGCACGACAAGTCGTGACGCCAAGATCGTCCAGGCCGATCTCGGTGACGAAACATGATGGTCTCGCGACGGCTCTATCTTCTGCGCACCATCAATGTCCCCATTCTTCTGCGGTGCCGTAGCCCGGATGGAGCGCAAGCGTAATCCGGGATCGTTCAGCGCCGAGGCAGTGGCCCCGGATTGCGCTCCGCTCCATCCGGGCTACGGGACTATCAATTATCGCCATTCTTCTGCAGTGCCGCGAAGCGATCGTCGGCCCGGCGCAGCCGCCGGCACAGCTCGCGGTTGATGTTCTGCAGGACGATCACATAGGCGTGGATGTCGGCCTTGTAGCAGGCATAGAGCTTTTGGGCCGTCAGCTCGTACAGCACCGTCGGTGCCTCCGCGACCACCGTAGCGGAGCGGTTCTGCATTTCGATCAGCGTCATCTCGCCGAAGAAATCCCCAGGCTCCAAACGCGATATCGGGATGACGCCGCCCGCATGGTCCCGTTTGCTCACCGCGAGCCGGCCGGACTTGACGATGAACATCGAGCGGCCCGGCTCGCCCTCGGCCACGACGGTCGCGTTGGCCTCGAAGCGGCGCTCGACCAGCATCGAGATCAAGAGGTCGAGGCTTTCGTCCGAAAGGCCGCCGAAGAACGGCGTCGCCAGCAGGAACGCTTTCAGATCGGGGGACGTGACGAGCATTGCGCGAGGTTACGCCCGGTCGATGGCTGCGGCAAGCTAAGCGGCGCAGCCAGGTTCCGTCATTGCGAGCCAACGGGTCCGCGCGAAGCGCGGCCCGATGACAGGCTCCGCGAAACAATCCAGGAATGTGTTCGCGGAGACCGTCTGGATTGCTTCGTCGCAAGGGCTCCTCGCAATAACGCTGCGAGAGATTTTCACCTCTCGACTCTGGTCCACTGCCGCGCGAAGCGAAACCCATCGGGCTCGTTCGGTGGCGAAGATGATGAGTTCGAGAAGTGCTCTACCCGTCCTGCACAATGCGGGCTATTTGGGCCGGCGCCCCCTGATCGCGTGTGCGCGCGCACTGCAGGTGATGCGACCGTCCGCATGCGCCGGCAGGGCCGCACGCACCCGCGCGATGAGCGTCTCGAGGTCTGCGGGCTTCATCGCGGCGACGGCAGGCCGGAGCGCTGGAGACTTCAGGCTGATTGCCCAGAAGTCGTCGAAACCTGAAAACGTCCGTTGCACCGTGATCTCTCGCGTTTGCACGTCCTCGAGACCTGCTCCTCGCCACAGGTCGCGCAACGCGTCCATGCGGGAGGCGTTCATCCGTGGCGGGCGCGTTGCCGGAATGCCCATCGCCTTCATCTCGTCGTAGATCGGGTCGAGCGGAAAGCCGCCACCCAACATGTCCCACATATACGTCATGACCGTACCGCCGGGGACGACGACCCGCACCATTTCGCTGACGCCCCTGGCGGGATCCGGAACGAACACGAGAACCAACGCCATCGCAGCCGCATCGAAGCTGCCATCGGCGAAAGGAAGTGCCATCGCATCGCCCTGGTGAAACTTTGCCACGCGCGCCGCAGGTCGCGTGCGCGCAAAGGCAAGCTGCTCTGCCGAGGGATCAATGCCCTGGACCTCGACGGGGCTACAGCGCTCGACCAGGAGTTCGGTGAAGGCGCCGTTGCCGCAACCGATGTCGATCCACCGCAAGCCGGGAGGAGGTGCCAGCCAATCAAGGAATATCTCGCCAGCGAACCGGCTCCAGATTCCCATCATCTGCTCGTAGGCGGCACCGTCGTCGAAGTGAATGGTCTGCTCTGCCATGTCGAGATCCTCCCGGCCTGATGACGATGCCTGGCGCGCGCCATTCTGCACACAAGAGATGGGACGGGGGAAGTCCCGGAGCTGATCGGGCGGATTACTGTCGCGCAATGCCCTCGCTGCGCAGCAGCCGCCGCTTTCGCCACACCTTCAGGTCAATCATGACTTTCACCGTTGCCGCGAGGACGAGCGCACAAAGCGCCGCCTTGGAGATCGTTTCCATCGTTCCCTCGATCAGGAGGCAATGGATCACGCTGCCCGTGACGATGACGATGGCGAGGGGAATATGGATCATGCGCCAGGTTCGCGGCCGCAATCCCAATGGCCTTCGCAGCAGAGCCAGGAGCGCAACGATGAAGATGGCCCACATCGCGGTCACGCCGAAGGGGGAGAACGGCGTCGGCGACGAGAAGGTCAGCGCATCGACCATGTCGGGGGGGCTGGTGACCCAGAGGCCGGCAACGTGGACCAGAATCGCCAGGGCAAGCGTGCCGCCGATCCAGTGATGGACGCGCCTGCCGCGATAGGCCGACAAGCC
Source organism: Bradyrhizobium sp. CCBAU 11357 (assembly GCF_028128865.1). NCBI lineage: Bacteria > Pseudomonadati > Pseudomonadota > Alphaproteobacteria > Hyphomicrobiales > Nitrobacteraceae > Bradyrhizobium > Bradyrhizobium sp. CCBAU 11357. The sequence goes on along the minus strand of NZ_LBJW01000111.1, from coordinate 59,019 downwards.
CGGCAGGTAGCCGCCGATCAGCAAAGGCTGCACGAGCACGAGACCGAGGGCGATGATCCCGGCGAAACCGGCGAGGATGTAGACAGGACCGCGCCAGGCGAGCTGCTCGCTGGCTGCGGCAGCGGCGACCGGCACACCGATCGCCAAGGCAAGGGCGACCCAGATCAGGGGCGCCCGGGCCGATCTCCATCCCTTCATCTGCAAATCGGGTTCAAGCCGGCTGCAGCACGAAGTGCGCCTCGAGGCTGGTCTCCTTGGCGCTCCGCATCACCGGCCGCAGGAAGACCGTCCTGAACTCGCCGCTGTCATAGGCGAGATGACCGTGCGGCTGGCCGAAGATCGGAATGATCTGCGGCATCTCCAGCCGGAACTTGCCGTCCTTGTCGGTGAGCGTGGCGCCGTGGCTCTGCGGCTCATGCTCCTGCCCTTCGACCGTGTGCGCCCAGATCTGGATGCGCTGCCCGGCCAGCGGAGTCCCGTCCCCGGCGCGGCGCACGGTGCCGCTCATCCAGAAGCCGCCCTTGCCGATCCGATCCACGATCGCCGCGCCCTTGCGGTAATTGTTCGCGCCGCCCGACATCGACTCGGTCGGCGCGAGGCCGCTGGCACGGGCCGGCAGCAGGAGGCCGGAAGCGCCGGTTGCCAAGACACCGGTCGTCAGGACGGAGGCGCCAGCGACGAGGAGATTGCGGCGGGTGAGTGCGACCGTGGTCATGTCGGTTCCTCCTGGCGGCAGTGCAGTGGCACCAAAGAGACTACAGCAACAGACGCCAGACGCCCAGTTGCGATGAAGGGCGCCCCGGGTCGCAATAACGCTGTTGTGAAAGCAAATAGAGCCGCGTCAGAAGTTGTTCTTGACGAACTTCTCGCCGATATTGAGGGCGTCCAACAGCGACTTCCTGTCGTCGTGTCCGGTCTGATAACCCTTGACGATCGCCTTGCCGCGTTCCTCTGGGGTGCCGTGGTGTTTCGGGTGCTTGAGCATGTTGTCGCCCGCGTTGAATTGCGTCAGCGCAATCGCGGCGGCATTGAAGCTCGATTGCTGCAACTTGCGAACGCCTGCGAAGTAGCCGGCCAGGAAATCCGCATGCAGTTCCACCCGTTTGACGGTGGGCTGCCCCTCCAGGAGAATTTCGTCCACCCCCACCTTCCACTGCAGCACGTGTCCAAACTCGTGGGCGCAGATGCCGGCGACCGCCGCATCTCCCGCCTCGGGGTCGGCCATCAATTGCTTCAGGAGTCGTTGGCCGAACAGCACCGTGCCATCGGTCTCGGCCACGCGTTTCTCGCGCAATGCAAACGCATTCGGTGAGTCAAAGTCGTCGAAATAGGCGAAGCTCGGCGTGACGTTCAGACAGTCGGAAATCCGGACCAGCGTCTCTGCCAGCGCACGGTCGAATTCTTTGTCGCCCGATTTGGGAATTGACGGCCTCTCGCGCACGCTGCCGCCCTGCCCCTCAGGCTTGTTGCCGAGAATGTTGCCGGCTTCGCTCGCGGTCAGACTGCAGCCATAGGCCGGATTGTGGCGAGCGTCGGCGGCCACTGCCCCGATGCCGCCGAAGAGAAGAAGGCCGCAGCCGATGCAACATCTTCTTGTCAGCATCGCATGTCTCCCTAGCAGAGATTTGGAAATCTTCGACAGGCCTCCGAGGTGCCGCTTGTCTGGGGCGGGGCATTCGCCGGCGGATTTGGCACGCTTCCGGGAGTTGGAGCCGCGGTTTGCGGGAGCGGCACGGGTGGAGCCGGCAGGGACTGGGGCGTGGAGCCGATGTTGAAGTTCGCGTATTCGATCCGGTTGGTATAGAGGCTGATGCCCAAGAGCCAGGTCGACACGCCCTGCTGATGCTGCGCGACCAAGGAATAGACCGGTCCCGCAGGGAGCTGGGTCTGCCCGTTCAGCACGACATTGGTCACCTGCCCGAGTTGGACCAGTTGCGGGTAGACGCCGCTGTTGCCCGTCTGCATCGCGATCGTCTGCCAGAGCTGCGGGCCGTACCAGCTCCAATTCGGCGTGCCTGTCTGCAATTGCTGGATCACGGCCGTCAGGATTTGCCGCGGGTCCGCCTGCGCCGCCGCGGTCCGCGTCCCCTGCGTCTGAAGCAGGCAGGCCAACACGGCCGCGATCAAAAACCGGATCGATCCCTTCGACATCATCTGCATTCCCCTGCACCCCAAACTACGAAGCCAAAGCCGCCAGATGCACCGGCATCTCGATCGGTCAGTGAGCCGATCACCTGTTGATCTGCCCGGTCGAACTCCTGATATCCGGCACCGTCGAGGGCACGACGATCGGCCGCTCCGGGACTGGACGATCGACATCAGGAGCAATCCTGAACGTACTCGACCCGCCGCCCGTACCGGATCCCGACCCAATGTCGGAGCATTGGATCCTGCACGCCATCTTGCTTCGGTCGCAGTTGCAGCCTTCGGCGATCCGGCTGAACAACTCAGCGCGAGGCAGCTGAAACGCGATCAGCGCCAGACTGGCCAGCATCAGTGTCTTGCGTGTGCTCATCCTTCACTCCACAGGCTTCAATCGAACGCTCTTGAAACCGACCACGACCGGGCGCGGCAGCAGCGTATCCGGCAACAGCACGTTCGACGTCGCGCGGCGCTCGAACGCGATCGCCCCGCCCGGCGCACCGTTCGGGCCAGCCTGCGGCGCCGGAGCGGGGGATTGCGGCTTGCCGTCGCCGCTCGCGCCTGCAGCCACGGGGGCCGCCTGCGCGGCCGCCGCCGGCAATACAGCCTGCTGGTTCACCCCCACGTTCCCCCGCGTACCGCCATCCTCGCCCATGCTGGTTTGAATCGAGCGTGCCAGGAACACGCGGCTGACAAGCGCGAGCTCGACCGAGAAGCGCGGCCGCTCAACGCCAGTCTTGCGATCCTTCACCTTGTCGTCGATCCTCTTGCCGATCAGGATCGAAAGCTGTTTGCGCAACCCTTGCTGCGTGCAGAACCCTTTCGTCGCGTCATCTTCGCAGAAGTCGAGCAGCCGAAGCTCCGCCGGCACCGCCGGAACACCATAGGTTTCGGTGGCTGAAAACCTGACCTCGACAGTTTCGGTCGAGCTTGCATCGGCACCAAATCCGCCGCTCAACAACTGGGACATCGCGCTGGCGCTGCCGCTTGCCCGCTTCACATTGGTGATGGTGAAGCGCGGAAACAGCACGAGCGGAAGGGTGGTCCGGGTCGCGGGCGGCTTAAACAGCGAGTCGGTGGCGACCGTCTGCGGCCAGACCTGTCCGTCATGGTCAGGGCGGGCATTCGTGGCGGGGAATTGATAGACGGCCCGATAAGCATCCTCGATTTCCGAGGTCATATCGAGATGCAGCAATTTGATGGAGCGCCCCGCGAACGGCTCGTCCGTCGCCGAATCGCTGACCGCGTCGTCGGAGATCATCGCAAAGACATCGCCGACCTGGATGTCCTCGATGGGTGGATAGACCGGCTCGAAACCGAGTTTCTGGATCGCCTCGTTCCATTGCTTTGCGACCGAGAGCTTGGGCTGCTCGCCAGTCTCGGCCCAACGCACCAAAGCGAATGTCGCGGCTGCCACAACGATGAAGCCCGCCACCACAGTCCAGGTCTTGAAACCGTTCCTTGCCGGGGCAGGCGTGCCGCTCGCCGGAGGAGCCACTTCGCCCGGAGGACCACCCATGATCCAACTCTCTATTGTGCGGCGCAGCCTGGGGCCAGGACGCCTTGCCAAAACATTTTCCGCGAACCCAGCTTTACTGGTGCTCACTCACGATCGCCGCTCCATCGACAATCAATCGCGTCTCAGGATGCGGCTTCGTTCACAAAACAGGCCTTCAAACAATACGTGTCACTAAACATGAAACTCGCGATGGTTGCCACTGGCAATTCGCACAATTCCGGAGTTGGCGGTCCTGCCGCGCGGTTGGGGGCCGGGTCGTAATGACGCACGCAGGCCCTACCGTCGTCGTGGCCGTAGCTCGCCTGCAGGTTCCTGCTGCGCGAGAGGGAGATGGGGCTCCACAATTATGCCCGGCCAGCGCGCATCAGCGGCCACACCAGGGACGCTTGCCAGGCGCCTGAAAACGCCAGCTATTTCAATACGATCCATATCCATCCATGCTTGACCGACATGGTCGACCATTGCGCGGCGGCGCTAACATTCCCCTGGACGGGCACTAGATGTGAAGGGCCAATGCGCATCCACTCACCGGTACCCTCCCCATGATCCCCTTCTCCGTGCTCGACCTCGCCCCCATTCGCCAAGGCGGCGACGCGGCGCAGGCCTTCCGCAATTCGCTCGATCTGGCCCAGCACGCGGAGAGGTGGGGGTTCAAGCGGTTCTGGCTGGCCGAGCATCACAACATGACGGGCATCGCCAGCGCGGCGACGTCGGTCGTGATCGGACACGTCGCGGGCGGCACGAAGACGATCCGCGTCGGCTCCGGCGGGATCATGCTGCCGAACCACTCGCCGCTGGTCATCGCCGAGCAGTTCGGCACGCTGGAATCTCTCTATCCCGGACGGATCGATCTCGGGCTCGGGCGGGCGCCGGGCACCGACCAGTTCACCGCGCGGGCGCTGCGGCGCGACCTTGCCACCACGTCCGAGAAATTTCCGCATGACGTGCTGGAGCTGCAGGCGCTGCTCGGCGACGTGCAGCCGAACCAGGCGATCCGCGCCGTGCCCGGCATGGGGACCAAGGTGCCGCTGTGGATTTTGGGCTCGAGCACGTTTGGCGCGCAGCTTGCGGCGATGCTCGGCCTGCCATTCGCCTTTGCCTCGCATTTCGCGCCGCAGATGATGATGCCGGCGCTGCGCGAATATCGCGCGCGCTTCGAGCCCTCGGCGCAGCTCGACAAGCCCTATGCGATGGTCGGCGTCAACGTGTTCGCGGCCGAGAGCGACGCGGAGGCGCAGCGGATGTTCTCTTCGCTGCAGCAGCAGTTCATCAACCTGCGCCGCGGCACGCCCGGCCCGTTGCCGCCGCCGGTGGACGACATGGAGGCGCTGTGGTCGCCGGCTGAGAAGGCCATGGTGGGCCAATCGCTGTCATGCTCCGCGGTCGGCTCGCCCGATATGGTCGAAGCGAAGCTGAAGGCGCTGATCGCCGAGACCGGCGCGGACGAATTGATGACGACGGGGCAGATCTACGACCATTCCGCGCGGCTGCGCTCGTTCGAGATCGCAGCAGAGGTGAGGGACAGGTTGGCGAAGCAGCCGGTGGGGTGAGCGGGAGAATTGCGTCCGTCATTGCGAGCGCAGCGAAGCAATCCAGACTGCCACCGCAGCAAGCCTCTGGATTGCTTCGTCGCAAGAGCTCCTCGAATGACGACCGAGGGGGTTCGGTCTAATCCGCAAAGCCGAACAGCTTGGCCGGATTGTGCACCAGTATCTTCTCCAGCTCCGCCTGGTCGGGCGCGTAGCGGTACATCAGCTCGAGCAGATCGGCGTCGTTCGGCGGCTGCTTGACGGAGACCGGGTGCGGCCAGTCGCTGGCCCAGACGCAGCGATCGGGGGCGGCCTCGATATAGGCACGCGCGATCGGGATCACGTCGTCGTAAGGCGCGCCGGCCTTCGAGGTCTTCTCGCCGAGCGAGAGCATCACCCAGAAATTGCCCTTTCCGAGCAGCTCCAGCATCTTGCGCAGGTTCGGATCGCTCCTGCCGGCCTCGGGGTCAGGCCGCGCCATGTGGTCGATCAGCACGGGCACGTCAAGGTTCTCGTACTTGGCGACGCTGGAGACGATGCCGTCCTTCTCCGGCTGGATCTTGACGTACCAGCCGAGCTCGCGGATGCGGGCGATGGCGCGGGCGAAATCGGCGTCCGACAGCACGGCGCCGAGCTCCTGGCGGAAGCTGAAGCGGGCGCCGCGCACGCCGGCGTCGTGCAGCTTGGCGAGATAGGAGTCGCTGGCTTCCGCGAACACCAGCGCATTGGCGCAGCCGCGATAGTTCGGACCCATCGCTTTGAGCCCGTCCAGCACGACGGCGTGGTCGGCGCCATAGGTCGTGGTCTGCACGATGATGCCGCGCTCGATGCCGAGCGCCTTGTGCATGCGCAGCGCCGCTTCCCAGGTCGCGGTCGGCATCCGATAGGCAGCGCCGGGACGCTCCGGATATTTCTCGATCGGTCCCAGCACGTGGAACTGGCTGTCGATGGTCTTGGGCGGCGGCGCCTTGATCGGACGGCGCGGGTTGGGGTCGAACGGCAGATAGGTCGGCATAGAAGCGCTCCTCAGTCGATCACGGCGGTGAAATCGCACTGCACCAGCGCGCCGCCATCCATGTTGTCCATCGGCAGCGCGTGGCGTGCGGGGCGCGAATGCTCGTCCGGAAACATTTTCAGCCATTCGACATTGACCGGGCCGCGCTGTGAGCGGTCCTTCAGCCACACCGTCATCTTGATGATGTCGTCCGTGGTGCCGCCGGCGGCCTCCACCGTCGCCTTCATATGCGCGAACATGTTGGCGCATTGGGCATCTAAGCTTTCGGGCATCGCATTGGTCGCGGGATCGCGGCCGAGGATGACACCGGACATCACGAGATTGCCGATACGGCAGGCGTTCGGAATCGGGTTGACGTGCTTGAAGCCGCCGATGTGGATGCTCTTGCGCCGCGTGTGACCGCTCATGGTGCGCTCCCTGCTTGTTGTTGCTTCAGACGAACTGGCACGACACCGAACCGAAGGCGCCGTAGTCGGCATGGAAGGTGTCGCCGCGGCGGATGTCGACCGGACGCGTGAACGATCCCGCCAGCACCACCTCGCCGGCTTTGAGATGCTCGTCATGCGGCGCGAGGCGGTTGGCGAGCCAGGCGATGCCGTTGGCGGGGTGATTGAGCACGCCGGCGGCAAGGCCGGTCTCCTCGACCTCGCCGTTGCGGAACAGCAGCGCGCCGATCCAGCGCAGATCCGCATCCATCGGGCGGATCGGCCGGCCGCCGAGCACCAGCGCAGCATTCGCAGCGTTGTCCGAGATCGTGTCCATGACCTTGCGCGTCTTGCCCGTCTCGGGGTCGACGCGGTGCATCCGCGTCTCCAGAATCTCCAACGCGGGCGTGACGTAGTCGGTGGCGTTGAGCACGTCGAAGATGGTGCAGTCGGGTCCGCGCAGCGGCGCCTTCAGCACGAAGGCGAGCTCGACCTCGATCCTCGGCGCGAGGAAGCGGTCGAACGGAACAGGCGTGGCATCGGCGTAAAACATGTCGGCGAACAGCACGCCGTAGTCGGGCTCGTTGATGCCGACCGCGTTCTGCATCGCCTTCGAGGTCAGGCCGATCTTGTGGCCCTTGATGATGCGGCCGCGGCCGAGCTGGAGTCTGGTCCAGGCGCGCTGGACGGCGTAGGCGTCCTCGATGCTGAAATCGGGATATTCCTTGGTGAACATCGGGATCAGCGATTTGGTGCGCTCGGCTTCATCGAGGCGCGCGGCGAGGCGCTCGATCGTGGCAGTGTCCAGCATCACTTAGCTCTCCGCCGCGACGGTGTTGCGCAGTACGCCGATGCGGCTGGACTCGACCTCGACGACGTCGCCGACCTTCAGCCAGCGCGGCGGATCGAAGCGCGCGCCCGCGCCGGTCGGCGTGCCCGTCACGATCATGTCGCCGGGCTTGAGGGTGGCGAAGGTCGAGAGGTAGGAGATCAGGAAGTCGAACGGGAACATCAGCCGCTCGGTGGTGTCCTGCTGCCGCACCTCGCCGTTGACGCGCGTTGTGATGTCGTGGGGACCACGCGGGTCGAGCTCGTCCGCGGTGACGATCCACGGGCCGATGCTGCCGGAGCGGTCGAAGTTCTTGCCCTGCGTGACGTTGAACTTGCCGTGGCGCAGCCAGTCGCGGATCGTGCCCTCGTTGCACAGGGTCATGCCGAAGATGTGCGACCACGCTTTTTCGCGCGGAATGTGGCGACCGCCCTGCCCGATCACGATGACGAGCTCGCCTTCATAGTCGAGCTGGTCCGAAACCTTGGGCTTCTCGATCGGCTGGCTGGAGCCGGTCATCGAGGACATGCTGCGCACGAACAGGCTGGGGTATTTGGGCAGGTCCGAATTGTCTTTGTATTCCGCATTGCGCTCGGCGTAGTTGACGCCGATGCACCACAGCTTCTCCGGCGCCAGCACCGGCGGCAGCAGGACGAGCTGGTCGAGCGCATGGTCCGGCTGCTGTCCCGCGACGGCTTCCTGCGCGTCGGCGCGTGCGTTGGCTGCGATCAGCGCCTTCACGTCCGAATAGTCGCGGCCGATGCGCCTGGTCAGATCGACCACGCCGCCGTCCACGGCCGCGCCATAGCGCGCCTCGCCGTTCAGGAGATAGCTCAGCAGTCGCATTGGATGTCCTCCGATGATCTTGGGGCGGCGGCCGGCGATGAGCCCCGCGCGCTCAGTCTTTCGATTTGGGAGTCTGGAACACGCTGTTGAGCGTCACGATCTCGCCGAGCCGGGCGTAACGCGGGCCGCCGATGCGCGCGATCGGGTCGAGCGCCCTGGTCTCGACCTTGCCGTCGTTGACGAGGCCATCGCGCAAATGGAACAGCACGACCTCGCCGACGATGAGCCGGCTCTTGGCGTCACCGAATTCGAGACACTGCCGGAACCGGCACTCCATCGCGACCGGCGCGGCGGCGAGCCGCGGCACCTTGATGCGCTCGCTAGCGAGCGTTTCGAGCCCGAGATGCTCGACCTCGCTGATCTCAGGCGGATGCTCGACGGAGCTGTCGTGCAAGGCCTGCATCAGCGGGGTGTCGGCGATGTGGATCACATATTCCTCGGTATCGAGGATGTTGTGCGCGGTGTCCTTGTAGTCGGCGCCCTTGCGGCCGACGCTGATGGCGAGCATCGGCGGCTTCTGCGAGACGAAGGTGAAGGCGCTGAACGGGGCGAGATTGAGCACGCCCGTGGCTGACAAGCTCGTCACCCACGCGATCGGGCGCGGCACCACGATGCCGGTCATCAGACGGTAGATGCGCTCGGCGCCGAGCTCGGTGGGGTCGATCCGCATCGATCAATCCGCCCTGATATTGGCCTTGCGCACCACCGGAATCCACTTGGCGTCCTCGCGCTCGAGATAGGCCTTGAATTCGTCCGGCGTCATCGGCGTGGCTTCGCCGCCGAGCTTTTCGAACTTGTCGATCACGGCGGGATCCTTGAGAATCGCGACCAGCGTCTCGTGCAGCCTCTCGACTATGGGCGCCGGGGTGCCTGATGGCGCGAACAGGCCGGTGAAGGTCTGGCCGTCGAAGTCCTTGTAACCGAGCTCCGCGAAGGTCGGCACATCTGGCAGCGACTTCAATCGGTGCGGGCTGGTGACGGCGAGCGGACGGAACAGGCCGGCCTTGATGTGCTGGAGACTGACCGTGAGCTGGTCGAACGCGAACTGCACCTGGCCGCCCAGGAGATCGTTGATCGCCGGGGCGTTGCCGCGGTAATGCGCCGTGACCCATTGCAGCCCGAGGCTGGACTGCATCAGCTCGCTGAGCAGATGGTTGGTGGTGCCGGGGCCGGGCGAGGCCATGGTCAGCTTGCCGGGCTCGCGCCTGGTGAGATCGAGAAACTCCTTGAGCGTGGTCGCCTGCACCGACGGATGGACCTCGAGCACCAGCGGCGTCATCGAGATCGTCGAGATCGGAAGGAAATCCTTCTTCCAGTTATAGGCGTCGCGCTTGTTGATCTCGGTCGCGAACAGCACCGGGCCGTTGGCGCCGACGAACAGCGTGTAGCCGTCGGGCGCCGACTTGGCGAAGGCCTCGCCCGCGATCATGCCGCCGGCGCCGGCCTTGTTCTCGATGACAAAGGGCTGGCCGAGCTTTTCCTGGAGCTTGTCGGCGACGATACGCGCGGCGCTGTCGACATTGCCGCCGGCGGGATAAGGCACGATCAGCTTAACGTTGCGTGCCGGCCATTGCTGGCCAGAGGCGGGCCCGGCCAGCAGCGCAGTGAGGGCAGCTATGGCAATCCAGATTAATCGCATGTTAACCTCCCGGCGGCGCTTCCAATTCCATATCGGGCGCCGATGACTTTCGTGCATGGCACCCCGATCGGAGCGCAATCTCCAGATGCGCGCTTGCCCTGTCGAGGGAATTGTGGCGTTCTTGTCCATATTATGGACAAGAGACGCGCGACGAAATCCACCCGCAGCGCCGTGGAACCGCGACAAGGCGCGCAGGCGATCCGGCGTGCGCTCGCGGTGCTGCGCATTCTTGCCGCGGGGCGCGAGGACGGTGTGCCATTGGCCGAGGTGGTCCGCACCACGGGCCTCACCCGCCCGACCGTGCATCGCATCGTCCACGTGCTGATCGAGGAAGGCATCGTCGAGCGGCACGGCAGGAGCGGCCGCTACGCGATCGGCAACCAGGTGCCGGAGCTGGCGCTGGCGCGTCCCCGGCCCTCGCGGCTCCTGGTCGCGGCAACTCCGTCGCTGCAGCGCGCATCTGCCGAGATCGGCGACACGCTGTTCCTGACCGTGCGCACCGGCAACGACACGCTGTGCGTCGACCGCCGGATCGGGGTCTATCCGATCCAGGTGCTGTCGATCGAGGTCGGCGCGCGGCGGCCGCTCGGCGTCTCCAGCGCAGGCGTTGCCATCCTCGCCGCGATGTCGGCGCAGGAGGCGCGGAAGATCGTCGCGGCCAACGAGAAGCGGTTCGAGGCCTACCGGACCGACGTCGCGACCGTGCTCGGCGAGGTCACCGCCGCGCGGCGGCTCGGATACGGCCTGAGAGAGACCGGCCTGGTGCAGGGGACGAAATCGATATCGACCTGGATCAAGACGCCGGACGGCCAACCGGCTGCGGCGATGACAGTCTCCGCCGTTCGCACGCGGCTCGGCCCCCGCCGCGAGCAGGAGGTCGCGGAGATCTTGCTGCGGGAAGCCCGGATCATCGAGCAGGCGATCGGGGGCTAGCGCTGCGAGCCCCTTCTTCGCCTCTCCCCGCTTGCGGGGAGAGGCCGGAATTCGAGCGAAGCTTGAATTCCGGGTGAGGGGAGTCTCCGCGAGTCTAACTGCCACCGTTTTCGCGGAGAGAGCCCCTCACCCCAACCCTCTCCCCGTAAGAGCGGGGCGAGGGGGCGCACTGCCGCTGTCGCGCTGTCAATGGGCTGACTTGGCACATAGTTTTATGGCACAACGGCCGCGATCACCGACCGACCAACGAGGCCACGCATGCCCGCGCCGAAACCGCCTGCCTTCGAGACCCTGAGCCTGCATGCGGGCCAGCATCCGGATCCCACGACCGGCGCCCGGGCGGTGCCGATCTACCAGACCACGTCCTACGTGTTCCAGGATTCCGACCACGCCGCGGCGCTGTTCAATCTGGAGCGCGCCGGCCACATCTATACGCGCATCTCCAATCCGACCACCGGCGTGCTGGAGGAGCGGCTCGCTGCGCTCGAAGGCGGCGTCGGCGCCATCTGCACGGCGAGCGGCCAGGCGGCGCTGCACCTCGCCATCGCGACGCTGCTCAATGCCGGCGACCACATCGTGGCGTCGAGCTCGCTCTATGGCGGCACCATCAACCTGCTGGCGCACACGCTGCCGCGCTTCGGCATCACCACGACGTTCGTGAAACCGCGCGATCACGACGCATTCCGGTCGGCGATCAAGCCGAACACGAAGCTCGTGATCGGCGAGACCATCGGCAATCCTGGCCTCGAGGTGCTCGACATTCCGAAGGTTGCGGCGATCGCACATGAGGCAAAGATTCCGCTTCTGATCGACAACACCTTTGCCACCCCCTATCTCAGCCGCCCGATCGAGCTGGGTGCCGACATCGTCATGCATTCGGCGACGAAATGGATCGGCGGCCACGGCATCGCGATCGGCGGCGCCATCGTCGACGGCGGCCGCTTCGACTGGCGCGCATCGGGCAAGTTCGGCGTGCTGACGGAACCCTATGGCGGTTATCACGGCATCGTCTTCGACGAGCAGTTCGGCACAGCCGCCTTCATCATGCGCGCCCGCACCGAGGGCCTGCGCGATTTCGGGGCCTGCCTGTCGCCGACCAACGCGTTCCAGCTGCTCCAGGGCGTCGAGACGCTCGGCGTGCGCATGGACCGGCATATGCACAACACGCATCTGGTGTTGGAAGCGCTGAAGGCCAACAAGGCGGTGGACTGGGTGCTGCATCCCTCGCTCGAAGATCACACGGACTATCAACTGGCAAAGCAGCTGCTGCCGTGCGGCGCCGGTTCGATCGTCTCGTTCGGCATCAAGGGTGGCCGGCCGGCGGGGCGCAAGTTCATCGAGTCCCTGCGCATGATCAGCCATCTCGCCAATGTCGGCGACGCCAAGACGCTGGTGATCCATCCGGCCTCGACCACGCATCAGCAGATGGATGCCGAGCAGCTCAAGGCCGCCGGCATCGGCGAGGAGCTGGTGCGGCTCTCGGTCGGCATCGAGACCGCAAGCGACATCATCGACGACCTCAATCAAGCGCTGCGCATCTCGCAAAAGGCCTGACACCATGAAGCTCTCCGTCAACGGCACCGACGTGTTTGTCGCAACCGGCGGCCGCGACTTTGACAAATCCCTGCCCGCGGTCGTCTTCATCCACGGCGCCGGCTTCGATCATTCGACCTGGGCGCTGCATACGCGCTGGTTTGCCCATCACGGTTTTTCCGTTCTGGCGCCCGACCTGCCCGGCCACGGCCGCTCTACTGGGCCTTCGCTCGGCAGCATCGCGGAGATGGCCGACTGGACAGCAGCGCTGCTCGAAGCGGCGGGCGCTGCGAAGGCGCATCTGATCGGCCACTCCATGGGCTCGCTGATCTCGCTGGAAACGGCGGCGCGGCATCCGGACAAGGTGTCAGCGCTGAGCCTGATCGGTACTGCCGCGACCATGACGGTGGGTCCGGATCTCCTGAAGGCCGCCGAAGCCAACTCGCAGGATGCCAACGACATGGTCTCGATCTGGGGCCTCGGCTTCAACGCGGAGCTCGGCGGCAGCCTGGCGCCGGGCCTATGGATGCATGGCGGCGCGCAGGCGGTGCTCAGGGCATGCGAGCCGGGCGTGCTGTTCAGGGATCTGTCGGCCTGCAACTCCTATGCGAATGCGCTTGCCGCTGCAGCGAGCGTGAAGATGCCGACGACGCTGATCCTGGGCGAAAAGGACATGATGACGCCGGCCAAGGCGGGCAAGGCGCTCGCCGCCGCGATCCCGCATGCAAAGACCGTCGTGGTGCCCGGCGCCGGCCACATGATCATGGCCGAGCGGCCGGACGAGTTGCTGGCGGCGCTGCGGAACTAAACGGATCGATCTCCTGTCTTGCGCGTTGCGGTCAGACATCCCTCTCACTCAAGAAGGGGAACTCGACCATGCCGAGACAGGAAGTCATTCGCAAAGCGAGGCAAGACAAGCGCGCCGGCAAGTCGGCCAGCACGCAGGCCGGCGAATTCGTCAAGGACGAGATCGACAGGATCCGAAAAGGCAAGCACGGCGCGCGCTCGACCAAGCAGGCGATCGCGATCGGCCTCTCCGAGGCGCGCCGGGCCGGCGTCGATCTGCCGCCACCGCGCAAGGGACGCACCAAGAAGGCGACGCGCCGCAGCGCCAAATATGCCTATGAGGTCGGCCAGGGCAAACGCACGCCGAAGCGTCGGCCGAAAGTATCGCGCGCCGTCACGAACGTCCTGAAGAAGGAGCCGCGCTCCACGGCCTCGCGCGGCGCGCTGTCGAAACAGGCCAAACGTGCCGCAAGCCGCCGAACCGCAGCGTCCCGCTCGGCCGCGGCGCGGAAGGCGAGCCGCACCAAAGGCGCCAAGGTCCGCTCCGCTGCCGCCAGGAAGGCGGCGCGCACCAGGGCGCGCCGCCGGAGCTGATCAGTCGCGCCGGTTCAAGAACCCGGCGTCCACTTCCAGACGATGTCGGAGACGTTGACCGGCTTCGGGATCAGGCCCAGCTTTGCGAAGCGATCGGCGACCGCCTGCTGGCTCCTGACCACCTCGGCGTCGAGCGGCACTACGCGGAAGTTGGAGCGATCCACGAAACGCCTGACGGCCTCGATGTCGACGCCGGTCGCGTCTGCCTGGGCTTTGGCGACGTCCTCGTGGTGTTCGTTGGCCCAGACGCCTTCGGAGGCGAAGGTGGTGTTGAGCTTCGCGACCAACGAAGGATATTTATCGACGAAATCCGTGTTGGCGATATAGAAGGCATTCGGCTTGTGTACGTCCTTGTCGAAAGCGATGACGCGGGCGTTCTCCTTCAATTCGGCGAGCGCGAGATAGGGATCCCAGATCGACCAGGCGTCGACCGAGCCCTTCACGAAGGCCGCGGTCGCATCGGCAGGAGCAAGCGGCGCCGGCGTGATGTCGGACCAGGACAGGCCGGCCTTTTCGAGCGCAGCGACCAGCAGATTATGCGCGCTCGATCCCTTGCCGAAGGCTACGCGCTTGCCCTTGAGATCGGCGAGCGAGCGAATCGGCGAATCCTTCGGCACGATGATCGCCTGGGTGTTGCCGTCCGACTTCACCGCGGCGACGTAGCGGATCTTGGCTCCGCCGGCCTGCGCGAAGATCGGCGGGGAGTCGCCGACATAGCCGAAATCGACGCTGCCGACATTGATGGCCTCCAGCAGCGGCGGACCGAACTGGAAGTCGATCCACTTGATCTCGATGCCGAGCGGCTTGAAGGCGTTCTCGAGCGTCTGGCGCTGGCGCACCGCCGGGAAGTAGCCGCCCTTCTGCGTACCGATGCGGATCTCGGCCGGCTTGTCCTCAGCATGGGCGGGTGCAGCCAGGGCCGTCGCAAGCAACAGCGTCGTTGCCAGAATGTGTCGTCGATTGATCATAACGCGGTCCTTTCGGTGGGATCAGTTGGGAAAGAGTTGCGAGCTCGCGCGACGGCTACGCTCGGAGAACACCGCACGGGCGGCGCGCTCGGCCTCGCGGGCCGAACGGAACTGGCGGCCTTCGAGGCTGTCGAACAAGCGCTCGGAGGAGAAGAAGCGGAAGCCGCGTTCATCGCGCGTGATGATGCCGGCGGCGCGGTCGTGGATCTCGATGATGTAGGCGTTCGACTGGATCTGGGACATGACTGCTCGTTCGCCGAAGTTCGGCGTTTCCTGTCTTGGGATTTTCGGTGTGGGGTGCTGCTAGGACGTGGTCAGCAGCAACAACAGGCGCCCGTGGCCGCCGAGAAACAGCGCCGCGTCATGCACGCATGCATGTCGTTGGAATTGCGCTGGCGATCGGTTCTCATAATGCGGCTTCAGGCTCGATGAGCAGTTTTCGATGCCTCGAATATCGAGCGATCGGCAGGATTGGTCAATGAAATGGCTATCCATATTTATGGCGCGCGCGCTCGGGCGCTTCTCCCGCCGCAAGCACGGACAGACGGATTCATCTCGCGATGAGTTCAACGCGCGCGAAAGGCGGGCATGCTACGCTCGATGCATTCACAAGGCCCTGATTTGGGAGGTTCCAGGCATGGCGGTTGCTCTGAAGGGGCGCACGGCGCTCGTGACCGGCGGCTCGCGCGGCATTGGCGCAGCTGTCTGTCGTGCGTTGGCCGAAGCAGGTGCAGCGGTTGCGATCAACTGCCGCGAGAGAATCGGGCAAGCCGAGCAGCTGGCGGGCGAGATCGGCAAGCAGGGCGGCCGCGCCATCGTGGTCGCCGCCGACGTCTCGCAGCGCGAAGCCGTGGCTGATATGGTCGAGCGTGTCACGGCCGGGCTCGGGCCGATCGACATCCTGGTCAACAATGCCGGCATTGCGATCACGCGCGGCGTCGACGATCTGACCGAGGATGATTTCGACCGCACCATCCTGGTCAACCTGAAATCCGCTTTCCTGTGCACGCAGGCGGTGCTGCCATCGATGCGCGCGCGGACATGGGGCCGCATCGTCAACATCTCCTCAGGCGCAGCGCGCGGTGCCGGCTCGATCGGCCCGCACTACAATGCGTCAAAGGCAGGCATGGAGGGCCTGACGCGCGGCTATGCGGCGCGGCTGGTGAAGGAGGGCATCACCGTCAACGCCGTGGCGCCATCGCTGATCGAGACCGACATGATGAGCGGCCAGCTCCAGCTCGTCGGCCGCATCCCCCTCGGCCGCTTCGGCACGGCGGATGAGGTGGCGAAGGCCGTGATGCTGCTGGTCGACAATGCCTACATGACCGGACAGACCATCGCGCTGAGCGGCGGGATGGCGTTTAATTAGGGGCGTGGCGTGCGCTTTCGTCAAAGCTCGGGGAGTGCCGTAGGGTGGGCAAAGCGAAGCGTGCCCACCATTCGCGTGTGATTGGTGAGAATTCGTGGGCGCGGCGCAAGTGCGCCTTTGCCCACCCTACGATTTTGGACTCGCGGAAAAATAGCCGCCCATCCGTCTCGCCGCTACCGCCTGACGAGAGAGCGCGGGCTCACCACATCGTCGCGGCGGCGCGCTCGGGCCAGATCCGGTCGTACTCCGCACCGCCGACCTTGTTGTCGCTCATCTCCGCAAGAATCTGCCCCGGCGTCGGCAACGTCTTCGGATCGACGCGCTTGTCGGGATTCCAGAGATCGGCGCGAACGATGGCGCGGGCGCATTGGAAGTAGATCTCGTCCACGTTCATCACCATGACGCTGCGCGGCGCCTTCCCTTCGACCTTGAACGAGGCCAGCAGCTCCGGATCGATCGACAGATGCGCGCGGCCGTTGGCCCGCACCGCATTGCCCGAGCCGGGGATCAGGAACATCAGCGACACGCGCGGGTCGCGCACGATATTGCGCAAGGAATCGACCCGGTTGTTGCCGCGGCGGTCCGGCAGCATCAGCGTCTTGGGGTCGTGGATGCGGACGAAGCCAGACAGATCGCCGCGCGGCGAGCAGTCGATGCCCTCGGGGCCGATGGTGGCGAGCGCGGCGAACGGAGCCTTCTCGATGAAGATGCGGTAGAGCGGGGTGACGTGGTCGGCGACTTTCACGGTCGAGGCGTCATTGGTGGCGCCGTAGATGGCTTCCAGCTGTTCGATCGTTTCGATCACCGTCATTCCACACTCTCTCTATCGCGCCGACAACTCGTCTTGCCAGCCTTGATTCCTGATCACGCGTACCAGCTGGCGGCTGTGATAATCCGCGCTGCCGGCATTGAGGATGGTGACATCCGCCTGCGCCGACGCGTCGTCGACGCTGCGCGACAGCCGCTCGGCGATGTCGCCGTCACTTTTCCGGGCGCGCGCGGCAAGCCGCTGCGTCAGTACGTCCGGCGGCGCCGTGATCGCGACCACCACGACCTCGGCATAAGCCCGGCGCAAGGCTTCGATCACGGTGCGCGAGACGTTGACGACGATGGTGCGGCCCGCGCGGATGTCGTCGTTGATCTCCAGCGGCAGCGCGTAGGAATGCCCATGCGCCTCCCAGTGCACGGCGAAGTCGCCGTGCTCGCGCGCGCGGCGGAATTCGTCGGGGCTGACCGCGATATTGTCTTCATCGGCCGAGGACGCACGCGTCACGATGCGGCGCGGGAAGACGATGTCGGGATCGTCGCTGCAGGCTGCTTGCGCCAACCGCAGCAAGGTATCCTTGCCGGCGCCGCTGGGGCCGACCACGAGCACGAGCCGGCCGGGGCCGATCGCGCCCGTCTCGCCCTCGGCCGTGGTCATGGCCTCGCTCATGCCACGCGGTGTCCGTCGCGCCAGACGCTGCGGACCACGGGAACGTGGCCTGCGACATGGACGCGGATCAAATCGGCGCGCTTGCCGGTCGCGACCTCGCCGCGGTCGGTGAGGCCGACCGCCTCGGCGGGCGCTTTCGTCACGGTGCGAACCGCTGCCGGAAGGCTGATCGCGGGCACATGCTCGGGCAATTGCAGCGCGGCCATCAAAAGGCTCGACGGGATGTAATCCGACGACAGGATGTCGAGCAGGCCTTCGCGGGCGAGATCGACCGCGGCGATGTTGCCGGAGTGCGAGCCGCCGCGCACGACGTTGGGCGCGCCCATCAGGATATCGATGCCGGCCTGGTGCAGGCCGCGTGCGGCCTCCAGCGTGGTCGGGAATTCCGCGACCGACACGCGGTCGCGCACGGCGTCCGCGACGTTCTCCTCGGTGGTGTCGTCGTGGCTCGCCAGCGGAATGTTGTACTGATGCGCCAGCGCCACGATCTCGCGCATGTTCGCCGCGGCATAGAGCCTCTGATATTCGAAACGCTTTGCGAACAATTCGTCGAGCTCGGCATCGGTCTTGCCGCCGCCCTTGCCGCGGTAATAGTCACGCAGCTTGACCTCGTCGCGGAACTGGCGCTGGCCCGGCGTGTGGTCCATCAGCGACATCAGCTTGACGTCGGGACGGTCGATCAGCTCCTTGGCCTCCTCGACCACGCTCGGCATCGGGATCTCGCAGCGCAGATGCAGGAAGTGATCGGCGCGCAGCAGGTTGGCCTCGCGCGCATTGGTGATCGCGGCGGCGAGCACGCCGGCGCGGCCGTCGACCTCCTCGGCGCCGTCCTCGCGCCAGACCCGGAGCGAATCGAACACGGTGGTGATGCCCGAGGTCGCAAGCTGGCCGTCATAGGAGATGACGGCGGCGACCGGATTCCAGAACACCTTCGGGCGCGGCACGTAATGCGCTTCGAGATGGTCGGTGTGGAGCTCGATCAGGCCGGGCATGATCAGATCGCCGCCGGCATCCTCGGCGCCCGCGGGCGCCCTCCCCTCGCCGACCTCCGCAATGCGGCCGTCGGCAAGCGCGAGCCAGCCCTGCTCGATCACCCGGTCAGCCAGCACGATCCTGGCATTGGCGATCACGGATTCCTTCTTCATTTCCCCATTCCTTCAGGCCGCGGCGGCAAAGCTGGTGACGTCGACGATGCGGTCGGCAATCAGATGACGGATTTCGTCGTCATGGACAATGGCGACCATGGCGACGCCCTGATGTTTCTTTTCAGCGACCAGCTCGACCACCACGGCGCGATTGGCGGCATCCAGCGAGGCCGTCGGCTCGTCGAGCAGCAGGATCGGCAGGTCCGAGATGAAGCCGCGCGCGATGTTGACGCGCTGCTGCTCGCCGCCGGAGAAGGTCGCGGGCGGCAGCTGCCAAAGTCGCTCGGGGATGTTGAGGCGATGCAGCAATTCGCCGGCGCGCGCCTGTGCATCAGTCCGGCTCATGCCGTTCACGATCAGCGGCTCCGCGACGACGTCGATGGTCGCAACCCGCGGCACGGCCCGCAAGAACTGGCTGACATAGCCGATCGTGGAACGGCGGATATTGAGCACCTGACGCGGCTCGGCGGTGGCGAGATCGACCACCTTGCCGCGATGGCGGATGCTGATCCGGCCGCTGTCGCAGCGGTAATTGCCGAAGATCATCTTCAGGATCGACGACTTGCCGGCGCCGGATGGGCCCGACAGCACGACGCACTCGCCGGGATTGACCTGGAAGGTCACGCCGCGCACCACCGGCAGCTCGATGCCGCCCTGCAGGTGCATCGTGAAGGTCTTGCCGGCGTCGGTGATGTCGATCATGGCGGTCATTGGAGGGCTCATATCGTAAAGTTCATGGCGGCAGGATCGAGGAGACGAGGAGCTGGGTATAGGGCTCGCGCGGATCGTCGAGCACCTGATCGGTCAGGCCGGTCTCGATGACGCGGCCGCCTTTCATCACCATCACGCGGTGCGACAGGAGGCGCGCCACCGCGAGATCGTGGGTGACGATGACGACCGCGAGATTCAGCTCGGCGACGAGGCTGCGCAACAGGTCGAGCAGGCGCGCCTGCACCGAGACGTCAAGTCCGCCGGTCGGCTCGTCCATGAACACGAGCCGCGGCTCGGTGACGAGGTTGCGGGCGATCTGCAGGCGCTGGCGCATGCCGCCGGAATAGGTGCGCGGCGCATCGTCGATGCGCGCTGTGTCGATCTCGACGCGGGTGAGCCAGTCGGAGGCGGTGTCGCGGATACGGCCGTAATGATTCCAGCCCACCGCCATCAGCCGCTCGCCGACATTGGCGCCGGCGGAGACCGCCATGCGCAGGCCCTGCGCGGGATCCTGGTGCACGAAACCCCAGTCGGTGCGGAACAGGAAGCGCCGTTCGGCTTCGCCCAGCGTCGCAAGATCGCGGGTGACGCCGTCGCGCATCCGGTACGACACGTGGCCTGCGGTCGGCGTGAGCTGGCCCGACAGCATCTGCAGCAGCGTCGACTTGCCCGAGCCGGATTCGCCGACGATTGCCAGCACCTCGCCGGGATACAGCGAGAACGACACATCGCGGCAGGCATTGATGCGGCCGAACGATTTGCTGAGGGATGTTGCGACCAGCAGCGGCTCGTCGTTGTCGAGCAAATCCTGATTAGCCATTCGCGGCCTCCTGTGCCTTCTCCTTGTACGGCGCGGCACTGAGGCTGCCGTGGTGGCCAGCGGCCTGGCGGCCCTCGCAATAATCGGTGTCCGAGCAGACGAACATGCGGCCGCCCTTGTCGTCGGTCACGATCTCGTCGAGATACGAATTCTCCGCCCCGCACAGCGCGCAGGGCGCATTGAAGCGGTAGGGCTCGAACGGGTGATCCTCGAAATCGAGCGACACCACCTGGGTGTAGGGCGGGATCGCGTAGATGCGTTTCTCGCGGCCGGCGCCGAACAATTGCAGCGCCGGGCTATTGTCCATCTTGGGATTGTCGAATTTCGGCGTCGGCGACGGGTCCATCACGTAGCGCGCATTGACCTTCACCGGATAGGCATAGGCGGTGGCGATATGGCCGAAGCGGGCGATGTCCTCGTAGAGCTTCACATGCATCAGGCCGTATTCGGCGAGCGCGTGCATGCGCCGGGTCTCGGTCTCGCGCGGCTCGAGGAAGCGCAACGGCTCCGGGATCGGCACCTGGTAGACCAGCACCTGGTTCGCGTTCAGCGCCGTCTCCGGGATGCGGTGGCGGGTCTGGATCACGGTTGCCTCGTCCGTCGCCGTGGTCGTCGCAACGCCCGCGGTCTTGGCGAAGAATTTGCGGATCGAGATCGCGTTGGTGGTGTCGTCCGAACCCTGGTCGATCACCTTCAGCACGTCCTGGGGCCCGAGGATCGCGGCGGTGACCTGCACGCCGCCGGTGCCCCAGCCGTAGGGCATCGGCATTTCGCGGCTGGCGAACGGCACCTGATAGCCGGGGATCGCGATCGCCTTCAGGATCGCGCGGCGGATCATGCGCTTGGTCTGCTCGTCGAGATAGGCAAAGTTGTAGGCGGGCGCGTTCATTCCGCGGCCTCCTTCATGGCATCGGGCGTGTTGGCCTCGGCGAACGCTTTAGAGAACTCTTGGCGCAGCTTGCGCAAGAGGCCGAGCTCGGACTGGAAGTCGACATAGTGCGGCAGCTTCAGGTGCTCGACGAAGCCGGTCGCCTGGACATTGTCCGAATGCGACATCACGAACTCTTCGTCCTGCGCGGGGGCAAGCGCCTCCTCGCCGAGCTCACGGGCGCGCAACGCGCGATCGACCAGCGCCATCGACATGGTCTTGCGCTCGCTCTGGCCGAAGGCGAGGCCATAGCCGCGGGTGAAGCACGGCGCCTCGATCGCGGAGCCCTTGAACTGGTTGACCATCTGGCACTCGGTCAGCTCGATCGCGCCGAGCGGCACGGCGAAGCCGACGTCTTCCGCGACAAAGTCGACCTCGACCTCACCGAAGCGGATCTCGCCGACAAAGGGGTGGTTGCGGCCGTAGCCGCGCTGGGTGGAATAGCCCATCGCGAGCAGAAAGCCTTCGTCACCGCGCGCAAGATTTTGCAAACGCAAATCGCGATCCGCGGGGAAATTCAGCGGCTCGCGGGTGAGATCGCCGACGCTGGCGCCGTCCGCGGCCTCAGGCGATGATTCGATCAGCCCGTCGCGGCCGAGAATGTCGGTCACGCGCGGGGTCGGCGCAGTCGAGGCTTCGGCTATCGCTGGAGCTTCCGGCACAAAGCCTTCGGCGAGCGAGGGATCGAGCAGGCGGTGCGTGTAATCGAAGGTCGGACCCAGAATCTGCCCGCCGGGAATGTCCTTGAAGGTCGCCGACACCCGCCGCTGCACCCGCATCGCGCCGGTGTCGACGGGCTCGCTGGCACCGAAACGCGGCAGCGTGGCGCGAAAGGCGCGAACCAGAAAGATCGCCTCGATCAAATCGCCGCGCGCCTGCTTGATCGCAAGCGAAGCGAGCTCGCGGTCATAGAGCGAGCCTTCGCTCATGACGCGATCGACGGCAAGGCCGAGCTGCTCCGCGATCTGATCGAGGGAGATTTCCGCAACGTCTTGGTCGCCGCGCCGCTTATGCGCGAGCAGGCGATGGGCGTTCTCGATGGCGCGTTCGCCGCCTTTGACTGCGACATACATGCTTTCAGCTTCCCTTGCTCACGACGCGCGTGGTGCGGGGGATCGCGACCACGGCGTCATCGGCGACCAGCACCACATCGATGCCGCGCGGAAACAGCGCTTCGTTCATATGCAGGCGCTCGAACAGGTCGAAAGGCTTGATCGACGCCCGCAGCGTGGCGACCCCATCGATGCCGGGGCCGCGCAGCTCGAAGCTCCGCCCGGAGGCGAGGCTGTCGACCTGGATGATCACGGTCGTCGAACGGTCCGGATACTCGCTCGTGCCGAGCGCGAAGCGCTCGAGCGAAGGCAGCGCACCGCCCTCGCCGATGAGCGCGAACGAGGCGATCGATGAATCCTGCACGACCGGCGCGCCGGTGTGGAACTTGAGCCACGTCGTCACGTCCGCGCTCTCCGCCATCCGCGCATCGAGCCAGAGCGGCGTGTCGTGGTCGAACAGCGTCAGCGCGATCGCGGCGGTGCCGCGCATCATCGTATCAGGCGTCCCGGCCATCGGCACGATGCGCTGGACCGAGCCCGGCCGCGCCATGGCGTCCATGACCGAGCGAAAGGTCGATTGCGCCGACAGCACCTTGTCGGCGAAACCCGGCGGCAGTTCCGCAATCGTGGTCATGATCTCACCCCTCACCGCGCACCATGGTGTAGAAATCAACCTTCGTCGCAGCGGTCGCTTCCGCCGCCTGCTTGCGCCTGACCATAAGCTGCTCGCGCAACGGCGCGATAACGTTGCGCTCCACCGCTCCGCCGAAATCGCGGGACTGCACCAGCGCATCGCACAGTGCGATCAACCGCGCCTTCTCACTATCGCGGCCGAGCGTGTAGCCGAACCCGACCTCGCCGCTCGCAAGCCGCACCGCGGCGCGCGACACCGTGGCTTCGCCGAGATTGAACGGCGCGCCGTCGCCGCCAACCCGCCCGCGCAGCATGACGAGGCCGCTCTCCGGCGTGCGCAGATCCTGATGGTCCGGCAAAGGCAGGTCCGAGGCCAAGTCGCGGAGGCGAGCGGCGATCTCGCCCGCCTCCGCGTGCGCCAGCACCGCCATTGCGGCCTTGCGCTGGGCTTGCTGGTTGTTGTGCTGGGTCACCTGGTCCACCGAACCTTTTGACAGAACTTGCCGCATCGAAGTTGTCTATGATAATAGACAACTTCATAAGGACGCGCCATGACTGTTTCGTGACAATGCTGTGATTTCTGGAGTAGGTTTCCCGCGACATGAGCATGCAGGACACAGCCTCGTCGGGCGTCGCGCTATGGCGCCTCGTTGCCGACGGCATCGAGCGCGGCATCGCCGACGGCCGCTTTGCGGCCGGCGACAAATTGCCGGGCGAGATGGAGATCGCCGAAACCTATCGCGTCAATCGCCACACCGTGCGGCGCGCGCTGGCCGCCCTTGCCGAGCGCGGCCTGGTGCGCGCCGAGCGCGGCAGCGGAACCTATGTCGAGGCGCAGAAGCTCGCCTATCCCTTGCGCTCGCGCACGCGCTTCTCCGAGATCGTCGGCGCGGATGGCCGCGAGCCGCATGGCCGGTTGATCGAGGCGACCGATGACGTCGCGACGCGCGAGCTCGCGCGGGAGCTGGGATTGAAGACCGGCGCGCCCCTGGTGCGGATCGAGGCGATCCGCCTTGCCGACCGTACGCCGATTTGCGTTTCCACGACCTGGCTGTCGGCGGACCTGTTCCCGGGTGCCGGCGCCGTGTTCGCGGCGACGCGCTCGATGACGAAGCTGCTGGAGCATTTCGGCGTCCGCGACTATCGCCGCGGCGCAACCCGAATCACCGCGGGCATCGTGGACGCGACCGATGCGGCACGTCTCGATCTAGCGCTGGGGCGGCCGATCCTGGTGGTGGACGCCACCGACCACGATCTCACGGGCAGGCCGCTGGTGACCAAGCATTCGCGGTTTGCGGCGGAGCGGGTGGAGTTTTTGGTGGAGTCGTAGGGGACCCTCTCCACGACACCGGAGCCGTAGGGTGGGCAAAGGCGCACTTGCGCCGTGCCCACGATTTTTCACCAGGTCGGAGAAAGTTCGTGGGCACGGCGCTGACGCGCCTTTGCCCACCCTACGAGACCTGCGATCAGGCGACAGCTCGCCGCCCAATAATCGCAAAGCGCAGCTTGCCCGAGATGAAATCGATCGCGGCGACCGCGACCAGGATCATCAGGATCAGGAACGACACTTTCTGCCATTCCAGCACGCGGATCTGCTCGGCGAGCTGGAGGCCGATGCCGCCGGCGCCGACGATGCCGATGATGGTCGCCGAGCGCGTGTTGGATTCGATGAAATAGAGCACCTGCCCGGCAATCACGGGCAGCACCTGCGGCAGCAGGCCGAAGCGGATCTCGTGCAGCGCGCTGCCGCCGGAGGCGCGGATGCCTTCGACCTGCTTTTGGTCGGCGCCCTCGATCGCCTCCGAGAACAGCTTGCCGAAGGCGCCGAAATCCGACACCGCGATGGCGAGCACGCCGGCGAACGGGCCGAGGCCGACGACGTTGATCCACACCAGCGCCCAGATCAGCGTGTCGACGCCGCGGATCGAATCCAGCAAGCGCCTGACAGGAAAGCGCAGGATGCTCGACGGCACGATGTTGCGCGCGGCCAGCAAGCTCACCGGCAGCGCGAACACCGCCGCCAGTGTGGTTCCGAGCAGCGCGATCGAGAGCGTCTCCCCGAGCGCCTTCAGATAGACGGGCAGCGAGGAGCCGGGATCCGGCGGGATCATCATCAGGCTGATCCAGCCGAGCTGGCTGAGGCCGGCGAAGAAGCGCGACGGCGAGAAATCGAGATCGACGAGACCGTAAATCAGGATCGCGAGTGCCGCGACGATCATCGCGGGCGCCGCGAGCCGCGCCGAGGCCGGCCGATCGAACACATCGGGATAGCGCGCACGAATCTGCGCGGTGTCGACCTCCTGCGGCGTCACGTCCGAGCCTCCTTGCCGAACAGACGGCCGCGCAGCCAGCCGGTGGTGATGTCGATGATGAAGACGGTGACGACGATGGTGAGCAGGATGGCGCTGACGTCCGAATAGTAGAACTTGCGGATGGCGACGACGAGCTCCTGGCCGATGCCGCCGGCGCCGACGAAGCCCATGACGGAGGCTTCGCGGACATTGATCTCGAAGCGCAGCAGCGCGTAGCTGGCGTAGCCGGCGGTGACCTGTGGCACGATGGCAAAGCGCATGCAGGAGAGCCAGCTCGCGCCGGTCGAGCGGATGCCCTCGACCGGCTTCATGTCGGCATTCTCGACGATCTCCGAGAACAGTTTTCCGAGCGCGCCGGTGGAGTGGATCGCAATCGCCAGCACGCCCGCCATCGGCCCGAGCCCGAAGGCGATGACGAAGACCAGCGCGAAGACGATGCCGGGAACGGTGCGGGCGAATTCGAGCAGGCGCCGCACGGTAAAGCGCAGCCAGGGCGCGGGCGAGGTGTTCTCGGCCGCTAAGAAGTTGAGGGCGAAAGCGAAGGTCGCGCCGATCAGCGTGCCGACATAGGAGATCAGCAGCGTCTCAGCCAGCATCTTCAGCCATTTGCGCCAGCCCCAGAACCACTCGCCGACATCGGTCCAGACCCGCTGACCGCTGTCGAGCGTGAGGATGCGGTCGAAATAGCTGACGAAGTTGCCGAAATAGGTGAACAGCGTGCGCAAATTCACTTCGGCGCCGACCGCGGCGAGAGCCAGCGCGGCGGCAAACACGCCCGCTCCCAACAGGAGACGAAGCCGCCTGCGCGAAACCGCCTGTCGATAGGCCGCGTTGAGCGCTGCGAGCTGCTGCTCGGGGAGGATCGAAACCGCTGTCGTCATGAGGTCGAAACAGGTCCCGTCAAAGAAAGAGCCGGGTCTTTGGGACCCGGCCCAGGGTGCATCGTCCCGAAGACTCAGGACGCCTTCTTCTTACGCAGTGCGTCGACGAACTTGATCAGCTCGATCGTGCCATCCCAGTCCTTGGTGGTGGCGGGATGAAAGCCCTTCTTCTGGCCGTCGGAGAGACGGTCGAACGCGGCCTTGTCCTTGGCCGGCGCGTCGAAGAACGCCTTGGCGATGGCCGTCTTGGCGTCTTCCGGCAGGTCGGAATTGTAGGCATAGGGGCCGTTGATGATCGGCGCGGATTTGTGGACGATGCGGAAATCGTCCTTCTTCATCGCCGAGCCGTCGGCGTTCTTCAGCATGCCCTTGGTCAGCATCTGCGCCAGCGTGGAATCGTCGTCGCTGGTCCACTGGTTGGCAGCGACTTCGACCGTGCCCTGCGCCAGCGCCAGCATCGCGTTCTCGTGGCTGCCGGTGAAGACGACCTTGCCGAAATAGGCGTCGGCATCGTGGATGCCCATCTTGTCGAGCTCGAAGCGCGGCACGTTGTTGCCGGAGGTCGAGTTCGGGTCGACGAGGCCGAGATTCTTGCCCTTCAGGTCGTCGATCTTCTTGTAGGCGCTGCTTGCCTTGACGAAGAACACGGAGTAGTAGCCGGTCGAGCCGTCGGCGTTGATGTCGTTGGCGAAGGCCTCGGACTTGACGCCGGTCAGGCGGGCACGCGCGAACGCGGCCGAGCCGTAGCTGGCGATGTGGATATTGCCGGCGCGCTGGCCTTCGATCACCGCGGCATAGTCGTTGGCGATGCGCAGCGTGACCTTCACGCCGAGTTCTTTCGATAGATAAGTCATGAACGGTGCCCAGCGCTCGGTGACGCCCGACGCGTTCTCGGCCGGAACGACCGCAAAGGTCAGCTCGGGGTATTTGGCCTTCCAGTCGTCGGCCGAGGCGGAGGCGGTGAAAGCGAGCACAGCGGCGCCGGCCAGGATTAATCTGCGAGTGATCATGATACCCTCTTCATCGGTTGGGGTCGGTTGACGCAAACTGGCAATTGAACAGGTGCGACGCCGCTTTAAGCGGCCGCGGCGGTTCCGAGCGCCGGCACGCCCTCGGGCGCCGGGACAGGCAGGCCACCCACGACGTCGGCAGCTTCGAGATCGTAGAGCTCGCGCGCGACGTGATCGGTCAGCGCGGCCGGCGCGCCGTCGAATACCACGCGCCCCGCGGCCATGCCGATCAGGCGGTCGCAATAGGTGCGGGCGAGATCGAGCGAATGCAGATTGCAGAGCACCGTGATGCCGAAATGCTTGTTGATGCGCAAAAGCGCATCCATCACGATCTTGGTGTTGCGCGGATCGAGCGAGGCGATCGGCTCGTCGGCGAGGATGATGTCGGGCTGCTGCACCAGCGCGCGGGCGATCGCGACGCGCTGCTGCTGGCCGCCGGAGAGCTGGTCGGCGCGCTGGGCAGCGAGCGAAGCGATATCGAACTGCTCGAGCGCCGACATCGCCAGCGCCTTGTCCTGCTCGGGCCAGGCCTGCGACAGCGAGCGCCAGGCGGGCATCGTCGCGAGACGACCCATCAGAACATTGGTGAGCACGTCGAGGCGGCCGACCAGGTTGAACTGCTGGAAGATCATCGCCGAGCGGGCGCGCCACTGCCGCAGCTCCCTGCCGCGCAGCAAGGTGACGTCGACGCCGTCGAACAGGATGCGTCCGCCGGTCGGCGTCACGAGGCGATTGATGGCCCGCAGCAACGTCGACTTGCCGGCGCCGGATCGCCCGATCACACCGACGAAGCCGCCGGGGGAAACTTGAAACGAAGCGTCGTCCACCGCGGCTTTCGCGCCGAAGCGACACGTCAGGCCTTCAACCACCAGCATACAGGGGCTCCAGAGTAGCTGGAGCCAACCGCTAACGCCCGTGCTTAACACTTGTGTGACACACGCGCTGCGGTGCGGCGATGCTACGCACGTCATCCCCTGTCATCTCGTTGTCATGACATCGTCATCCAGCCACTCGAAGAAAAACGCCCCGCCCTCGCACTTCGGATGCAACATGGCCGCCAAAGCTCTTTCGGTTCAGCCGACCGTCGATCCCTCGGCCAAGCTGCACGAGACCAGGCTCGGCGCCTATACCGAGGTCGGCGCCCGCACCATCCTGCATGAAGTGGCGATGGGCGATTACTCCTATGTCGTGAACGACGCGCAGATCACCTACACCACCATCGGAAAATTCTGCTCGATCGCGGCGATGACCCGGATCAATCCCGGCAACCATCCGATGCATCGCGCCACGCAGGCGCACTTCACCTACCGCTCCAGCGCCTATTTCGAGGGTGAGAGCGACGATGTCGAGTTCTTCGACTGGCGGCGCCATCATCACGTTCATATCGGCCATGACGTCTGGATCGGCCATGGCGCGATCGTGCTGCCGGGCCGCAACATCGGCACCGGCGCGGTGATCGCCGCCGGCGCGATCGTCACCAAGGACGTGCCGGCCTACACCATCGTCGCCGGCAATCCAGCTCGTATCGTGCGGCGGCGGTTCTCGGAGGAGATCGCCGGACGCCTTGCAAAGCTTGCCTGGTGGGACTGGGATCACGACAAATTGCGCGAGGCGCTGCCCCATTTCCGCAAGCTCGGGATTGAAGATTTCCTCTCGACATACGAAGCACGGGCAAGCTCACTCGCCAATTCCCCTGCCAGCAAACGAAGCGCGGTCGCGTGACAGACATATTCATCGAAGGCGGCCGGGCCTTGATCGGCGCCGAGCTCGCCGAAACCTCTCTTCTCGTCTCCGGAACGGACATTGCGGAGCTCGATGCCTCTCGCAGCCGGGCGCGGCTGGCGCTCGATGCCCGTAACCTGCTGGTGCTGCCCGGCATCGTCGATCTGCATGGCGATGCCTTCGAGCGGCAGATGATGCCGCGCGCCGGCGTCGACTTTCCGATCGACGTTGCGCTCGCCGACAGCGACCGCCAGGCGATCAGCAATGGCATCACCACCGTGTTTCACGCCACGACCTGCTCCTGGGAGCCGGGCCTGCGCAGCGCCGACAATGCGCGCGGCCTGATGGAGGCGATCGAGCGGCAGCGCCCGCAATTCGCCGCCGATACCCGCTTCCACCTGCGGCACGAGACCTACAATCTCGATGCCGAGGCCGAGATCGCACAATGGCTCAGCGAGGGCCGCGTCGACCTGTTCGCTTTCAATGATCACATGGACGGCACGGTCGCCGACATGGCCAAGCCGCGCAAGCGCAACCGCATGGTGGAGCGCACCGGGCTGTCGAGCGAGGATTTTGACAAGCTGGTCGAGCGTGTGGTCTCGCGCGCCGCCGAGGTGCCGGCTTCGGTATCACGGCTGGCCGCTTTTGCCCGCGCAGCCGAGGTGCGGATGCTCTCGCATGACGACGCGAGCCCGGCGATGCGCCGGGACTTTCGCGAGCTCGGCGCCTTGATCGCGGAATTTCCGATCAACGAGGAAACGGCGCGGGCTGCGGCCAGCCACGGCGATGCCATCGTCTATGGCGCCCCGAACGTCGTGCGCGGCGGCAGCCACACCGGCTGGACCAGGGCCTCCGACATGATCGCCAAAGGGCTCTGCTCGGTGCTGGCGTCGGACTATTACTATCCGGCGCAGCTGCTCGCCGCGTTCCGATTGGCCGCCGATGGCGTGGTACCGCTGGCTCAGGCCTGGGATCTGGTCTCCGCCGGTCCGGCGCACGCAACCGGCCTCACCGATCGCGGCCTGCTCGCGGAGGGACGCCGCGCTGACATTCTCCTCGTCGACGACAGCGTGGAGCTGCGGCCCCGGCTGATCGCGGTGATCTCAGGCGGCAAGCTCGTGCATCTCACCGACGCGACGCGGCTGCTCACCACGGCAGCAACGCCGCGCGAGGCTATCGTTGCGGCATGAATTGGTTATGCTGAGGTAATGACAGGTTTCCCCCGCTACGCGATCTATTTTGCCGCCGGCAGCGACAGCGCCCTCTGCCGCTTTGGCGCCGAACTGCTCGGCTATGACGCTTACACCGGAGACGAGCTGCCGTTTCCGCAACAAGCGCTGCATGTCGCGACGGACTGGCGCGAGGTCAGCGCCGATCCCCGCAAATACGGCTTTCACGCCACGCTGAAGGCGCCGATGGCGCTGTCGCCTGGCAAGACCGAAGCCGATCTGAAGGCTGCCTGCGCGGCCTTCGCCGCCGAGGCGCGGCCGCATCCCGTGATCTCGCCAATTGTGGATTCCATCAGCGGCTTCATTGCTGTTATTCCGGCCGCGCCGGTCGACGCTCTGCCGCAGCTTGCCGCCGATTGCGTTCGCGAGTTCGACCCGTTTCGCGCCGCGCTGACGGCGGAAGATCGCGCCCGGCGCAAGCCGGAGAAGCTCAGCGAGCGGCAGCGCGACTATCTCGACCGCTGGGGCTATCCCTATGTGATGGAAGAATTCCGTTTCCACATGACGCTGACGGGGCGACTTGATGCGGAACGGCGCGGGCCGATCCTGCAGATGCTGCGGGAGCGTTTTGCGGCGCTGAAGCTCGACGCGCTGACGGTCGACCGCATCGCGCTGTTCAAGCAAGACAACGCGAAGGCGCGCTTCCGCATCATCGGCGAGTGGGCGTTAGCGAGATAGTCACTACTTCCCCCGTCATTGCGAGGAGCGAAGCGACGAAGCAATCCAGACTGTTACCAGAGGGAAAGTCTGGATTGCTTCGCTTCGCTCGCAATGACGTTGGAAAGACATACTCAGCCTAATTTAGCGCCAGCTCGCAAGATTGAAAGCGAGCGCCACCGCGCCAACCACAACGAGGCTGGTCGCCCAGACTGCATCCAGGTTGAACCAGCTTCGCGAGACGAACCTCAATCCCAGATGACGGTAGACCAGCCACGCCAGACATCCGCCGGCGCCGACCATGGCGGCAACGTGCACCAGGGACACCAGCACCGCCATCCCGAGATTTGCCTTCATCAGCGCGCCCGCCGCCTCATGGCCGGCATCGAGCTCGAAGGCCTGGCAGAGCCCGAGATAGATCGGCACGAGCATCAAGGCGGCGCCGTGAGCGATGGCGACGGCAAATGACCAGAGCGCCAATTGCGTCGGCGGAATTCGTGCCAGCGTGCGCGGATGACGCCGGTCGATCAGCCGATAGACGCCAAAGCCGATGACGAGAAGGCTCGCGACGATCTGGATCGGGCGCTGCCACGCGGCCAGCACGAGCAGGAAGGCGAACGGCAGCAGCACCAGAAGTGTTGCCAGCAGATGCCCGGCCGCCAGAGCCCATAATGCATGGAAGAGCGCGCGCGGGCTCTTGTCCAGGAGCCCGGCCGAAACGGCGAGCGGCCATCCCATTCCGGGATTGACTCCGTGGTAGAGACCGCTCGCAACAAGCGCGAGCCACAGCCAGCCAAGAGCCGGGCTCGCATGCGTCCCATCTAGACCGACGGGTAGCAAAAGGAGTCCGTCGAACAGTCGCCGCCCTCGAGCCTGATCTGGTGCGCACGATATCCGTCGGGGAAACTCACGAAATAGTTCTTGTCGAGCTCGAGGCCACCGTTGCGACCGACATTCGCCATGACTTCCACGCCCGGAACCCCGTCGGGATAGAACTGGTCGTCCCAGGTGGAATAGAGCGAATTGGTCCAGTACACGCGCCGGCCGTCGCGGCTGATCTCGACCATCTGCGGACCTGCCGCAAAGGCCTTGCCGTTCGGATGGGGCGTGCGCCGCGCGATGCCGCCGATGTGGACTGAGCCCGCAAGCTTCGGCTTTCTGGGATCGCTGACGTCGTACTGGCGCATCTCACCCGTCCCCCAGCACGAGACATACAGAAACCGGTCATCCATCGACAGGTCGATGTCCGTCACCAGCGGCGGCACGGCGCCAAATCCCTGCAGCAGCGGCGGCAGCTTCTCCTTGGGGGCGGGTTCGGGAGGGATCGTCGCCGTCTTCTCGGCATGGAATTTTCCGTCCTCGCGCCACCAGGTCCAGATCGATGCTTCGAGGTTGGTGGTGTCGACCACGACACCGACGAAGCCGTACTCGCGAACCGGATCGTGCGCCGGCCGCACCTCCAGCGCCATCTGATGATTGGCGCCGAGGTCGATGGTCTGGACGTTGCGGCGGGCGCGAAGGTCCCAGAAGTGGAGACGATGGCCATATTTGTTCGCAAGCAGATCTTCCGGGACGATCCCGTTCTCGAACTGCGGCGGCAACGCCCATTCGCTCGTCACCATGTAGTCGCGCGGCAGATTCCACCAGAAATCATAATGCAGCGTCTGCGGGCCACGGTCGATCTCCCATCGTCCAAGCACTTCGAACGTCTCGCAATCCATGATGAAGACACCCGGAGGTCCATTGGTGCCGTCCTTGCCGCCGCCGCCCAGCGTGCTCACGTAAATGCCGTCCGGCCCGCAATGGATCGTGTGCGGCCGCGAGTAGCCGGTCTTCTTGAAGACCTCCTCTGGCTCGATGATCTTGTGGATCTTGGCTTGGGTCGGATCGGGCTTGGTGTCGATGACGTAGATCCGCGACGAGCGCAGCCCGGGGATGATGAGATAGCGCCGCTCGATGAAGGCGTGTCCGGCGAGCGGCGACAGAGCGGAGGAGCAGGCATTCCAGCCGAAGTGATGAAACTCATCGCCCTTGTTGGGCATCGTGACGGTGTGGACGATCTGGCTATAGGTCGGCGATCCCGGCTTGACGTCGATGACCGCGAGAGCGTCCGGCTTTGAGAAATCCGGACTGAGCAGCAAGGTGTAAGCAAAGTTCTCCGCAGGCGCCTCCATCGCAAGCTTGGGCGATGCGTGAAAGGTGGGATCCGGCCTCATCGTCATGGCACTGCCTCCCTGTTCTGTCGGTTTGCACCAACCTGGCTCGGGATAGTGGCAAAAGAAGAGCTGTTGCGCGATGGCTTGTTACGCGATGTCTTGTTACGCGATGTCTTGGGATTCTCCGCAGAGCCGGTTGGCGAGCGTACAATATGCCATCGCCGGGCTATGGGAAACTGGCGGAATTGCGTTAATTCGACGCCTTCAGGCGAAATGAGCGCCCCCGTCATTGCGAGCCAACGGGTCCGCGCGAAGCGCGGCCCGATGACAAGCTCCGCGAAGCAATCCAGACTGTCTCCGCGGAAACAGTCTGGATTGCTTCGCCGCTTCGCTCCTCGCAATGACGGGGAGAGACCTATGTCCCCCAGCGTAGCGTTCGTAGGGTGGGCAAAGGCGCGGAGCGCCGTGCCCACCACTTTTCGCGATGGCAACAGGTGGTGGGCACGCTTCGCTTTGCCCACCCTACGGCCGCGGGGTATGTGGCTCTACTTCCCCCACCTGAGCGCCAGTGCGTCGCGCTCCCTGGCCAGTTCCAGCAGACCCGCCCGCGTTGCCGGATGCAGCGGCTGCAGCGGATGGCGCACCGCCTCCGACTTGATCACGCCGCCGGCCTGCATCATGGCCTTGCAGGCGATCAGGCCGCATTGGCGGTTCTCGTAGTTGATCAGCGGCAGCCAGCGCTCGTAGGCGGCCTTCGCCTTCTCGCGATCTCCGGCGAAATAGGGATCGATGATCTGGCGGATGCCGTCGGGATAACCGCCGCCGGTCATGGCGCCGGTGGCGCCGGCGTCGAGGTCGGCGAGCAGCGTGATCGCCTCCTCGCCGTCCCAGGGGCCTTCGATGTCCTTGCCACCCGCCTCGATCAGGCTGCGGAGTTTCGAGGCCGCGCCCGGCACCTCGATCTTGAAATAGCGGATGTTGGCAAACTCGCGCGACAGCCGCGCCAGTAACTCGACCGACAGCGGCGTGCCGGCCACCGGCGCGTCCTGGATCATGATCGGGATACTGATCGCGCCGGAGAGCACCTTGAAGAATTCGACGATGCCTTTCTCGGGGACGCGGAAGGTCGCGCCGTGATAGGGCGGCATCACCATCACCATGGCGGCGCCGGCCGCCTCGGCCTGTTTGCTGCGCGCCGCGCACACGGCCGAGCTGAAATGCGTGGTGGTGACGATCACGGGAACCCGGCCGGCCACATGCTCCAGCACCGTGTGCATCACCGTATCGCGCTCGGCATCGGTAAGCACGAACTGCTCGGAGAAATTGGCGAGGATGCAAATGCCGTGCGAGCCGGCATCGATCATGAAATCGATGCAACGGCGCTGGCCCTCGAGGTCGAGCTCGCCGCGCTCGTCGAAGATGGTGGGCGCGACCGGGAACACGCCGCGATAGGGGCGTTGGGCCTTGTGTGGGGTGACCGGCATCGAACTCTCCATCCCTGATGTGTCTTGCGTCTGTCGCTGCCCTCGCGGGAGCGAGGCGGCACAGATGTACCCGCAGTGCCGGGCTGCGGCAATGCCCGCGCGACGTCCGATGGAAAGAGTGCGAAAATCAGGCGCTCTTCACGGCGCCCAGGAAGCCCTCGACAGCGACGCGAAGACGATCGGCATCCGCCGACATCTTCTTGACGGACTCAGACAGCACGGTCCCGGCATTGCCGGTCTCCTGGTTGAGCCTGGCGACGCTGCCGATCGTGTCGGTGACCTCGCGGGTGCCCTGGGCCGCCTGCTGGAAGTTGCGTGAGATTTCCGTCGTCGCCGCGCGCTGCTCTTCGACCGCGGCGGCAATCGCCGTCATCTTCTCGTCGATGCCGCCGATGGCCCCGCCGATCGACCGGATCGCGGCGACCGCCTGGCCGGTGGCGCCCTGGATCTCCTCGACCTGGCGCGAGATCTCTTCCGTCGCGGTCGCGGTTTGCGTCGCGAGGCTCTTGACCTCGCCCGCGACCACGGCGAAGCCGCGGCCGGCCTCGCCCGCGCGCGCGGCTTCGATGGTGGCGTTCAATGCCAGCAGATTGGTCTGGGCGGCGATCGCGTTGATCATCTTCACGACCTCGCCGATGCGGCTGGCCGTCTGATCGAGAATCTCGACCGTCGCATTGGTCTGCTCGGCCTGGGCCACGGCCTCGCGGGCCTCGCGCGCGCTCGACTGCACTTGCGCGGAGATCTCGCCCACGGAAGCGGAGAGCTCCTCGGTCGCGGCGGCAATGGTCTCGAGATTGTTGGTGGCCTGCTCGGCGGCGGAGGAGACCGCCGCGGTCTGGTTGCTCGATTCCGAGACCAGCGAGCGCACGCCGCTTGCGGTGGCGTCGAGCTCGCGCGTCGAGGCCGCAACGCTCTGGATCACGGCCTGCACCGTATCGTCGAAGCTGCGGCAGGCGGCATCGACGGTGCCGGAGCGGGCGAGCTGAAGCGCCTGCTGCGATTCGCATTCCCGGCCGAGCCGCTCCGCGGTCGCCGCGCTCTCGCGCAGGCTCTCGAGCGCAGCCGCCATGGTGCCGAACTCGTCGGGATGCCGCGATTGCGGCACCGGCGTCGCATAGTCGCGGGCGCTGATGCGGGCGATGGCGTCGAGGATGGCGCGCACCGGCCGCATCAGGCGATTGCGCACCACGAACACGCCGGCGAGGGTCACGGCCAGCGCGAGCAGGAACGCGAAGGATTGCACGATGAGATTGGTCAACGCCTTGGCCTGGACCGCCTCAGCGCGCGCGATCGACAGGTCGAGCGCCTTGCTCGCGACCGCGACGATGGAGCCGAAGGGGGACTGGCACAATGCGTTCCATTCCGAGGCGGGCATCGCGGGCCGGCCGCTGCCGTCGAAGCCCTTGGTGAGCTCGCCGATCTGCTTGAGGGCGCCGTCAGTCTTGGCCCTCGCCTCCTTGGCCGTGTTGACGAGTTCGGCCGGCACGTCAGGCGCAGCCAGCAGCTCCTCCATGCCGCTCCAGCCGGCGGTGACGACGCCGTTCCATCCGGCCACGGTCTGCTTCTGGGTGTCGTCGAGCGGCCTGCTGGCGTTGACGTTCGGCCGCAGGGTCGAGCACTGGATGCCGTAACGGTCGCGCACCTGCCAGGCGAGGCGGCGGGCCTGGATCATGCGGGCGATGTAAGGATCGTTCATCCAGGCGCGGTTCGACACCGCGGTGGAGGCGAGATTGGCGGTCTCGATCACCTTGGTGACCGCATCGTACCAGGGTGCGGTGCGCTCCAGTTTGCGCTCGGCGCGCGGCAGCTTGGCCTCGTCGTAGAACAACTGGAATTTTGGTGCGGCCTCACTCCAGCGCTGCTTCAGCGTGCCGGCGAGCTCGTCGCGGCTAGCGAATTCGACGGTGGAGAGCGCGGCGCTGATGGCGTCGAAACCGGCCTGCTCCGCCTTCTCGGCGGCACCGAGCTTGGCGCGCGGATCGTCCTCGCCGAGCAGCGCGCTCTGGGCATCGCCGCGATTGCTGCGCAGGGCAACCACGCCATGGAAGATCGACTTGTCGGCATTCGCGAGCCGCTCGGTCTCCAGACTGTCGCTATAGCGGCCGAAAGCCCCGACCATCTGGATGGCCGTGCTGGTCAGCGCGCCGGCCGCCAGCAGCGTCATCAGAACCAGGAGAAGCGTGCTTACCGATTTCTTAAGAATGGACATGGACCCAAAGACCAACTCGCGAGAGCGGGCATCTTGCACGGCCACATGCCAAAGTTTCGTTAAGGTTTATATCAAATGATAAGCGCCCCTGGAGTTGCCGGCCCCGTCCGGGGCGGCCGGCTCACGCCACCTTCGTGAAATCCGGCGGGCGGCGCTCCGCAAACGCCGTAAACGCCTCGCGCGCCTCGGCGGTGCGCAGGCGCTGCGCGAACTGCTCGCCTTCGGCCTGCATCTGCGCGACCAGCGCCTCGCCGTTGCGCATCAGCCGCTTGGTGGCGATGAGGGCCCCGGCCGGCTGGCGGACGAGACGCTGCGCCAGCGCAAGCGCCTCGGCATCGAGCTTGTCCAGCGGCACCACGCGGTTGGCGAGGCCCCATTCCAGCGCGGCCGTGGCCGGCACGGTCTCGCCGAGCGCGAACATCTCGTAGGCGCGGGCATAGCCGATGCGCGCCGGCATCAACAGGCTGGAGGCGGCTTCCGGCACCAGCGCGAGGCTGACGAACGGCGTCGACAATTGCGCGTTGTCGGCGAGCACGACGAGGTCGCAATGCAGCAGCATCGTGGTGCCGACGCCGACGGCACGGCCCTGCACGGCCGCGACCAGCGGCCGGGTGCAGCGCGCCAGCGACTGGATGAAGCGCACCACGTTGCGGCTGCCTTCGGACTTGCCGGCCGCGACGGCCGCGAACTCGCCGACGTCGTTGCCGGCGGTGAACATGTCGCCCTCGCCGCGGATCAGGATCACGCGGGCGGACGGGTCGCGCTCGGCGGATTCGATCGTGTCGGCGAGCTTGCCGTACATCGCATCGGTCAGCGCGTTCTTCTTGTCGGGACGCGCCAGCGTGAGGGTGAGAATTCCGCCGCTATTCTCGATCCGGACATGCTCGGTCATTGGTCTGCTCCGTTTTGTTCGTCTGAACTTCTTGGAAACTTGTCCTGAATGCTCGTCAGCCAGCGCGCGACGATGTCGATCTCCGCGGCCGTGAATCCCTCCGTCAGCGCCGCATTGATCTCGGCCGCGCCAGTCTTCGCCTGCGCCAGCGCGGTGCGCCCCTTCGGCGTCAACCAGATGCGAAAGGCACGGCCATCCTCGCGGTCAGCCCGCCGCTCGACCAGCCTCGCCGCAGCGCTGCGGTCGACGAGGCCGGAAATCCCGGCCGGCCCGAGATCGAGTGCCGCACCCGCCTCGCCCATCAGCGCGCCATCCTGCTTGCCGAGGATAAAGAGCAGCCCGGCCTGCGCCGGCGTCACCTCGCTCTCGGGCCGCGCCGCCATCCAGCGCTGCAGCCGGCGATGGGCGACACTCAGCAGGTAGATCAGCCGATGGTGCCTCGCTGTGGCTCCGTTATTTCGCATGCGAAATATCTAGCCCAACGGATCCCGATTGTCAAATCAGGACCGCTAGGCCGACGCGGCGCGACAACCGTCGAGCAGAATTGCGGCGCATGTCTGCGCCCGCCTCTCGATCTCCTTGCGCGAGGGCAGTGTCAGGCCGGCGTAGATCGCCGCGCGCTGCGGCGCCGACACCATCATGCCAATCATCATTCCAGCGGCTTCATCGACGTTATCGAGCGTGATGCGCTTCTTCTTGACTTGATCGCGAAGCCAGCCCGCGAGCGCCGCCACGGTACGGGAGATGCCATCCCTGTAGAAATTCGCGGCAAGGTCGGGGAACGTGGCCGATTGCTGCAGGACCATACGCTGGAGTGCCACGACCTCGGGATCGAGGGCGAGATCGGCACAGGCGACAAGCACGGCAGCCAGGCTCGTCTCGATGTCGGCCTGATTGTCGGCCTGAAGATTGACGTCGGAGAGCAACCGATCGAGCCGGTCCGCGCACATCGCTTCGAACAGCGCTGCCTTGCCCGGAAACAGCCGATAGAGAGTCTTGGTGGAGATGCCGGCGTCACGCGCCAGTTCTTCGGTGCTGGTTGCTGCGTAGCCATCGACTGCGAAGGCGTGCCGCGCCGCCTCGATGACAATGC
This sequence comes from Bradyrhizobium sp. CCBAU 11357, assembly GCF_028128865.1. NCBI lineage: Bacteria > Pseudomonadati > Pseudomonadota > Alphaproteobacteria > Hyphomicrobiales > Nitrobacteraceae > Bradyrhizobium > Bradyrhizobium sp. CCBAU 11357. Next base: position 20,523 of record NZ_LBJW01000111.1, on the reverse strand, counting down.
GCTTCGTCTCATCGTCGGTGCGCACTGGTGGCCGCCCACGCGGGCGGCCTTCTGATGACGATTTTGCCTGAGCCATGTTTTTAGATGATGCCTGTCATTCCATTGACAGTCATCAAGCTAGCCCTATTTTGGAAATCGTCAAGTTTCCTAATTCACGGAGCCGGCCATGACCGTGCGTACCAACCCATCGAAGAGCGAAACCATCGTGGTGCCAACCAACCCGCCCGAAGGCATCCTGCCCGCCGCGCCGGTCCCCGCCCCGCGCCGAAAGCTGAACTTTCGCAAGCTGTTGCTGGCGGGAGCGGCCGTCGCCGCGCTCGCCGGCGCGAGCTGGTACGGCTACGATTACTGGACGGTCGGGCGCTTCCTCGTCTCCACCGATGACGCCTATGTGAAGGCCGACAACACCACCATTGCGCCGAAGGTCAGCGGCTATCTCGACCGGGTGCAGGTCGGCGATAACGAGCATGTGAAGGCAGGCCAGGTGCTGGCCCGGATCGACGATCGTGATTTCCGCGTCGCGCTCGATCAGGCCAGGGCCGACGTCGCCGCCGCGAACGCGACGGTGACGAGCAAGCAGGCCCAGCTCGAAGTTCAGGAGGCCGTGATCGCCGCCGCGAAAGCGACCATCGATGTCGACACCGCCGCGAAGATCTTCGCCCAGCAGGAGAACAAGCGCTACACGGATCTCGCCAGGACCGGTTATGGCAGCGTGCAGAATGCGCAGCAGGCGCAGGCGCGCGATGCCGGCGCGGACGCCGCGATCGCGCGCGACAACGCCAACCTCATCTCCGCACAGAAGCAGGTCGATCTACTCAAGGCCGAGATCGTGCAAGCCAAGGCCGCCGCCGCACGCGCAGCCGCGGTCCAGCACCAGGCCGAGCTCAATCTCGGCTACACCACGATCGTCTCGCCGATCGACGGCGTCGTCGGCAACCGCACCTTGCGCGTCGGCCAGTATGTGCAGGCGGGCACGCAGTTGATGTCGATCGTGCCGGCCACGGGCGCCTATGTCGTCGCCAATTTCAAGGAGACCCAGCTCACGCATGTCCGCGCCGGTCAGAGCGTCGAGATCGAGGTCGACACCTTCCCGGGCCAAGTCGTGCATGGTCACGTCGATTCCATCGCGCCGGCCAGCGGCCAGGAGTTCGCGCTGCTGCCGCCCGACAACGCCACCGGCAATTTCACCAAGATCGTGCAGCGCATTCCCGTGAAGATCGCGCTGGACGCCGGGACCGCGCCTCCGATCGCGCTGCGGCCCGGCATATCCGTGATCCCGACGATCGCAACGCGCTCAGCGCCGGCCGCTCAGGCGGCAGCGACGCCCAAAGCAAAACCCGTTTCCGGAGGGTCGTGCAATGTCAAACAGCCTCTCAATATCGACGCCAGCGCAAGCAATTCCGGTCGCGACGCCTGAGCGCGTCGCCGCCGACTCCGATCGGGCCAGCGCCACGATCTGGATCGCCGTGTTCGCGGCGATGATCGGCGCCTTCATGGCGATCCTGAACATCCAGATCACCAACGCCTCGCTGCTCAACATCGAGGGCGGCATCGGCACCGGCGCCGACAACGGATCCTGGATCTCGACGTCGTACCTGATCGGCGAGATCATCGTCATTCCGTTGACCGACTATCTGTCGCGGGTGTTCTCGTTCCGCAACATCATCCTGAGTTTCGCGAGCCTGTTCGCGGCCTTCTCGGTCGCCTGCGCCTTTACCCACGATTTGCCGTCGATGATCGCGATGCGCGGCCTCCAAGGATTCTTCGGCGGCGTGCTGATCCCGATGGCGTTCACGCTGGTCTTCACCAGGCTGCCGAAGGGCCAGCAGCCGATCGGCCTTGCCATGTTCTCGCTCGCCGTGACCTTCGCACCGGCGATCGGGCCGACCATCGGCGGCTATCTCACCGAGAATTACGGCTGGCAGACCATTTTCTTCGTCAACGTGCTGCCCACGGCGGTGATGGTCACCACGCTGTTCTTCACGCTGGAGCGCCAACCTCCGAACCTCGCTTTGCTGCGCGAGGGCGACTGGTTCGGCATTGCGACCATGGCGATCGGCCTCGCTTCGCTGCAAGCCGTGCTCGAAGAAGGCAACAAGGACGACTGGTTCGGGTCGCCTTTCATCGTGCGGCTCGCGGTCATCGCCGCGATCAGCCTGTCGCTATTCATCGTCAACGAGCTGATGGTGGAGAAGCCGCTGCTGCGCCTGCGCCTGTTGACGCAGTGGAATTTCGGCATCGGCACCATCGCGGCGGTGTTCCTCGGCTTCGCGCTGTTCGGCTCGGTCTATCTCCTGCCCGCCTATCTCGGCCAAGTGCAGGGCTACAATGCCGAGCAGATCGGCAACGTGCTGGCCTGGACCGGGCTGCCGCAGCTTCTGCTGATTCCGCTGGTGCCGAAGCTGATGCAGCGTTTCGACGGCCGCTATGTCGCGACCGTGGGCCTGCTGCTGTTCGCCGCGAGCTCCTTCATGAACATCCAGATGTCGCTCGATTATTCTGGCGATCAGTTCCTGATGCCCAACATCGTGCGTGCGGTCGGCCAGGCGCTGACGCTCGCGCCGCTCTCGGCACTCAGCCTCGGCAGCGTCGCGCCGCAGGATGCGGCGGCGGCCTCCGGCATCTCCAACATGATGCGCAACCTCGGCGGCGCCATCGGCACCGCGGTGCTCGCCACCATCGTCACCAAGCGCGAGCAGTTCCACTCCAACATCATCGGCCATTCGGTCACGCTCGGCCGCGAGGAGGTCCGCGCCCGCATCGCGCAGATGACGGACTATTTCATGGCCCACGGCGTCCCCGACCCCAACGCCGCACGCGAGCAGGCCATCATCGCGCTCGGCAAGACCGTGAAGCGCCAGGCGCTGGTGATGGGCTATTCCGACACCTTTGCCGTGATCGGCGTGGTGCTGGTCCTCGCCGCGATCGCGGTGCTGCTGACGCGGCGCGTGAAGGCGGCCGGCGGGGGTGGCGCGCATTAGAGCTCGAAAACGTACGACCAAATCGACGCGGCCGTCACGCTTGACGGCCGCGTCCTTTTGTGTTCCCTATTTGTTCATATCAATTATAGGTTGCTCAAGGGGACACTTCATGAGCGATACTCAGGTCGAGGCCGTGCCGGCTCAGCTCGTGCTGCATGCTGACGAAGATACTCCGCGTGAATTCATCGTTGACCTGTTGCGTCGCGTCTTCGGCAAGTCGGAAAGCGAAGCCGCCTCCGTGATTGCCGACATGGAGAGGCATGGCGCGGCAGCCTGCGGTCCCTACCCACCACCGGTCGCAGGCGCCCTGCTGGAATCTGCAAGGCGTCGTGTCGCTGCCGCCGGCCACCCACTCCTGATCACAAGCGAAACGTCGAAGCCCTGCTGCGAGCTTTGCGGCCGACCGATCGCGCAGTCGGAAGCACAATTGGTGGACCGCACAGTGTGGCTGTGCGCCGATTGCGTACTCGCAGCAGCAAGCGCATCGCAGGACCTCCCCTCGGAGGAGTTCAATTACACGTTCGGTGTCTTGAATTGGCACTTCGCCGATGTGCCGCGGAGTCAGCTGGTGACCACGGTACGCCAATTTCCTGGCCACATGCGGGCAGACGTCCAGGCCGCAATCGACCGATTATTTGCGTCTCCGGTCCGGCTATTCGGTATCGCCGAGGACCGCCGCTACGAGACGCTATCCATGTCGAGATTGATGCAGAACGACGGTTTCGCGGCGACGATCGCACCGCTTCAGTACAACGACGTCGATATCGGCGAACCGACACCAGCCAAGTGCCTCGACAATGGTCTTTGGCTTTGCGCAACCGCTGGTCTCCGCTACGCGGTGCTTCTGGCCATTCATCGTGAATACGGCCGCGAGATCGGCGTGCGGATCGAAATCATGGCGCCGGCCGGGGCCGCAGGCTCAGCGCTTGTCCAGCAGTGCTTCAGCGCGCTGGAGGACGCCGTTCAGGCCGCGCGCACCTACCGCGGCAAGATTCTCTCTCTCGATGCCGATTCCGACTACCGTGGGCGCTCGCGCGGGATCACAGTGCACCGGCTTCCTTCCGTCAGTCGTGACGAGGTGATCCTGCCTGGACAGACGTTACGGCTACTTGATCGTAACGTCCTGAACTTCGTGGGCACGCGGGACGTGCTGCGCCGCCTCGGACAGTCGACCCGGAAGGGTATCTTACTCTACGGCCCACCCGGCACGGGCAAGACTCACACCATCCGCTATCTCGCGGCCCATCTGCCCGGTCATACCACGCTGATCATCACTGCGGAGCAAATCGGCCTGCTCGGCGCCTATATGAATCTCGCTCGCCTCCTGCAACCGGCCATGGTTGTGATCGAAGACGTCGATCTCATCGCGCGGCAGCGCGAGAACATGAGCGGCTGCGAAGAACCGCTGCTCAACCGATTACTTAACGAGATGGATGGCTTGAAGCAGGACGCTGACATCCTGTTCGTGCTGACAACAAATCGGCCTCAGCAACTCGAAGGCGCCCTAGCGGGCCGCCCCGGTCGCATAGATCAGGCCATCGAAGTGCCGCTTCCCGACGAGACCGGCCGCAACAAACTGGTCCGGCTCTACGGCAAGGGACTGCCACTCGACGACGCCGTCGTCACCGAAGCCGCCAGGCGCAGCGAAGGCACGAGTTGCGCATTCATCAAGGAATTGATGCGGCGCCTGGCACAAGCGAGCCTCGCGCGCGATGGCGGAAATTCCGTCATTTCCGCCGATATCGACGAAGCCCTCGATGACATGCTGTTCTCCGGCGGCCGGCTCAATGCGCGACTGCTCGGCGGCGCGCAGGCGATGGCGGCGGGATGATCGGAGCATGTCTCCCTCTCCGCGTCTTCGCGGGGAGAGGTGAAGGGTCACTGCGCGCAGAAATAGCTCGACGCCTCCGTCACCGGTCCCGACTTGTCGTGCGGCCAGGCCGGCCAGCGGCACAGTGGCAGCGCGCGGACGACAGGGAACGCGTGCAACCTTCGCCCGTCCGTCAATCGCTGACGCCGGCTTTCCGTCAGAACGACCCCAGCGCACTGCCGAGGGCAATCACGGCCGTCAGCGCCAGGAGCGAGGTCACGATGCCCACCATGACGATGTCGAAATAGCTGTCGCGGTGAGTCAGGCCGCAGATCGCGAGCAGGCTGACCACCGCACCATTGTGCGGCAGGATGTCCAGCGTTCCCGCGCCGATCACCGCCACGCGATGCATCAACGCAAGGTCGATGCCGTTGCGCGCGGCAAGTTCGACATAGGTCGGGCCGAGAGCGTCGAGGGCGATGGTGAGGCCGCCCGACGCCGACCCGGTCAGCGCGGCCAGGATGTTGGTCGCGACGGCGAGCGAGACCAGCGGTCCGCCCTCGATCGCCAGCACCCAGTCGCGCACGATCGTGAATGCCGGCAGCGAGGCGACGACGGCGCCGAACCCGACGAGGCTGGCGACGCTGAACGCGGGCAGGACCGACGCATTGGCCCCGGCGTCCATGGTCCGGCGCAGCGCCGCCAGGCGCGCCCAGTTCAGCGCGATGGTGGTGGCGATGGCGGCAGCCAGCGCAACCGCGACCGACCAGACGCCTGCAACAGCTGCAAGCGTGGTATCACCAAAGCGTTGCTCGGCGAGATAGCTGACATCGAGCCGCGGCAACACCAGGAGCGACATCAAGAGATTGACAGTCACGACGACGACCAGCGGCGCGATGGCGTTCAGCACCGGCGAAGGCCGCTTGCTGCGATGACCGTGCTGTAGCTCCGCCGGGTCGAACTCGCGGGCGGTCGTCGCGCGCTCGCGCACGAGCTCGTCGGCGGCTGCGCGCTCGGCCGAGTCCTCAACGTCATCGCCGTAGCCTTCTCCGGTGCGGCGCGCAGATGCTTCGGCGCGATGCAGCCACCACAATCCCGCGCCGAGCATGATGAGGGAGGCGACGATGCCGAGACCTGGTGCTGCAAACGGCGTCGTGCCGAAGAACGGCATCGGGATCGCGTTCTGGATCGACGGCGTGCCCGGCATGGCCGACATCGTGAAGGTCGACGTTCCCAGCACGATCGCAGCCGGGATCAGGCGACGCGGAATCGAAGCGGCGCGAAACAGCGAACGGGCCATGGGAACGATGACGAAGAACGCTACGAACAGGCTGACGCCGCCATAGGTGACCAGCGCGCCGGCAAGCACGACCGCCAGGATCACGCGCCGCTCGCCGAGGCGCTCAGCCATGAAGCCGGCGACGGACGTCACCGCCCCGCTGTCGTCCATCAACTTGCCGAAGACGGCGCCAAGCAGAAAGATCGGGAAGAACTGCGCCAGAAATCCCGCTGCGTTCACCATGAACACCTGGGTCAGGTTCGCGAGCAGCGGCTCGCCGCCGAACAGCGCCGCAACGAGTGCGGCGAACGGCGCGAGCAGCAGGACGCTCCAGCCGCGGAAGGCGAACAGGACCAGCAGAGCGAGCCCGACGAGGAGGCCGAGGAGACCGAGGAGACCCATGCCTCAACACTCCGACAGGAGGACGCCGAGATCGGCGGTCGAACGGCGGCCGATATCCGCGCCGTGCTCGCAGAGGAAGGCGTCCGCGGCCATGCGCCCCTCAGCGCGTAGCATCGAGACGAACTCCCACTCCGCGTTGAGCTTCGAGGACGCCCCGAACTTCGCCAGCATGTCGCTCTTGATCCGGTGTGTCCGCATCTTCGCCCAGCGCGCGCCCTCGCCGCTGCCGGGGTCGGCGGCCTGGCGCAGCAGCGCGATCATGCGCAGCTCCTTCATCAGCGGCGAGTTGAACGAGATTTCGTTGAGCCGGTTGAGGATCTCCGCAGCCGTCCGCGGTTCCTCCAGCCGCTCGGTCGGATTGATCTGGACGAGGATGGTGTCGTGCGCGTCGCTTTCGCGGACCAGCGGCGTGATCGTCGGGTTGCCGGCGAAGCCGCCGTCCCAATAGGGCTCGCCGTCGATCTCGATGGCGCGGAACATGGTCGGCAGGCAGGCCGATGCCAGCAGCACATCCGCCGTGATCTCCGCGTTGCGGAAGATACGGCCGCGCCCTGTGCTCACCCGCGTCGCGGTGATGAACAGCTGGATCGGGGAGCGCACGAGGCGTTCGAAATCGATGCTCTCGGCCAGCACCGCACGCAGCGGATTGTAGCCGGTCGGATTGAGATCGTAGGGCGACAGCACGCGCGACATCAAATCGGTGAGGATGTAGAAGGGCGACGTGTCGAGGGTCCAGCGCCCCATCAAGCGGTCGAGCGGCGAGCGTTGCAGCGGGCTGAAGGCCGCGGCCTTCGAAACACGGCGCCAGTATTGGTCGAGCGCCTCACGCGCGCCCTCGGCGCCGCCGGCGGTCCAGCCGTCCGCCAGCACCGCCGCATTCATCGCGCCTGCGGAGGTTCCGGAGATTGCGGCGATGCTGAGCCAGTTTTCCTCCAGCAGGCGATCAAGCACACCCCAGGAGAAGGCGCCGTGCGAACCGCCGCCCTGAAGCGCGAGATCAATCAGTACGGCGTCCCGTTCCATGGCGGACACTCACGCAACTGAAGCTCAAATTCGACCTGATTGGAACACGTCGAATTCGACCGCAGTGTGGGAGCAGTGGCCGCACAATGCAACCGGAACGTGGTGGCAGTCTAGTGCTCGAATACCAGCCGCGCGCCGACCGTGCCGTCGAGCGCGCGGATCTGCTGGAGCAGCGCCGCCGAGTCCTGACCACCGAGATCGGCGTCGAGCACGACGTAGCCGAGATCGCCGGCGGTCTCCAGATATTGCGCGGCGATGTTGATGTCGCGCTGGAGGAAGACCTCGTTCAGCCGCCGCAGCATGCCCGGCACGTTGCGATGGACATGGCTGAAGCGCGCGCCGGAGGGACGCAAGTGCAACTGCACTTCCGGGAAGTTCACCGCGCCCATGGTCGAGCCGGTGATGAAATAGTCGACCAGCTTGCGCGCGACCTCGCCGCCGATCCGCTCCTGCGCCTCTTCGGTGGAGCCGCCGATATGCGGGGTAAGGATGACGTTCTCGATGCCCTGAATGGGGCTGTTGAAACGATCGGCGTTCGACGAGGGCTCGACGGGAAAGACGTCGACGGCGGCACCGGCGAGATGGCCATCGCGCAAGGCACGCGCCAGCGCATCGAGATCGACGACGGTGCCGCGGCTGTTGTTGATCAGGAACGAGCCTGATTTCATCGCCCGGAGCTCCTTCTCGCCGATCATGCCCGCGGTCTCCGGCGTCTCCGGCACGTGCAGGCTGACGACATCGCTCTGCGCCAGCAGCTCTTCCAGCTTCTCGACCGGCTCGGTGTTGCCATGGCGAAGCTTGTCGGTGCGGTCGAAATAGATCACGCGCATGCCCATGGCTTCGGCCAAGGTCGAAAGCTGCGAGCCGATATTGCCGTAGCCGACGATGCCGAGCGTGCGGCCGCGCACCTCGCGGCTGCCGGCCGCCGACTTGTCCCAGCCCCCGGAATGCGCCGACACCGAGCGCGGAAAGATCCGCCGCAGCAGCATCACGATCTCGCCGATGACGAGCTCGGCGACGCTGCGCGTATTGGAGAACGGCGCGTTGAAGACGGGAATACCGCGCTTGCGCGCCGCCGAAAGATCGACCTGGTTGGTGCCGACGCTGAAGCAGCCGACAGCGAGAAGCTGGTCGGCCGCCCCCAGCACCTCATCGGTGATCTGGGTGCGCGAACGGATGCCGAGCAGCGACACGCCCTCGAGCGCGCGCCGCAGATCCGCGCCGTCCAGCGCTTTGGTCAGCCTTTCGACATTGCTGAAGCCCCCGCTCCTGAAAAGATCGACAGCGCTATCATTGACGCCTTCGAGCAGCAGCGCCTTGGCGCTTCGCTCAGGGCTTTGGCCTGGGGCGGACATGGCATCTCCGTAAATGGCAGCTTTGCCGCAGCTCATAGACCGCGGGCGATACGCAGCACAATAGGGCTTGGATACGGGGAGAAGATGGCCGGAGCGATGGATATGCTTGGTGTACCACACCCGTTATCCGCGCATCCCCAACGCTGCCCGTCATCCTGAGGTGCGAGTGGCGCGATGCCCGGCATCGCGCCGGGAGCCTCGAAGGATGAACGCCCCGATGCAGCCGGGCCGTCGCCCTTCGAAGGCCGCCGAAGAGGCGGCCACCTCAGGGTGACGGAGACGGGTTCGCCCCCTCCGTCAGCGTCAAATCACATAGAACCCGTGCGTGCCATCGCGGCGGAGCTGCTCGACGAGGCCGTATTCCCAATCGAGATAGGCCTGCATCGCAGCTTCGGCCACATCGGTGCCTTCATAGGGACGGCGGTAGCGGTGGGCCGGATCGGGCTTCGGCATCACCAGCGGTGGACCGATTTCCAGCGCTCCGTCATAGCCGCCCTCGAGCACATAGACCTCCCAGCCCATCTGCGCCAGCCAGGACGCCGTCATGTCAGCGCGGACGCATCTGTCGTCGGTCAGGACCATGCGCGCGCCGCGCACCGGTGCGGCCATGTCGGTTTCCTGCACGAGCTGGCCGCCGGGATAGTGGCGGAAGCCGGGGAGATGCCCGGCCGCATAGTCCTCGGCATCGCGCACGTCGAAGCGATACAGCGTGCGATCGGTCTCTGCGACCAGCGCCGCCATCTCGTTCACGCCGATATGACGGACACCGGCGTGATAGGCGACGTCACGGGCATTGGCCGGCCCGCCCTCGAACGGGCCGATCGCGCCGCGCCTATCGGCGCCGTGATCGAGCGCATGCCGCGCCAGCGTCCAGCCGATCGTGCCGTTGCGCAGTGCCCGCACCTTGTTGGGCACGCCGGCATTGATCAGCGACTGGGTGCCGATGATGGAGCGGGTGCGGCCGGCGCAATTGACGATGATGGTGGTGTCGGGATCAGGCGCGGCCTGGCCTGCCCGCAGCACCAGCTCCGCGCCGGGGACGCTGACCGAGCCCGGGATGTTCATGGTCGCGTACTCGTCGAAGCGGCGGACGTCGAGAATGGCGATGTTGGCCTTGTCGGCGATCAGCTTTGCCACCTCGTCGGCGCTGAGCGAGGGCGTGTGACGACGCGACTCGACCAGTTCGCCGAAGGCCTTCGAATAGGAATTGACGTCCTCGAACACCTCGAAGCCCGCATCGCGCCACGCCGTCAGCCCGCCGTCGAGTGCGCTGACATTCGTGTAGCCGAGTGCAGCCAGACGCTCGGCACCGGTCGCGACCAGCCCCTCGCCGTCATCATAGAGCACGATCGCAACGTCCTTGCGCGGCAGCCGCATCTCGGCCTCAACTGCAATCCGGTCCGCAGCCATGTTTGCGGCGAACAGCGGATGGCCGGTGGCAAAGGCCGCCTCGTATCGGAGATCGAGCAGCGCGATCTCTTTGCGCAAGAGCAAGGCGCGGCGGATATCGGCGGGGGTAACGGTGGGAAGCTTCATGGCGTGAACCTGACAAGGACGTGCCACGGGCTTTTGAACGATTGTCGAGGTGTTGGCTAGCCTCTTCGGCAGCAACTCACTCGCCCGGAACGAGCCGGCCCAACGGCGCCTGCGCCGGGCGCCGCAGCTTGCGGCGCGACAGATAGAGCAAAATGCCGGTGACCGAGAACAGCGGCATCAGGGCCGCGGCAATCATGAAGACGAGCTTGCCGGGCCAGCCCAGCACCGCGCCGCGATGGATATCGAGCACGTTGGCGATGATCTTCTCGCCGAACGTCTTGTCGGCGTAACGTTCGGCGGAGGCGACCTGACCGGTGACGGCATCGATGCGGAATTCGTCGCGCGTGGTGTCGAGCGTCGAATCCTTCCCCCACGACCGGATCCGTATTGCGGTGCCCGGGCTGGGCGGCAGCGTCAGCAAAGCCCTGGCAAAGCGGTCGCCCTCCTCACGCCGGAACGTCGTCCAGGCCAGGTCGAACCCGATCGGCCGGGCCGGCTCGGAACGGGCCGCCGCACGCGGCGCCTTCGCGGACATTTTTGGCTGCATCTTCGCAGCAGAGATTTCTGGACGCGACAGCAGCCAGACGACGCCGTCCTTGTACCAGTCAAACGAGTACCAGAGCCCGGTGAGCGTCATCACCAGATAGACCGGAAGCACCCAAGTGCCGATGACCGCATGCAGCGAACGATGCAGCCCGCGCCCGCTGAGACCGAGATTGGGCTTGAGCCACATCTTCACGCTGCGCGCGCGACGTGGCCAGCGCAGCACGAGACCCGAGACCAGCATGACGATCAGGCCGAGCGCGGCCACACCGGTGATCTGGCGGCCCCAGCCCTTGGCATCGCCTGATATCAGCAGCCAGCGATGCAGCTTGCGAACTGTCGCGAAAAACGCCTCACCGCGCGGCGCACCCAGCACGCGCGCATCATAGGGATCGACATAGAGCGAGTTCGGCCGCGCGCCCTGCTCGTCGCGCGCGAAGCGGACGCGCACGGCGGCGGCCGGATCGCTCGACAGCGAAACAGCCGAAACCTTGCCGAAATCCTGCCCCGCCATCAGCCGCGCGACCAGCTCGTCCGGCATCAGCGCCGGCATCTCGCGCGGTGCTACATGCATGATGCCGGTGTTGAGATGATCGACGATCTCGTCCTCGAAACTCATGATCGCGCCGGTCAGCGCGATCAGGGCGAGCAGCAGCGCGAGCACCAGGCCCGCGATGGAATGGACCTGGAGCAGGACAGCTTTGATCATGTGCCCCGGCCGCACTGCCATCGCTAGAACTTCACCGCAGCCGAGAGAGACACCCGGCGCGCATCGCCGATAGCAACATTGAGCGCGTTTCCGGTGCTGGACGTATAGTAGACCTTGTCGAACAGGTTCTTGACGTTGAACTGGTAGGTCACCGGCAGATTGTCGATCTTCGTGTCGTAAGTCGCAAAGACATCTGCGACGGTATAAGCCGGCAAGAAGAACTTGTTGGCGGAGTCGCCCGGCCGGTCACCGACGTAGTGCGCGCCGCCGCCGAGCCGCAGGCGTCCGGGGAGCGTATCGCCGAAATCGTAGACGAGATAGAGCGAAGCCGTGTTCATCGCAGCATTCAGCAACTTGGCGTTGCCGTTGATGGGATCGTTCTCCAGGCGGGCATCGGTATAGCCGTAGCTTCCGATCATGCTCCACTGATCGCTCAGCTTGCCGGTCACGTCCAACTCGACGCCGCGCGACCGCGCCTTCGCGGACGTTCGTACCAAGACCGTACCGCTAGTAAAAGGGTCGGAGACCAGCACGTTCTTCTTCTCGATGTCGTAGACCGCAAGAGTGCCGGACAGCCGCTTGTTGACATCGAACTTGACGCCAGTCTCCCATTGGGTGCCCTCTTCGGGCAGAATGGTGGAGTCGACGACGAAGCCGATGGGAGCACCGGTGAAGGGCGCGATGGTCGAGGTCGGCTTCAGCGACTGCGTGTAGCTCACGTAGTAGGAGAGCTGGTCGTTCAGCTTGAAGATGACGCCGCCGAGCGGCAGCACCTTATCGCCCGACAGGTTGGTGTTGGTGACGAACATAGGCCGGCCTCTTCCCGCGAGCTGCTCGTATTCCATCCAGCGCACGCCGCCGACCACCGACAGCCAGCTGGTCACGTGGAACGTGTCCTGGGCGAAGAAGCCACGGGTGCCGAGCTTGTCGGTCTGCTCGCTGTCCGTTGCCGAAACGGTCGTGCCCGGTGTGATCAATCCGTAGACGGGGTTGTAAAAATTGAAGCTCGGGGTCGCCTGGCGGATCAAATCGTGGCGGTCGATCGTGCGATACAGCGCCTCGCCCCCGAACAGGATCTCGTTGCGGAAGCCACCCACCCAGACGTCACCCTGCAGATAGGAGGTGCCGTAGCTGGCGTTGCTCAGCGAGTTCCTGGTGCCGTCGTTGCTGCGGGTCTCGACGCCGGTCTTGGCGTTGACGCCGGTGATGCGAAGCTGATTGGCGCTGTAGGTCTCGGTGTTGTAGCTGTAGGCCGCCGTGACCTTCCAATTGTCGTCCAGCTTCTGCTCGACCGAGCCCTGGATCAGGTCGGAGGTGCCCCACATGTTGTTGAAGGGCTCGTCGAGCCGGCGAGTCTTCGGGATCGCCAGCGGCGCGCCGTTGACGAAAGCGGTGCCGCGGTCGAACGGATAGATGAACTCGCGGTGCTCATAGGTGAGCTGGACCGTCGTGGTGTCGCCGTACCAGGCCAGCGAGGGGTTCACCAGCATCTCGCGGTGACGGCCGAAATTGCGCCAATAATCTTCGCTGACGCCGTAACCGATGAAACGATAGGCGAGACCGCCGTCGCCGATCGGACCGGTGATGTCGAGCGTACCGTCGGCTCCGTTCCGGTTGTTCGCGTAGGCCGAGCCGAGCAGCGTGACCGAGCCGTGCTGATAGAGCTCGGGCCGCTTGCTGATGGTGTTGACGATGCCGCCCGGATCCATGATGCCGTAGAGCAACGAGGCCGGCCCCTTCAGCACCTCGACGCTCTCGACCGCGGCATTGAGGCTGCGGCCCTGCACCAGCGGCATGCCGTTGCGCATGATCGAGCCGTCGCGGTTGTCGCCGAAGCCGCGGCGGATCACGGCGTCCTGTGTGCCGGCGAGCGTGTTGGTCTGGGTGATGCCGGATATATTGACGAGAGCGTCGTCGATGTTGCGCGGGAGCTGGTCCTTCAACACTTGCGCAGGAACGACGTTGACGGACTGCGAGGTGTCGAGCGGCGAGGCGCCGCTGCGCAGCGTGGTCGCGCTCGGCATTGCACGATAGCCGAGCTTGGCCGCCTGTTGCGCGGCGGCTTCGGCGGCGGCGCGCTCCGACAATGTCGGCGCCGTGGGTGCGGAATTGCGACTGGGCTGGCGGCGCACGACGGCTTGGTTGCGGCGCGACGACTGATCCGATGCACGGGCCGGCTTCGGCCGCAGCGCCGGCGCTTCAACCGTCACCGGCGGCAGAGCCGATTGCGCCTGAGCGCTCGTGGTGTTGGAGGGGCTTTCGGCAAGCAGCACGGCCGCACCGATGAGAAGACCTGCTCGGCTCTTGCCGGCACGGGTTCGATGGCCGCTGACGCAGCCATCCACGAAGGCACGCACTTTGATTCCACTTCAAGTCAAGAACGCTGAAGTGTGCGCCTGTAACAGTCGCCGCAATCGAAGAGAACCGTAGCCGAGCTTGAATCGCTCTAGTGTTGAATCGTTCTAAACACCGTGAAGCGCGGGGCAACAATCACCGATTGCCCCCGCAGCGATGGCGGCAACGTGTCGGGACGCCAGCGCGATCTCACGCGATGGCGGGCGTCACCAGTTCGTCGAGCCTTCGCTTGAGCGCGGTGCCGTCCGCCAAGGCGCGGAGCGGCGGTCGCACGCGCAGCCAGCTTGCATCGCCGGTCTGCGCCGCAAGGATCGCCTTCAGCGTCGTGAGGAAAGACGGCGATTTCACCACGATGTCGATCGCCGCCTGCATGCGCGCTTCGACGTCCTTGCCGTCAACCATCGCCTTGACCAGGTCCGGCGCAATGTTGGCCATGCCGCAGATGGTGCCGGCGCCGCCGGCGGCGATCGCGCGGGTGATATCGGCTTCGTTGCCGACGGTGATGGCAAGCTCCGGCGCGGCGGCACGGAACGCCTGGAACTGCTTGAAGTCGCCGCTGGAGTCTTTCAGACCGGCGACCACCCTGCCGTAACGTTTGCGCAAGTTCGCAGCGACATGGGTCGGGATCGCAACGCCCGAGATCTGCGGAATGTGATAAAGATAGGCGCGCAGGCGATCGTCGCCGACGCCGTCAATGATCGCAGCGAAGGCGTCCTCGATGCCTTCGGCTGTGACGCTGCGGTCGAAATAGGGCGGCAGCAACAGAACGTGGCGCAGGCCGAGCCCGAGCACGGCGCGCGTCAGCGCGATGCTGTCGCTGATGGCGGGAAAGCCGCCGCCGATTCCGATGCGCTCCGGCGCCACGCCGGCCTTGAGGACGGCTTCAACGGTCGCGATGCGTTCGGCGGCATTGAACGAGGTGCCTTCGCCGGTGGTGCCGAACAGCACGACGCCGTCAACGCCCTTGCTGAACAGCTGCTTGGCGTGTGCTGCCAGCCTTGCGGCGTCCACGCTGCCGTCCGCTGCCAGCGGCGTCGCCGACGCCACCCAGAACCCGCGAATCGCCTCCGTCATCACACCACCCTTTGTTGCGGCCGCCAGCTAAGCCTCTGATCCCGAACGATCTTCTCTGCGGGGCGTAGCCTTGTTTTTGCTTTACTTTCCATCTTGTACCTTACATACAAGGCGGGTGCAAACCCTTTCCACGTCGCGGCGCGCATGCGGCGCAGCCGAATCCTAGAGGAGGTCTCGCATGAACATGGTGAGCCCCATTGAGCATCCCGACCAATTGCTCGGCGCGTTGCGCGACCGGCTCGGCGCGGCCGCGGTGCTCGTTGGCACCGATGTGCCCGCGCGCAATTGCAACGACTGGAGCGCGAGCCTGCCGCAGACGCCGCTGGCGGTGATCCGTCCCGTCGATGCGCAGGGCGTTGCCGATGCGATTGCGACCTGCCGGCAGGCGCATCTGCCGTTCGTGCCGCAGGGCGGCTTGACCGGCCTGTGCCGCGGCGCTTCGCCGGAAGCGGGCTGGGTCGCGATCTCGCTGGAGCGCATGACCGGCATCGAGGAGATCGATCGCGCCTCCGCGACGATGACGGTGAAGGCGGGCACGCCGCTGGAGACGATCCAGAAGGCGGCGGACGAGGCCGGCTTCTTCTTTCCGCTCGATCTCGGCTCGCGCGGCTCCTGCGCGATCGGCGGCAATCTCTCGACCAATGCCGGCGGCAACCGCGTGATCCGCTACGGCATGACGCGCGAGCTGGTGCTTGGCCTCGAAGTGGTGCTGCCCGACGGCACCATCATCACCAGCCTCAACAAGCTGATGAAGAACAATGCCGGCTACGATCTGAAGCATCTGTTCATCGGCTCGGAAGGCACGCTCGGCATCATCACCCGCGTCGTGCTGAAGCTGTTTCCGAAGCCGCGCTCAACCATGGCCGCGTTGTGCGCGCTGAAGGATTACCCGGCCGTGATCGCGCTGCTCGATGCGGCGCGTTCGGGGCTCGGCCCGCTGCTGTCCGCCTTCGAGGTGATGTGGCCGGATTATTGGGACGTGATCACGGCGCGCGCCGGCGTGAAGCCGCCGGTCGCCGCAGGCCACGGTCTTTACGTGCTGGTGGAAGCGCAGGGCACCGACGAGAGCGTCGATGCGCCGCGCTTCCAGAGCTGGCTCGAGGAGTTGATGGAACGCGGGCTGCTGGCGGATGCCGCGGTGGCGCAGTCGCTGGCGCAGACGCTGAGCTTCTGGCGCGTGCGCGACATCTGCGCCGAGTTCGGCCAGGTTCTGGGGCCGCACATCTCCTACGACATCGGCCTTGCGGTGGCACGCATGGACGAGTTCGTCACACGCTGCAAGGCGGCGCTGGCTTCCGGCATCAAGGGCTGCGAGAGCGTCTATTACGGCCATATCGGCGACGGCAATCTGCATCTCGTCTCCTGGGTCGCGGGCCTTGCCGTCGCGCAGCAGCCGAAGGAGGAGATGGACGCGATCATCTACGGTCTCGTCCGCGAGCTCGGCGGCAGCGTCTCCGCCGAGCACGGCATCGGCACCTTGAAGAAGCAATGGCTGGGCCATGCCAGGAGCGAGGCCGAGATCGCACTGATGCGGACGCTCAAGGCGGCGCTCGACCCCGATCACCTGCTCAATCCCGGCAAGGTGATCTGAGCGCACCATGCGATCGCTCAAGCTCGATACGCCGAAATCGCTGTCGCAGCGGGTGATGCAGCGGCTGCGGCAGGCCATCATCGACGGCGAGTTCGCGCTTGGAGCGGCCATCTCCGAGGAGATGGTGGCCAATTCCTTCGGCGTCAGCCGCACGCCGGTGCGCGAGGCGATGGGCCAGCTGCAGGCGCAGGGACTCGTCGTGATCCGGCCGCAGGTCGGCAGCTTCGTCTTCACGCCGAGTGCGGACGACATCCATGCGCTCTGCACCTTCCGCATCGCGCTGGAGCCCAAGGCCGCCGAGCTCGCCTTCCGCCACGACCGCGACGGCACACTTGCGACCATGAGCGCCGCGATCGCGGCGATGGAGCCGGCCATAGCGGCAAAGGACAACATCGCCTATGGCCGCGCCGACACCGCTTTTCACGAGGCGCTGTTCGCCCATTGCGGCAACCGCTATCTCGCCGAATCCTATCAGCTCGTCTCCGGCCGCGTCGCCGCCCTCCGCACCAGCTTGACCTCGCCGATCGACGTGCGCACCCGCACCTCCTTCGACGAGCACCGCAAGCTGCTCGATCTGTTCGCACGCGGCGAGTTCGCCGCCTTCGGCGAATTGATGACCACGCACATCACGAATTCGGGAATCGTCTACGCCAAGGCGCTGAAGGTGGATGAGCGCGTCTAGCGCTCCTCCTTCGACCCCGGCCTGTCCAGAAAATCCAGCGCGGTGTTGATCTGCTCGAGCTGATGCTCGATTCTGTCGCGATCCTCCACCGACGGCGCCGCTTCGAGCTGCTCCACCAGCTTCTGCTTCCGCATCAGCAAGTTCTCTATGACCGTACCCACGATTCCCCCATCGCCAGAGGCGACGTCACGGACGCCGAAACGATGGAGGCGCGCGCAACCCGGGCCCGCGTCGAACCCGTAACCAGAATGCACGCGGGGCACGGTTGGTTCCTGCGGCCGGTCCGACCGGCGCCGGAACCGCCTCATCGGACAGCGAGCGGTTGAATTCGCCCGCCCCTCGCCCTATGCGTAGGCGCCATGGACACCCAGATGATCACCGCCGAAAGGCCGCTGATGGCCCAGGCCCGCCCGCGCAAGCCGGCGCCGTTCCTCCCGATGAGCCGCGCCGAGATGGATGCGCTCGGCTGGGACGCCTGCGACATCGTGCTGGTGACCGGGGATGCCTATGTCGACCATCCGAGCTTCGGCATGGCGATCATCGGCCGCCTGCTGGAGGCGCAGGGCTTTCGGGTCGGCATCATCGCGCAGCCCGACTGGCATTCGGCGGAGCCGTTCAAGGCGCTCGGCAAGCCAAAGGTGTTCTTCGGCGTCACCGGCGGCAACATGGATTCCATGGTGAACCGCTACACTGCGGACCGGCGCATCCGCAGCGATGATGCCTATACGGCGGGCGGCGAAGGCGGCAAGCGGCCGGACCGCTGCACGGTCGTCTACGCCCAGCGCTGCCGCGAGGCGTTCAAGGATGTGCCGATCGTGCTCGGCGGCATCGAGGCCTCGCTGCGCCGGATCGCGCATTACGATTACTGGTCCGACAAGGTGCGCCGCTCGGTGCTGGCCGACGCCAAGGCGGACTTGCTGCTCTACGGCAACGCCGAGCGCGCCGTGGTCGAGGTGGCGCACCGGCTTGCAGCCGGCGAAGCGCCGCGCACGCTCGACGACATCAGGGGCGTGGCGCTGTTCCGAAAAGTCCCGGACGGCTACACCGAGCTGCACGCCGACGATCTCGATTCCGCCGACGAGGGCGCATCGCGCCAGAAGGGTGCGACCGTGATCCGCCTGCCGGCGCTGGAGCAGGTCGAGCAGGACAAGGAAGCCTATGCGCGCGCCTCGCGCGTGCTGCACCGGGAGAGCAATCCCGGCAATGCGCGGCCGCTGGTGCAGCGCCATGGCGACCGCGATCTATGGCTCAACCCGCCGCCGATCCCGCTCACCACGGAAGAGATGGACGCGGTCTACGATCTGCCCTACGCGCGCGCGCCGCATCCGTCCTATGGCGATGCCCGCATCCCCGCCTGGGAGATGATCAAGTTCTCGGTGACGATCATGCGCGGCTGCTTCGGCGGCTGCACCTTCTGCTCGATCACGGAGCACGAGGGCCGCATCATCCAGAACCGCTCGGAGGGCTCGATCCTGCGCGAGATCGAGCGCATCCGCGACAAGACGCCCGGCTTCACCGGCGTCATCTCCGACATCGGCGGCCCCACTGCCAACATGTACCGGATGGCGTGCAAGGATCCGAAGGTCGAGGCGGCCTGCCGCCGGCCGTCCTGCGTCTTCCCGGAGATCTGCCCGAACCTCAACACCTCGCATGACGATCTGATCCGGCTCTATCGCAAGGTGCGCGAGACCAAGGGCATCAAGAAGGTGATGGTCGCCTCCGGCGTGCGCTACGACCTCGCGGTCGAGAGCCCCGAATACATCAAGGAGCTCGTCACCCATCACGTCGGCGGATATTTGAAGATCGCGCCTGAACATACCGAGCGCGGCCCGCTCGACAAGATGATGAAGCCGGGCATCGGCGCCTACAACAAGTTCAAGCGGATGTTCGACGAGGCGGCCGAGCGGGCCGGCAAGAAATACTACCTGATCCCCTATTTCATCGCGGCGCATCCGGGCACGACGGACGAGGACATGATGAACCTCGCGCTGTGGCTGAAGAAGAACCGCTACCGCGCCGATCAGGTGCAGACCTTCCTGCCCTCGCCGATGGCGACCGCGACCGCGATGTATCACACCGGCGTCAACCCCTTGCGCGGCGTGCGCCACGGCGGCAGCGACAAGGTCGACGCGATCAAGGGCCTGCGCCAGCGCCGCCTGCACAAGGCGTTCCTGCGCTACCACGATCCCGACAATTGGCCGCTGCTGCGCGAGGCCCTGATCGAGATGGGCCGCCGCGACCTGATCGGCTCGCAGCCCCACCAGCTCGTGCCTGCGCACCAACCGCCCGGCACCGGCAAGGCCGCCGGCACCAAGCGTCCAATGCGGCCCGGCGGCAGGACGCAGAAGTTCACGACCAAGGGCCTGCGGGTGATGAAGTAGCGCGCGAGAGCCGGATCAGGCGCGGTTCGGCGGGGCTTTCGCGCCCTTCCAAACAAAAGAGTCGAAAACAACCCCATGCACAGTAGGCGGGGGCTGTGAAATCAACGGCTTAGCACGGCACACGATCGAATGAGGCATGACCTCGCCTTAGCCTGTTGATTGAGCACGATCTTTTCGAACGACCGCTGCGCATTCAGCTGATTTTACGAAACCGTTGCTTCGTCGGGCAAAACAGGAGCAGAATGACAGCATCGGAAGGACCGCGATGAGGAGCCCTTCCGTTGCTCAGTGCTGGCGTCGTCGAGCTCACGACTAAGTCGCGCAATCCATTCCTTGGCTGGACGCGCTGCAGGCGGCGCCGCTCCTGATCGCTTGATCACCGGCAGCCCAACAAGAGCCTGCGATACCGCCGCCGGCTTTGCCTAGCCGCACCGCGCTTAAGGTGCTCGCGGCTTGTGGCCCACCTGCGAAGTTGCCTGGGGCCTGACGGAGATCCGCTCATCGCGGCAGAGCGGACCAGATTTGCCAAACCTGAGTCCTTCACGTTTTGACCCTGGCTGTGTGAAAACTCAAAAATCGCAACGCGGCGAAGAATGGTATTTTCCAGTCCCACCTCTAAGTTTAATCCGCTTGCGCGTTGAGCGATTAAAGCGGTCTTGGACGAATAACTTCTTCTATCACGATTGCGCATGTTGGCGTTTTCACACAGCCAAGACCCGAAGCAGACCTCGACGGCCACCCCCAATAGACGTAATGAAAATCGCCCCGCTCCTCTCAACGTGCTATGATTTGTCACGACAAG